>NZ_JBNYXS010000011.1:0-173608 GCF_051380775.1 Janthinobacterium pasteuri | reverse complement strand
CCATCCGGGTGGTAGAATATAAGGTGGATAATGTGCAATATAAAGTTACTTTTAAAAATAAAGTTTAAGGATGAAAAATGGAATCGAAAGATATTGAAATATCTAAGGAAATTGGACAATGTTTATATAGTGTCGCTCCTGAAGATGCAAAAATAATTTTGATGATTGCAGTCCTTTCTCCTGAAGGTGATGTTGGTCGATTTGAGTTTTATTCAAATAACGGAGTCGTTGAGAGAAATTTCTTCATCAGTGATTTAGAGACGGAGAAACTTCTTGGTTTGGTTGGTGAGCATCAGCAATTCATGGTCAGCAATAATCAGCCTGCATGGACACGTTGCGAATTTACGGTAAATGTTGATGCCGGTAAATTCTCTATGGAGCTGGGTTATGAGGCGGATTTATTTAAAGAAGGTTCGTTACGATAATTGATAGGTGACTTTTCATCGGTATGGTGAGGTCTCGTTGAAATGGCGAAGCCTCATTCCGTCCGTGAAATTGTTACTGATCCTGGGTGCCGCAGCACCGGAGCAGATCAAACCGCCGCATTCACGTCGTCTGCCCCAAGCCGACCAGGCGGGCGAGGGTCTCCTGCGCATTCTTGCTCCTGGCCAGCGAAACGGCAGTCATGCCGCGGCTGTCCACGGCATCGATGCGGGCGCCGTGTTGCAGCAGCAGGTCGAGGATGGCCAGGCGATTGAACATGGCGGCCATCATCAAGGGGGTCTTGCCATCCGGGCTGCTGCCTTCCACCTTGGCGCCGTGCTGGAGCAGCAGTTCGGCGATGTCCAGGTAGCCCTTGTAGGCCACACCGGCGAGCTGCGTCTGGCCCTCGTCGCAGGAGCCGGGAGCCGGGGTCAGGTCCGCCATTTGAGGGAGCCGGGGTCAGATCCTCCATTCGTACACGATCTCAGCTTTGCTCATCTCTATTTGTGGCAAGTTGCGCTCTACTAAATGCCGATACGGCACGACTGACTGTCCTTGAAAAGCGGTGGCGATGTGGGGCATGGTTTGGACATCGGCATGGCTGAGGTCGTGTCTGAATAGCGGACCTCGCCTCGTGGCCCCGCCTCGGTATCTGACCCCGGCCTCGCTCCGGCCCTCGCGAATGACGGACCGGGTCCTCGTCCTGTTCATTCATCATCTTCGCCTTTGAAAAAATTCTGAGGAAACAATTTCCTCATTTCTTCGCGTCGCTCCGAAAAAATAGCGAAATTATCATTAACATCCGCAATGTTTTGCGTCACTCTGACAATAAATCCATCACCAATATTTTCCACAAAAAATCCTGATTCTTCTAATTTTTTAATATCGATATCTTTACAAAAATCAGGGCCATAGTACATAGCCCATCCTATCCCGGAAATTTCCGGATTCAGTGACGCATTAAAAGATCCCAAACGAAAACTATCGTACTGGCCAAGATCTTTCAATTCTTCTTCAACAAATAAATGTAGCATGCCAATTTGCGGAGGAAGAATGCAACACCACGACTTAAATAATTCATAAAAATTTACTTTTGATGCGTAGTCCGAAGTAAAGCTGATTTCACCAGGAACAATCTGAGATTTTATATTTCTCTTTGTATGCGTCACATAACCCAAAGATTTCACCGATTTTTTCCTCCGCCAAGCAAATGTTTCCGCAACTTCAAACGTTCCTCCGCTATAACTCAAAGTGACAGGAGTCGCCCAGAACTTTTCAACACACTTTTTTCCAAGAAACGGTGCATCAAATTTATCTGGATTATGAGAAATTTGCTCAGGAAGGAGACTCCCTTGAGATTCACACAAACTATCTAAAATATGTCTCCCAACACGCCAATTAACTGTTTCGCTCTTTGTCCTGACATTAATTTTTATATACTTTTTCATGATGGTTATATTTTCTGAATGGTTTTTGCGACAGGAATATATGCGTATATTTCCCCGTCCGTTTTTTTAATTTCAGCGACAAGATTCTTGGATGTGGTTTTATTTCTTGGACTAACTACAAGATTGAGTGGCTGTCCAGTCTCCTGTGCAATTTGCACTTGCGCTCTAAACTGAGGCGACAGAGATAAATCAACCACATTTTTTGCTTCAATCATTCCTCCAACATTTTTCCCGCTTTTATCTACAATTGTCTTAACCTCGCGCCCATCCGCCAACCTGACAGTTATCGCTGTAGTATTTTTCTCCGCACCAACATGTTTAGAGAGGGTTCGTTGCGATAATTGATAGGTGACTTTTCATCGGTATGGTGAGGTCTCGTTGAAATGGCGAAGCTTCATTCCGTCCGTGAAATCGTTACTGATCCTGGGTGCCGCAGCACCGGAGCAGATCAAGCCGCCGCATTCACGTCGTCTGCCCCAGGCCGACCAGGCGGGCCAGGGTTTCCTGCGCATTCATGGACTTGGCCAGCGAAACGGCAGTCATGCCGCGGCTGTCCACGGCATCGATGCGGGCGCCGTGTTGCAGCAGCAGGTCGAGGATGGCCAGGCGGTTGAACATGGCGGCCATCATCAACGGTGTCTTGCCGTCCGGGCTGGCACCTTCTACCTTTGCGCCATGCTTGAGCAGCAGCTCGGCGATCTCCAGGTAGCCCTTGTAGGCCACCCCGGCGAGCGGCGTCTGGCCCTGGTCGTTCGGGACGTTGGCGTCGGCGCCCGCGGCGAGCAGCAGGCGTGACGTTTCAAGGTGGCCATGGTAGCTGGCCAGCATGATCAGGCTGTCGCCTTTTTCGTTGCGGAAGTTCACTGGCACGCCCTGGGCAAGCATGGCGCCCAGTTGCTGCGTGTCGCCTTCGCGTACCAGGGCGAACAGGCTCTGGATGAATTCCAATGTTTCGGCATCCATCGTTGGCGGGATTTTTCGTGCATCGGTGTTCATCGTGTTCTTTCCGCGAAGGTGGTCAATGCCTGCAGTCGGCTATGCGGCCGGCGCCAGCGCCTTTTGCCGCGAAGCCAGCGCCGCGCCGATAAAGAGAGCCATGGCCGAGGCGATCAAACCCCGTTCCAGGCCGGCGGGGCCGTCGGCGATCCAGCCGACCACGATGGGGCCGACGATCTGGCCCAGCGCGAATGCCGTCGTGTAGGCGCTGATGCCTGCTGTCCAGGATTGCTGGGGCAGGTTATGCCGCACCAGGGCCGTGGTCGATGCCACCACCGACAGGAAGACGGCGCCGAAGACCAGCCCGGAGAGGAATACGACGGGCGCAAAGCTCGTCAGCGCCGGCAGGATGGTCACTGCGCCCAGCACGCCATTCAAGATTGCCAGCGATTCACCGCCCTTGTAGCGGTCCAGCATGCGCGCCCAGATACGCGACGACGCCACCACCGCCAGGCCCAATACAGTGTAGAACACGGTGATCAAGGTGGCGCTCATGCCTTGCTGCTTGAGCAGGGCGATGACGAAGGTCATGTAGCCGATGTAGCCAACGCCAAACATGAAATAGCCGGCCAGGCTGGGCAAGAAATCGCGCCAGGCGAAAGGCCGCGGCGTGGCGAGGGCGCGCGGCGCTTCGCCGATTGCTTTCGCCGGCAAGGCCATGATGGCGGTAGCGAGCAGACAGGCGATCCCGAGTGCCAGCCATGGCCATTGCCACGCATGCGCGGCGCCGTGCTCCTGGGCGGACGTCAGCGCCGCCGGCACCAGCAGGGCCGACAGCGCGATGCCGAAGCCCGTGCCGCCGTAATACAGGCCGATGTAGAACCCGGCGTGCTGGCTGTGCATGGAACCGAGCCGCGCCGCCAGCACGCCGCCGGCGATGAACATGAAGGCGCTGGCCACGCCCGCGCACACGCGCTGCAGGAACAGGGTGGTCGTGTCGCTGACGAGGCCTGACATCAGCATGAAGATGCTGGCCAGCACGGAACCGATGATCAGCAAACGCCACACGCCCAGGCGGCGCATCAGCGCTGGCGTGGCCAGGGCGCCGAGAAAATAGCCGAGCGCATTGAAGGTGTTCATGGTGCCAGCCAGCAGGTAGGACCAGCCCAGGTCGGCGCGCATGGGCGGCAACAGCAAGCCATACGAAAAGCGCGATAGCCCCAGAGCGACTGCGGCGCCCAGCGAGAGCGCCAGCGCCGTGGCCAGCGGATGGGATGGGGAATGATCGTGTGACGGCATGGCCTGAGACCCATCGATGTGAAAAGGCGTAGTGGAGTTGGCGCCGGGGTGGGGCAGCTCGGCGGGCAAGGTCTGTCGGTGGTGGCAATCGCCGCACGCCGTTTTTTACTGCCAAGTTAATGAATTGAACTTGAGAAGTCAAGCATGCGTCGTGCCTGCATAGTGCTGGCAATCATGCAATCCTTGTCATCGTTACTTTTGGAGAGAATTGTGAGACATGCAATACCATATAATTGCAATTAGGAAATTAACTTGCCTAAAATCAATTTCGCAGGTTGCTCCTGATCATCCATATCATAAGGGCACTATGAACAAGAATAAACCTGGCGCGTTGTTGATTGCAGCGCTGATTGGCGCGGCTTTGGCTGGCTGCGCTTCCGAATCCTCGCAAGCCCTGGCTGTCCCCACGGTTGCCAGCGCAGCCCGTCCCTACGTTGGTCCACGCACCCTGATCGCTGTCGGTAAATTCGACAACCGCTCGAACTTCATGCGCGGCATCTTTTCTGATGGCGTCGACCGCCTGGGTAGCCAGTCGAAAACGATTTTGATTGCGCACCTGCAGACGTCCAACCGTTTCAATGTGCTCGACCGCGACAACATGGCCGAGCTCAAGCAGGAAGCGGAGTTCAAGAAGCAGGGCCAGAACATCAAGGGCGCGGACTTCGTCGTGACCGGCGACGTGACCGAATTCGGCCGCAAGGAAGTGGGCGACAAGCAATTGTTCGGCATCATGGGCCGCGGCAAGACGCAAGTGGCCTATGCCAAGGTCACCTTGAACGTCGTCAATATCGCCACCTCGGAAGTCGTGTACTCGGCCGGCGGCGCTGGCGAATACAGCTTGTCGAACCGTGAAGTCCTGGGCTTTGGCGGCACCGCCAGCTATGACGCCACTCTCAACGGCAAGGTACTGGACCTGGCCATGCGCGAAGCGGTAGAGCGCCTGGTGGCTGGCGTCGAAGCGGGCGCACTGCGCAAACAATAAGGTATCCCATGAAACAGACAATGATGAATAAGGGCGCAGCCCTGCTGGCCTTGCTCGCCTGTGCCGCACTGACCGGTTGCGCCACGCAATCGAAGACCCTGTACCAATGGGAAGGCTACCAGCCGCAAGTGTACGAATACCTGAAGGGTGAAAGTCCGGAGCAGCAGATGGCTGCCATGGAAAAAGACTTGCAAGTGATCGCTGCGAAGGGCAACCATGCGCCGCCGGGTTTCCATGCCCACCTGGGCATGCTGTACTCGATCGCGGGCAAGCCGGAGCAGGTTGCCGCGCAATTCGAAGACGAGAAAAAGCTTTTCCCGGAATCGACGCCGTACATGGACTTCCTGTTGGGTAAATTGAAAAAAGGCGAGAAATTATGATGTCGCGCATGTTGAAAATGGCCCTGTGCCTGGGTCCTGCCATCTTCATGGTCGGTTGCGCCACCAAGCAGGCCGCGTATGACTATACGGCCTTCAAGGCGGCCAAGCCACGTTCCATCGTGGTCTTGCCGCCGTTGAACAATTCGCCGGAAGTCAATGCCGGCAACAGCGTCTACGCGCAAGTGACCTATCCGCTGGCTGAAGCGGGCTACTACGTGCTGCCGGTGGCCGTGGTCGGTGAAACCTTCAAGCAGAACGGCTTGACGAACGCTGCCGATATCCACGGTGTCGATGCGAAAAAGCTCAACGAGATCTTTGGCGCCGATGCGGGTCTGTACGTGACGATCTCCAGGTACGGCACGACCTACGCCGTGATCGACAGCGTGACGGTGGTCTCGGTCGATGCCAAGCTGGTGGACCTGAAGACGGGCGCCTTGCTGTGGCAGGGTGCTGCCAGCGCTTCGAGCAACGAAGGCAACAACAGCGGTGGCGGCGGCCTGGTCGGCATGCTGGTGACGGCGGCGGTCAAGCAGATCATCAACACCAGCACCGATGCCAGCCATCCTATCGCCGGCACGGCGAATGCGCGGCTGCTGTCGGCCGGAGTGCCGAATGGCTTGCTGTACGGTCCCCGTTCGGAACGCTATCTGGCGCAGTAATCGTTCGATAACACCCCGCACAGGCCCTGCACCCGCCAGGGCCTGTTGGGGGCATTGCCCGGCGAGCTTCGCCGCATCGTTTGCCGTGATGACCAGCGCCAGAGGAAATCGCGGACTCGTCGTCCGGCGCTGTTTTTCTTGAACCCGCAGAGCAATGACCAGATGCATGCCGGGCAAGTGTTGAAGGGCGTGCCTGGGACCACAGAATCGTTCGTCTACGATCATCAAGTCCCGATCAACGTGTGCAGCGATGGTGCCGACGACAACATGAAGATGATGTCGGAGTGCCAGTCCCTGCAACCACAGGCCAGTCTGACACCGCAACTGGTACGTCAACGCCAGGCCCGTCTTGAGCATGCAGCATGTCGATGCTCACTCGGCCACGATGCAGTCCGTGGTACCGGCCACGGCCTCCGAAGTGGACCTTGCGTTGAACCGCAACCGGGGCCTGTGAGACTTCGATTTCAGCGCCAGCTAAAGCGCGGGCCCCGGCGCCGCTCACACGTCGACGGCCAGATCGTCGAAGTCGGCCAGGCTGCCGCGATGGCAACGATGCGGAGCTGGCGCTGGCCGGGGTCGCCTACGATTTGATACTGCTGGACCTGGGCTTGCCCGGCTAGGAGGGTATGGAGGTACTGCGTACCATACGTGCGCGGGCATTTCGCTGTTCCGCTCGCTGTTGGAAGAAGCCAGCTGGAAGCGGCCGTGGCCGAGCACAGCGCGCTGGCCGACAGCTGCGCAATCGACCTGAGCGTGGTGGATACGTTGCCGGCCAGGGTGCTGGCGCAGGCCGACCCAGAGGGCTTGCAAGTGTTGCTGAGTAACCTGATCGACAACGCCTTGCGCTACACGCAGCAGGGCGGCAGGGTCGATTTGCAGGCCGCGCTGGAAGATGGCGCGGCGGGGCGGGGCTTGCAGGTGACGGTGCGCTTCCCGCAAGCGGCCTGAATGTAAAAAAAGCGGATGCCGTCGCCAGCATCCGCTTTTCAGTCACGGGCCAGGAGCTTACGCCAGCTCGGTGATGAACTGCTCGCGCGCAGGGCGCACTTTTTTCAAGTCCACCAGCCAGTCGCCCTCGTCGGCGCGGTAGCCGAGCGGCAGCATGACGACGGAGCGCAGGCCTTTTTCGCGCAAGCCCAGGATTTCATCGACCTTGGCCGGATCAAAGCCTTCCATCGGCGTCGAATCGACTTTTTCCTGCGCCGCGGCGATCAGGGCCGTGCCCACGCCGATATACGCCTGGCGCGCCGCGTGCTGGTAGTTGGTTTCCGCATCGCGCTGCGGATACGTGGCCAGGATTTGCTGGCGGTAGGCTTCCCAGCCTTCATTCTTGAAGCCGCGCACGGTGTTGACCAGGTCAAAGCGCGCGTTGATGCGTTCTACCGTGTAATTGTCCCAGGCAGCAAACACCAGCAGGTGCGAAGCGTCCGTCACTTGCGACTGGTTCCACGCATGCGGCTTGATCTGCTCGCGCAGGGCCGGATTCGTCACGACGAATACTTCATACGGGTGCAGTCCGCTGGAGCTGGCCGTCAGGCGCACGGCTTCCAGGATGCGCTCGACCTTGTCTTGCGGCACCGTTTTAGTGGGGTCCATCTTCTTGGTGGCGTAGCGCCATTGCAGTGTTTCGAGCAAATCGGACATATAAATCCCTCTCATAATGAATAGTTCAGATTGGAAATGATAGCGGATTCAGGCATTTCAAGTGCGGCGGGCAAAAAGAACCTGTATTGCGTACTCAAGTTAGCGCAGCCAGGCGCCGTTGTCTACAGGTCAAGCATGGCAAGCTCAACCTTCGGGTAGCGCGCGCCCTGCACGCTGGCGGGCAGCACCTCGGCTTTCACGTCGCGGCTCCACAGCGAGTATTCGGATTGCACCGCCGCAATCGGATGCACGACGTGGGTGCGGCGCAGGGTGGCGGCCGACACTTCCGACAGCCCCAGGTGGCGCGCCTGGCCCGCCCGCACCAGATTCGCCATGGCGCCCCCCCCACGTCTTCGTTGGGCACGGCGGGGTCCACGCGGTGTTGATCCTGCAGGTCGATAAACTCGATGCCCAGCCTGGCCAGCGATGCTTCCAAGGTCTGGACGATGTGCTCCGGGCGGCTGTCCACGCCCGCCATGCGTCCCACACCCTGGCCGTGGGGCAGGATCTTGAAGCCGAACTTGGTGGCGATGTTCACCTTGCCGCGCCGCTGCCAACGGACTTGCCGGCGCGCCGTCCCGATATTTTGCAGGCCGAATATGCGCTTGCAGTACGAGCGAGCGATCCAGGCAGCGTTTTGGGATGGGTTTGCAACTGGGTTTCGCTGATCTGGCCGTCGCGCAAGGCGATGGTGATGACGGTGGGCGAAGTGTGCGCCGCGTTGCTGACGCCTGTCGTTAATGGCTGCATTATGCCCTGGCCCTGGTGCAGCGGAAGCAGTGCGATGTAGTTCGTTCAATCCTGGAATGTGGCGCCATCGCCCCAGATGGCGTCGTTCGGCGCCTTGCCGAATACGAGGTCAGGGTTGCCGGGTTCCAGCAAAATCAAATCCATGACGCGCTCCTCCGCCTGATGTCAGGCGTCGCCGTGCGACAGGCAGCCCTTGTACCGATGTGGCCTGGCCCAGCCTGCTTCGCTGGCCTGGTCGACAAAACAGATGGTCAGCTGCGCAAAGCCTTGCGAGGTGAAATACACGCTGGCCGTGGCATCCTGGCGCTCACGGGTGATGAACCATTGCGCGTCACCATGCGCCAGGCCCAGGCTGGCAACGCGGTGTACGAACAAGTCGGCGTTGCCGCGCGGCACGATGGCCACCCGCAAGTCGGCTTCGCCCATGTTGTTGGTCTGAAAGATGCGCGCCACTGTCCTGCCTCCTGTTTCAATCCTGCCTGCGACTATACATCGATTAAGTTGCTTAAAGACAATCACAAACGGCGGTGCAGACATTTTTTTTCCACCGCTGCATCCAAAAGCGCGCATGGCGGGTAGTACCGGGGTGCGCTCGCTGCAATAGCGGCTTGGGCGGCACTTCCATTCACTCACTTACCGGAGTCACGCTCATGTCCACGCTACCATCCTTGCCATTTGCCAAGCTGTTGCTCGCTTCCGCCGTCGCCATTGCCCTGTCCGCATGCGGGGGCGGCGACAGCCACGACAATGTCGTCGTCGCGCCCCCGCCGCCACCGCCGCCAGTGGTCGTCACGGGCGACGTGTTTGTGCTAACGGCCAGCAATAAACTGTTGTCGTTCGACCGCGCCGCGCCGGGCACCATTCGCAGCGCTGTCACCGTGACGGGCTTGCAGGCGGGGGAAAACCTGCTGGGCATCGATTTCCGGCCCGCCGATGGCCAACTGTATGGCGTCGGCAGCACGGGCCGCATCTACACCTTGAATGGCAGCACGGGCGCCGCCACCGTGAAAGCCAGCCTGGCGGCCGATGCGGCCGACACCACGGCGCCCTACACCGCGCTGGCCGGCACGGAATTTGGCGTCGATTTCAACCCCGTCGCCGACCGCCTGCGCATCGTTAGCAACACGGGCCAGAGCCTGCGCATCAATGTCGATACGGGCGCCACCACCACGGATGGCAACATCAATGGCGGCGTGGCCAGCACCGCCATCACGGCCGCCGCCTATACCAACAGTTTCGCCGGCACGGCCAGCACCACTTTATTTGTTATCGATGGGGTCAACGCCACGCTGTACACGCAAAATCCGCCGAACAACGGCACCCTGGCCAGCGCCGTGCCGCTGGGCGTGGCCGCCACGGCGGTGGCCGGTTTCGACATCGATGCGCGCACGAATACGGGCTACGCCGTGATGACGGTGGCCGGCACGCGCAATCTGTACAGCGTCAACCTGGCGGCGGCCAGCGCCCCGGCGACCCTGGTAGCGGCCATCGGTGTGACGGAAGAGCTGCGCGGCATCGCCTTGGCGCCTCTGGCGGCACCCGTCGCCTACGGCTTGACGGACGATGGCCGCATCGTCACCTTCAAGACCGCTACGCCAAACACGCTCGATGCCAACGTGGCCGTCACGGGCCTGGCGGCGGGCGAGCGCCTGCTGGGCTTTGACATTCGTCCCAAGGATGGTTTGCTGTACGGGATATCCTCGACGGGCCGTATCGTCACCATCGACCCGGCTACGGGCGCCGTCACCGTCAAGGCGACGCTGGCGGCCGACGCGGCGGACACCAGCGCGCCGTACACGGCCATCGCCGGCACGGCCTTTGGCGTGGATTTCAACCCTGTCGCCGACCGCCTGCGCGTGATCGGTAACACGGGGCAAAGCCTGCGCATCAATGTTGACACGGGCGCCACCACCACCGATGGCGCCATCAACCGCGCGGGTGCGGCGCCTGTCGTCACGGCAGCGGCCTATACCAACAGCTTTGCGGGCACGGTGACGACCATGCTGTTCGATATCGACACGGCCAGCGCCAGTCTCGCCCTGCAAAACCCGCCGAATGACGGTACCCTGGCCAATGTGGGGCTGCCGGGCGCGCTCGGTGTCGCCGTGGCGGGCGACGTGGGCTTCGATATCGCGGGCGGCGCCAACGGGCTGGCGCTGGCTGTGCTGCGCACGGCGGCCGGCGGCCCCAGCTCGCTGTACCGCATCGACCTGGCGACGGGGGCGGCGGTGCTGAGTGGCGGCGCGGCCACGCCGGCCCTCTCTGCCATCGGCAATGGGACGGTGGGATTGAGCGATATCGCCATCGCCCTGAAGTAGGGCAGCTTCGCCGCAGTCTTTGCATTCATTCAATAATTCCAGTATTATGGAATTATTGTTGACATTCACAGGCTGCGGCGCATGGTGCCCGCGATGCCGCACCGCACGGGACTCTCACCGCATGCTGACCGCTTTCCTCATCTTTCTCGCTACCCTGATCCTCGTCATCTGGCAACCGCGCGGCCTGGGCATCGGCTGGAGCGCCGTCATCGGCGCTGGCGTCGCCTTGCTGGCTGGCGTGATCCACTGGGGCGACATCCCCGTCGTCTGGCATATCGTGTGGAACGCCACCGGCACCTTCGTCGCGGTAATTATCATCAGCCTGCTGCTGGACGCGGCTGGCTTCTTCGAATGGGCTGCGCTGCACGTGGCGCGCTGGGGCGGCGGTAGTGGCCGAAAGTTGTTTATCTTGCTGGTCTTTCTGGGCGCTGCCGTATCCGCCGTGTTCGCCAATGACGGCGCCGCGCTGATCCTGACGCCCATCGTCATCGCCATGCTCCGGGCGCTCAAATTCTCCACCAAAGCCACGCTGGCCTACGTGATGGCGGCCGGTTTCATCGCCGATACGGCCAGCCTGCCGCTGGTGGTGTCGAACCTGGTGAATATCGTCTCGGCCGATTTCTTCAAGATCGGCTTTGCCGAGTACGCGTCTGTGATGGTGCCCGTCAACGTCGTCGCCGTGCTGGCAACCTTGGCGGCCTTGCTGCTCTTTTTCCGCCAGGATATTCCGCGCGACTATGAAGTGGCGCAGCTGAAACGCCCGGACGCCGCCATTCGCGACCTGGCTACCTTCCGTGCCGGCTGGCTGGTGCTGGCGCTGCTGCTGGTGGGATTTTTCTCGCAAGAAGCCCTCGGTGTGCCCATCAGCCTGATTGCCGCCGTGGGCGCCGCTCTGCTGCTGGGCGTGGCGGGCAAGGGGCACGTGATTTCCACGCGCCACGTGCTGCGCCATGCGCCGTGGCATATCGTCGTCTTTTCGCTAGGCATGTACCTGGTCGTGTATGGCTTGCGCAATGCGGGCTTGACGGCTTACCTGACGGGCATGCTGAATCACTTTGCGCAGTACGGCGTGTGGGGCGCAGCCATGGGCACGGGCGTGCTGACGGCCTTGCTGTCGTCCGTGATGAACAACCTGCCGACGGTGCTGGTGGGCGCGCTGGCCATCGACCCCACGACGGCGCAGGGAGCTGTGCGCGAAGCGATGATTTACGCGAACGTCATCGGCAGCGACCTGGGACCGAAGATTACGCCCATCGGCAGCCTGGCCACCTTGCTGTGGCTGCATGTGCTCGACAGCAAGGATATCCACATTTCCTGGGGCTACTATTTCCGCGTCGGCATCGTGTTGACCGTGCCCGTTCTGCTGCTGACCCTGGCGGCATTGGCGCTGCGCGTGGGGTGATGCCAGAGGCGAATATCGTTTACTAGACGATCGGTCATATTTATTGCTATACTGGCCGCATGAGCAAAAAATCCTCCGCTGACATGCGCCAGCACCTGATCGATATCGCCAAGGCCTTGATGGCCGAGAAGGGCTATACGGCCGTGGGCCTGGCGGAACTGGTGGCGGCGGCCGGCGTGCCGAAAGGTTCCTTTTACTATTATTTCAAGTCGAAGGAAGAGTTTGGTCAAGCCTTGCTCGATGATTATTTCAGCAGCTATCTGCAAACGGTCGACGCCTTGCTGGCGGGGCCTGGCAATGCCCGTGAGCGCCTGCTGGCCTATTTTGACTACTGGAGCACGACCCAGGCTAGCAGCGCGCCGGAAGGCAAATGCCTGGTGGTCAAACTGGGCGCCGAAGTGTGCGACTTGTCTGTGGACATGGGCGCCGTGCTGCAGCAAGGCACGGGCGCCATCCTGGAACGCCTGACGCAGTGCGTGGAAGCGGGCCATTTCGACGGTTCCGTGGCGACGACAACGCCGGCGCGCACGCTGGCGGAATCCCTTTACCAGTTGTGGCTGGGTGCTTCCCTGATGGTCAAGGTCGCCAAGAGCGGCGGGCCATTCGACTCGGCAATGTCGACGACACAACGGCTGCTGTCGTAGCCGTTTTTTTTAACTACAAACTAGACGACCGGTCAGTTATTTCCGGTTTTTTCTCATACGACATGAAAGCAATACGATGACCGAGCAGCATGAAAGCGATTTGTTCTCTCCCGTCAATCTGGGTGCGCTGGCCTTGGCCAACCGCATCGTCATGGCGCCGCTCACGCGCAGCCGCATGGACGACGACGGCGTGCCGCATGGCTTGCATGCCGAGTATTACGCCCAGCGCGCCGGCGCCGGCCTGATCATCAGCGAAGCGACGAATATCTCAGCCCAGGGGCGCGGCTACGCCATGACGCCAGGGATCTGGACGGACGCGCAGGTGGCTGGCTGGAAGCTGGTTACCGATGCCGTGCATGCGGCCGGCGGCAAGATTGTCTGTCAACTGTGGCATGTGGGACGGTTTTCACATGCCGGTCTGCAGCCTGATGGCGCGGCGCCTGTGGCGCCTTCCGCCATCCGGGCTGAGGGCTGCACCTATACCGCCAGCGGCATGCAAGCCGTGTCCATGCCGCGCGCGCTGGACACGCAGGAAATGGCCGGCATCGTCGCGCAGTATGCGCATGCGGCCGAATGCGCGCTGCGCGCCGGTTTCGATGGCGTCGAGGTGCATTCGGCCAATAGCTACCTGCTCGACCAGTTCCTGCGCGATTCGACCAACCGGCGCACGGACTCTTATGGCGGCAGCATCGAAAACCGTGCGCGGCTGCCCCTGGAAGTGACGCAAGCCGTGGTGAACGTCTGGGGCGCGTCGCGGGTCGGCATCCGCCTGCCTCCCGTCACGCCCGACGCCGGCAACACGCCCGTCGACAGCGACGTGATGGCCACCTATGGCTATCTGATCGAACAGTTGAATCGCCATGGACTGGCCTATCTGCACTTTGTGGAAGGCGCCACGGCGACTTCACGCGATGTGCCGGCAGGCGTCGACCTCGATGCGTTGCGTGCGCTGTTCAACGGCCCGTATATCGGCAACAACCATTACGACTTGCCACTGGCGCTGGCGCGCCGCACAGAGGGCAAGGTCGATGCGGTGGCGTTTGGCCGTCCCTTCATCGCCAACCCGGACCTCGTGGCGCGCCTGCGCCGTGGGGTGGCGCTGGCCGTGGCGCCGCGCGAGGCGTATTACGGTGGTGGCGCCCATGGCTACACCGACTGGCCCGCAAGCCTGTCCTGATTTCTTTTTCACCCACCCAAGGAGCGCAACATGAACAACACCACTTATGTGCAGGATTACCAGGCCATCGTCGCCGTGCTGAATCAATATAATGCGGGCGGGGCGCAGGCTGACAGCAGCATCATGCGCCCGGCTTTCAGCAGCCAGGCCACCATTTTCGGCATCGACGGCGACGATAAACTGACGGGCGGGCCCATCGAAGGCCTGTTCGAGATCATCGACAGCGCCTTCCGGCCATCGCCGCAGGCAAAGGCCGCCATCGTGCGCGTCGATATCGTGGGCACGGCCGCCAGCGCGCGCGTCGATACGGACGATATCTCGGGTTTCCGCTTCACCGACTTTTTCAACTTGCTCAAGGTGCAAGGTGAATGGACTATCGTCAGCAAGATCTATCACACGCACGCTGGCGCTTGATACGCTGCCTGGGCGCCCAATGCTGTATCGTGTGGCGTCCAATGTCTGCGGGGAGAAGAAATGAAATTGATACTGATAGGCGCCACCGGCCTGGTGGGCCGTGAAGTGCTGCGCCTGGCGCTGATGGACGCACGCGTCAGCAAGGTGGTGGCGCCGGCGCGCAAGGCCTTGGCCGCGCATGCCAAACTGGAAGCGCCCCTCGTCGACTTCGATCACTTGCCGCCCGATGCACCCTGGTGGCAGGCGGATGCCGTCATCTGCGCCCTGGGCACGACCATGAAGGTGGCGGGTACGCAGCAGATGTTCATGCGCGTCGACCATGACTATCCGCTGGCCGTGGCGCGCCTGGCGCTGGCGGCCGGCACGCGCACGTATGCGCTCAATTCCGCCGCCGGCGCCAACGCCGCTTCGCGCCTCTTCTACAACCGCGTCAAGGGCGAGCTGGAACGCGATCTGGAAACGCTGGGTTTTGAATCGCTCACGCACGTGCGACCCGGCCTGATCGGCGGCGAGCGCGACGTGGCCCGGGCGGGCGAGGGCGCCGCGTTGCACCTGCTGCGTGTGCTCGGTCCCGTGCTGCCGCGCCGCTGGCGCATCAATCCCGCACCGCGCATCGCCCGAGCCTTGCTGGAGGCGGCCATCGCCGCTGCGCCAGGCGTGCATGTGGTGACGTCGGAACATCTGCTGTGAAGGGCGGAGCCGACTAATTTCCCCGCCTGTTTTTGAAAGGATAACAATGCAGACAGTACGTCCTTACCGGGCCAGTGACCGCGATAGCTGCCTGGCCCTCTTCGATGGCAATACGCCGCGTTTTTTCGACCTCTCGGAGCGCGCCGGCTTTGCCGCCTGGCTCGATACATTGACGCACCCGTATCTGGTCATCGAGCGCATCGTCGATGGTGACGCGCGCATCGTCGCCTGCGGCGGCCATGCGCTGGAAGCGGGCGGCGGCGTTGCCAGCCTGTGCTGGGGCATGGTGGCGCAGGATCTGCATGGGCAGGGACTGGGCCGCGCGCTGACGCAGGCGCGCCTGGACGCCATCCGTGCCGTGCCGGGAGTCGCCAGCGTGAGCATGAATACCAGCCAGCACACGCAGGGTTTTTATGCGCGCTTCGGTTTTGAGACAGTCAAAGTGACGCCGGACGGCTTCGGGCCCGGCATTGACCAGTGGGATATGCTCCTGTCCCTGAAAAACGAGGAGCCTGAACGTGGTCATATCGCCGCCGTGCCGCTGGAAAAGGCGTATCGCCTGCTCAATCACGGCCCTTCCATCCTGGTCTCGGCGCGCCATGCCGGCGTCGACAACGTGATGGCCGCCGCCTGGGCCTGCGCCCTCGATTTTGCGCCACCGAAACTGACCGTGGTGCTGGACAAGGCCACGCGCACGCGCGCGCTGGTCGAGGGCAGCGGGACGTTTGTCATCCAGGTGCCGACGGCGGCGCAGCTGCAGCTGACGCATGCCGTGGGCACGCACAGCCTGGACGCGCAGCCCGATAAACTGGCGCGTGCCGGCGTGCAGCTGTTTCACATGGACGGCTTTGATTTACCGTTCGTCTCCGGCTGCTCCGCCTGGCTGGCCTGCCGTTTGATCGCCGAGCCGCACAACCAGGCTGCGTATGACCTGTTCATCGGAGAGGTGGTGGGCGCCTGGGCCGATACGCGCGTGTTTCGCGACGGGCACTGGCATTTCGAGGAGGCCGATCCAGCCTGGCGCAGCCTGCACTACATCGCGGGCGGGCGCTTTTACGCGATTGGCGAAGCGCTCGACGCGGATACCTGACTAATCGAGGGCGATGATCCGGTCGCTTGCCCCGGGCACGCAACCGTCGGCGATCGCATCCCAGCCCCGGTGCACCACCACCTGCTTGCCGTCGTGGCAGATTTCCACGCGCTCGCTGGCGGGCAGGCGCTGGCGCGCGAACGCTTCCAGGCTGGCCGGCAGGCTCACTGCCAGCTGCATCGTGCCGATGGCTTCGGGCGGATGGTCGTCCATATGTACCAGGGGGACGAAAATCGAACCGAGCATCAGCCAGCGTGCACCCACGTCGACGGGGGCGGGCGCATATTGGGCGGCGCGCAGCCAGTCCTGGGCGCGGGCGCGCAAGTCGCTGGCCGCGGCCAGTTCGCCCCAGGCTGCGGCCAGCAATTCCACTACCCACTGATTGCAATTCTGGTATTTCAGGCTGAACGCATAGGCGTTGGCGCTGTAGCGGCCCGCCAGCAATTGCTGCACCCGTACGGGGTCGAGCAGGGCGCGGCGCAGGGGCGGCACGGTTTCCGCTGGCAGTTTCACGAGCGAGATGTAGCCCAGAGCCGGGTTTTCCGTGCCCATGGCGAAACCGGCCGTACCCTGGTCGAAGATGCGCGGGCGGCCTTCGTCGCAGGCGTAGTACAGCTGGCGCGCGGACCAGCCCTTGTCATCGTCATGACGCCAGGCCAGCGCGGCGTGCGAATAGCGGATGCCGAAGCGGGCCAGATCCAGGCCGGAGCGGCTGATCAGCGCCACGCTGCCTTCGCTGGCGGCCAGTTCCTCGCGCACCACGGCGGCAAAGCGCAACAGGCGATCCTGTTCCGTGGCCGTGAGTTCCTGCGCGCGGTCGCAAAAGCGCGATGAGGCGAGCGAAGTTCCTGCCTGGGCGGTGCCAGCCAGGACCAGCGCAGCGCAGCTGGTCAGCAGCCACGCCAGGTGACGCGCGGTCAAACGAGGGATCAAAGGCTGACGGGACGCGTGGCCATTTCGCCGTACCAGTCGTCGTCCAGCACGAGGAAAAAGGCGGCGCGCGTGTCGTTGCGCGAAAATTCGATACCGTAGGCGCGGTTTTGCGCATGCACCACGTCGCCCTGCGCCAACTGCTGCTTGTCGAGGGCCGCTTGCGGCAAGTCCAGCACCAGCGGCGTTGCCGTGGCATCGGCCTGCATGGTCAGGCGCGTCATGCCGTCGCGGCCCGGCATGGCGGCCACGTCGATAATGCGGTAGGGGCCATTGGCCACCTTGTTGTCGCGCGACGAGCTGTTGCTCGAACCATTGAGCGAATCGGAAATGCTGCCGCTCGACTGCGATCCGGCGCTGGAGGCCGATGAAACGAAGCTGTCGGCGTTGGCGTTGCACGCCATGGTCAGAGCTGCGGCCAGGCCGAGCATGCGTAAGGAGGTAGTCAAGGCAGTTTTCCAGTGCACATCAATGAAAGCGGGCCAGGCCCATCCCGGCCTGCGCCATCATAGCAGATCGGCTGTCAGCTGAGCAGTACCTCGATCAGGCCCTTTGCTTCGGCCGACGGCTGCGTGCGCAGCGCCTGCAGCACGGGATCGTTCTCCAGATAGGCTTGCAGCGCCGCGTTGACGGTAACGCTGGCCTGCGGCAGCGGCGAGGCAACGGGCGCCAGCGCCTTGGCCAGCAGCAGGGTGTCGCGCAAGCCTTCGGGCGGCAGCATGATGGTCGAGCCGGGCAAGGCATTGACGGCATCGGCGACGGGCAGCGGCACGCCCAGCTGGCGCATCAGCGCGCGGCCGATCACTTCCAGCGTGGACGCCATCTGCGTTTCCAGCTGGGCGTACAGGCCCGGGGTCTTGTCAGCCTGGGCCAGCATGTAAAAGCCGGCCACTTCATGCACGATGCCGGCGAACAGCGCCGTATCAGCATCCGTGTGCGTGACGGCGCCGGCCAGCGCATGCGACAGCGCCGCCACATGCACGGTGTGCGCCCACAGCTGGGTGGCGCGGGCGCGCAAGGCTTCGTCGCGGATGCCCGCGTTCAGCTGGCGGATGACGGCCGCCGTCGCCAGCGCATACAGGTTGCGGTGGCCCAGCCGTTCGACGGCAGCGCGCACGCTGGTGATGGCAGGCGCCTGGCCGGACGCGAACATGGCCGAATTGGCCAGCGCCACGGCGCGTGCCGACAAGGTCGGTTCGCACAGCAACAGGCGGCTGATGTCGGACGAGTGACAATCCGGGTTGGCCAGTTCCTTTTGCAGGAGCAGGGCCGTATTGATGCTGGTGGGAAAGGCCAGGGTTTCCGTTTCGGCACTGGCCAAAAGTTGCGCCAGGCTGCTGAGCGTGTTGACGTGCATGGATAGGGGAAGCGAGAAGTAGCAATGCCCCATCTTATCAGGCAATCCGGCCCGCATGGCGCCCGCCAGCCTTTTCAGTCATGCGCTTGCCCGGGGGCAAGCTGTTGCGCGGCGTTGCCGAGGTCGGCAATGTCAAGGCAGCAGCAATGAGTGCTGGCTGGCAGTGTGAAAATCGCGCCAGACGCGGTTGATGCTACTGTCTTCGCGGGCCGCGTACAGGCCGCAGTAGGGATACAAGCCATCGACGGCCGCCCGGCAGACGGCCACCAGGGCCAGCGAAGCGGTTTGCACGGCCTGCATGGCGTCATCGTCCAGCGCCGCGCCCGCCGTCACCTGCGCCCAGCTGTCGTCCAGCACGGTGTAGTAGCGGGTGCGGGCGGCGGTGAACGCATCTTTCCTGTCTTGCAGCATGTTGGCCACTTCCGGCACCTCCAGCAGCGGCAAGCCGGCGCGCGCATGGCGCCGGTGGCGCATGCATTCCTCTGCCAGTTGCATGAAATGCGCAGCCATGCCGGCCACGTTGGCGGCCAGGGTCACGTAAGCCAATGAATAGAAGGGGTAGCGGTACAGGGGGCCGTCGGCCGTCGCGGTGTCGGCACTGAGCGTAAAACCATGTTCCTTGCCGAGCCAGGCACCGTCGATGCGGTAGCTGTGCGAGGCGCTGGCGCGCATGCCGATGCTGTTCCACGATGGCACCAGTTGCACCAGCGCGGCGGGGACCAGGAAGGCGCGGATGCGCGGCCTGCCTTCTGCATCGAGCAGGGGCTGGCCATCGCGCTGCAGCCGGGCGTTCAGGGTGAAGTGGGTGACCATGGGCGCGCCGCTGGCGTAATCCCAGTTGCCCGTGATGCGGTAGCCGTCGCCTTCTTCCTCCGCGTAGCCCGTGGTCGCGCCGCTGCCACCCAGGCAGACACGGGGCGTGCCGATGATGCTGCGTGCCATGTCAGGGGCCAGAAAGCCAGCGAACCAGCCCGCGCCCGCGCACAGGGTCAATACCCAGCCCATGCTGCCGTCGACGGCGGCCACGGCTTCTTCCAGGCGCACCACGTGTGGCAAGGGCAGCTCGGCGCCGCCCGCGCTGCGCGGCGCCAGCATCGTCAGCCAGCCGCGCCGGTGCAGCAAGGCTTGCTGGGCCGGATGCAAAAAGCGGGCGGCGTCGGCTGCCGGCGCATGGCGGGCGATGCGGCGCGCGTCGCGCTCGGAAAGGGTATCGATGACAGCGTGCGGCATGGGCAGAATCCGGCAATGGCGAAGGCGGGCATTTTCGCACAGTGGTGCATGGGACGGCAAAGCCCCGCATAGGGCTGTTGCCCGGCGTGCTGAGCGTGCAGCGGCCGCAAGGCGACCTGCTGCATCTCGTGCCCGGCTTGCTGGCGCGGGCAGGGCAGGGGAACGGTCCCCATGGGCGTGGTGGCGCATGATCGCCGACTCGGCCGCCGGTTACGCGGCCATGAACATGGTGCCGGACGGTGCTTCCGTGCTGACCGTGGAATACAAGATGAATCTGGTGGCGCCCGCCGATGGCGAGAAACTGATCGCGCGCGGCAAGGTGGTGCGTCCGGGCCGCGCCCTGATCGTCACGCAGGCCGAAGTGTTCGCCGTCAAGGATGGCCGGGAAAACCTGTGCGCGCTGATGCAGCAAACCATCATGGTGATGCACGGCAAGTCGGAAAAAACCTGAACCGTGCACCGTGCCACGGCGGTTAAGCCGCCTTGGTCAGTCCTTCCGCTTCCCAAGCAGCCTTGACGCTGTCGCGCTGGGCCATTCTTGCAAGGAAGGCCTGCACATTTGCCAGGCCCGACAAATCCACGCCCACGCGCGGCGCCCAGCCCGTGATGACGAACAGGTAGGCATCGGCCACGGTGAAGGTGTCGCCGGTCAGGTAGGCATGTCCTTCCAGGCGGCTGTCCACCCATTTGAATTTCTTGCCAAGTTGCTCAACGAACAAGGTCTTGGTGGCGGCGTCGTAGCGGGGATCGAACAGGGGACTGAACGATTTGTGCAGCTCGGAGGTGATGTAGTTCTGCCATTCCAGCACCTTGTAGCGGGCAGAGTTGCCCACGGGGGGCAGCAAGTCCTGCCTGCCCGCCAGTTCGGCGATGTACTGGGCGATGACGGGGCCTTCGCTCAATGTCGTCCCATCGTCGAGCGCCAGCAGCGGCACTTGTCCCTTTGGGTTGAGTTCGTAGTAATTGCCGCCTTCCTGCGTCTGGTGCTGGCCGAGGTCGACCTTGATCAGGGTAAACGGCGTGCCCGTTTCGCGCAGGATGATGTGCGGTGCCTGGGAGCAGGCGCCCGGCGAGTAAAAGAGTTTCATGGCGATCCTTGAACAGGTGGGAAAGAAGCCACTATAGACCTGCATCGCCACACGGTAAACGCGTGTTCGTGTGGTGACTGTGCACGTCGTGTGTCGTTTGCGCGTCAGTACGTTGCTCGAGCAAGCGACGCGTAAAGAAAGTCGGGGTCACGTCCAAGCCCTATCCTTCCTCCTGTGGCTAGGGTGGCGATCACAGGAGCCGCACGACTGGCACGGTGGCTGTCGTGGACGGTGAGATTGTTCATCAAGCTGCCTTTGCTGCTACTGTCATATCGCCGCAGCGGCTGACCATTCACGCAGCAATTGCCCGAACGCTTCGGCCGCCGCCGTGCTGCTGGCGGCGGGCCAGACGAGCTGGAACTGTGCGGCGGGCAAGGTTGGCAAGCCATGCTGGCCATCGATAACCACCATGCCCGGCTCCAGGTCGCCCTGTGGCAGGGCTGTGATCGCCAGCCCGGCCAGCACGGCCGCGCGCAAGCCCTGCTGGCTGGGCGAGGTGAACGCCACGCGCCAGTCGAGGCGTGCGCTATCGAGGGCATCGACGCCCACTTGCCGGTGCATGCACGGCGCCGGCGAAAACGCCAGCGGCAGGGGCTGAGTGCCGTCATGCCGGAAATCGTGCGCGGCCGCCCAGACGAAGCGCGTGCGGCGCAGCACGGCATCCTCATCTTGCCCGCCGGCCAGGGCCATGACGACGGCCAGGTCCAGCGCATCGGCGGCGACCAGTTTCTGCAAGTCAAGATAGGTGCCGACTGTTACATCCATGCGCACGGCGGGAAACAGGTGCGCAAACTGTGCCAGCAGGGCCGGCAGGCGCGCACCCATAAAATTTTCCGGTACGCCAAAACGCACGGCGCCGGCGATCGAGGAACGCTGGAAGCGCCGCGACAGCGCATCCTGGGCCGCCAGGATCTGCCGCGCGTGGCGCAGGAAATCCTCGCCATCTTCCGTCAGGCGCAGGCTGCGCGTCGTGCGTAGAAGCAATGCCGTGCCTGCCTGTTCTTCCAGGCGGCGGATCTGGTGGCTGATGGCCGACTGGCTCAGGTGCAGCCGTTCGGCGGCGCGCGTAAAGCCGCCCGTGTCCTGGACGGCCACAAAGGCGCGCAGCAGGGCGGTATCGAAGTCCATGGGATTCCCGTGACTCATGATGAAAATGAATGAATTGTATAAAATTTTATCATTTCCTTCATGAGTTGCGGTTTTCTAGAATGCTGGTTCGCAGCGCGCCGGCAGCACGCGCCCCTATGACTTTCGACATCAAGGCTTCGATGCACCTAACTAATTCGCAACAAAACGCACTGACCCTGGCCGCCGTGTGCCTGGCCTCGCTCATGTTCGGCCTGGAAATTTCCAGCGTGCCCGTCATCCTGCCCACCCTGGAAACGGTGCTGCATGGCGATTTCAAGGACTTGCAATGGATCATGAACGCCTACACCCTGGCTTGCACCACCGTGCTGATGGCAACGGGCACCCTGGCCGACCGCTATGGCCGCAAGCGCTTGCTGCTCGCCAGCCTGGCGCTGTTCGGCCTCAGTTCGCTGGCATGCGGCTGGGCCGGCAGCACCGGCGTGCTGATCGGCGCGCGCGCGCTGCAGGGCATGGCCGGCGGCGCCATGTTGATTTGCCAGGTGGCCGTGCTGTCGCAGCAATTTCCGGCCGGCGCCGCGCGGGGCCGGGCGTTTGGCGCCTGGGGCATCGTGTTTGGCCTGGGCCTGGGCTTTGGCCCTATCATCGGCGCAGCCATCGTGGCTCTGTCAAACTGGCAATGGGTATTTCTCGTGCATGGGCCGCTGGCGCTGGCGGCCCTGCTGCTGGTGGCGCTGGGCGTGAGCGAATCGCGCGATCCGCAGCGGCGCAAGCTGGACGTGGCGGGTATCGCCACCCTGTCGCTGGCCGTGTTCAGCCTGGCATGGTGCCTCACGCAGGGGCCGGCGCTGGGTTTCACGGACCCGCTCACGCTGGCCAGCCTGGCCGTGGCGCTGCTCAGCCTGATGCTGTTTGTCATGATCGAGCGGCGCCAGCCTGAACCGATGATCGACTTCAGCGTATTTCGCATTCGCCGTTTTTCGGGAGCACTGCTCGGTTCGGCGGGCATGAACTGCAGTTTCTGGCCGCTCATGATTTATCTGCCCCTGTACGTGCAACATGGCCTCGGCTACAGCAGCCTGGGCACCGGCCTGACCTTGCTGGCCTACACCTTGCCCACCTTGCTCGTGCCGCCCCTGGCCGAACGGCTGGCGCTGCGCTACCAGGCCGATACGGTCATTCCTGCCGGCTTGCTGGCCATCGGCCTGGGTTTTCTGCTGATGCTGTGGGGCAGCAGTGTGGATGCCGCCAGCTGGCTGACGATCTTGCCCGGCTGCCTGCTGGCGGGCACGGGCCTGGGCTTGACGAATACACCCGTCACCAACACGACGACGGGCGCCGTGCCCGGCGAGCGGGCCGGCATGGCTTCCAGCATCGACATCAGCGCGCGCATGGTCAGCCTGTCCATCAATATCGCGCTGATGGGCTTTATCCTCGTCGAAGCCCTGCAGTCCGCGCTGCGGCCGCATCTGCCCGGCGGACTGGACGCGGCCGCCTTGCGCGCCATGGCGGAGAATTTGTCGGCAGGCAAGGGCTCCAGCGCATTGCCGGCTGGTGTGGCAAAACTTGCCCTGGCACAAGGCTTTGGCGCGGTGATGCTGTACGGCGGCGTGGCCGCCTGCCTGTTCGCCGCCGCCAGCTGGCTGGTGTTTGGCGCAGGGCGGGCGAGGCGGGACGCCGGGCATCCGGTCTGCTGAGGTTCGGGGGGCAGGGAGGCTATAATCTGGGCAAGTTGGCAAGTCTTGCTCAACGTTATTACGAGGCTGTCCATGCATAAACTGATTTCCGAACTCACCCGTCTGTATCTGTTCGATGAACAGCAACACTATCTGGAGGCGGGTGGCCAACAGCAGCCGCTGACGCCGGCCGTGCTGGCGCGCCATCTGTCGGGCGAGCAGACGGTGGCCGTAGAACTGGTACAGGATCGCGGCCATCGCGGCCTGACGCGCGCGCTGGTGCTGGAGTTTGGCGGCAAGGGTGGCGGCGAAGCGCACTGGAGCGCGCTGTGCACGATCGCCAATGCCGTGCAGCACGAGCTGGACTTGCCGGCGCCCGCCGTCAGCATCTCGGGCACGGCTTTCCAGTTATGGCTGTCGCTGGCCACGCCCGTACCGGTCGCCCAGGCGCGCCAGTTCGTACAGTTGCTGCGCACCATTTTTTTACCCGCCTCGACCGACATCCTCGCCGCAGCACCACCCGCTTACGTGGAGCAGGTGGCGCTGCCGCCATGTTTGCAGCCGACGGGAAACTGGGCCGCTTTCATCCACCCCAGCATGGGCGCCGCCTTCGTCGACGAAGCGGGCCTGGACATGCCGCCGCCGCCAGCCGCCCAGCTGGGATTCCTGGAAAGCTTGCGCAGCATCAACCCGGCCCAGTTCGCGCAGGCGCTGGCGAAGTTGCAGCGACATGCGGGTCTGCTTGATGTCGCACCCGCTCCCGTCGTTGCCGCATTGCCAGTGGCTACGTCCGCCACTGCGCCAGGCCTGCTGTTGCAGGATGCCACCCTGGAAGACATCGTGCGCTGGCTGCACGCGCGCAATATCGAGCCGACTTTGCGGCACCGACTGCCGTAGGCGCATGCATCCCAGTGTGCCGGCCTCCTGGGAATATTTCATGCATTTGAATTGATGCATGAATTTCTTTCAATCCACGCCTGACTCGTTGCAGATAGCAGGCGAACCGTAGCGGCCATTCGCGTTGGCGTGACAATGCGTGACTTTTTGTCCTTGGCAATTCGTTATGCTCATGAGCCGTCGACGGCCAAGCAGTTCAGCTGACCAAATCAATTTTGAATACATTTGAAATGACAAAAATTATTGTTTGACGAATCAAGGCAATTTGGCAAGATATAGGTCGCAAATACATTGTTCTTCTGGACGGGCGAGAAATTGCCAGAGTGGCCAATGGCTCGGAGGTTGCGTTCGATGTCCCTCCCTGGAAGCACACTGTGCAGATGCAAATCGATTGGTGTCATTCGAAAAAATTTGAGCTTGACGTTCGTCTTGCCGACCCTGTGATACTTGAATGCGGCCCGAACGCGTCACCATTCTCCGCGATCTTTTACATCACCCTGTGGAAGAACAAATATATTTGGTTGCGACGTTGGCGTGACGTCAACGTCTGAGTCACTTAGGCAGGATACGGCCAGAAGCCGACGGTCGAAAAGAATTGAGGAGTGTAGTTGCAATGCAAAAATCGAAAGCTGCACGAGCCGTTAACTTTGAAACGGCTTCGCATGAGGCACTTGATCAGTACGGCATGGAGATGCTTGTTTTCGCCTCTCCAGAGCTTTCGTCCGTTTTGCGCGGCCATCTACTTATTGAGCGGACTATTGAGGCCCTAATAGCAAAGAACCTTGCAAGGCCAGAGAAGCTGTTGGATAGACATCGCATTACGTTTGAAATGAAGGTCGATCTGGCCGATGCATTGGGCACTTTGCCTTCTGCATATGTTGGCGCTGCAAAAGCTTTGAATGGTATTCGCAATGGGTATGCGCACCGGGAAGATCACAAGGTTAGCGTGGAAGAACTTAACTCTTTGAAGATCGAATGGGCACCGATCCAGAAGGAGGCATTCAAGGTAGCTGTTGCCAAAAGCCGTGAGGAGGCTGTGCAATTGGCGATGATTTTCTTAAACTGGTCTTTTCTTCGACTTTTGCACCCAAACTGAAGGGGGAGCTAGTTTGGCCTTGATATGCCGCATTCGGCCAGAAGCAGCCGCTCAGCGAGCAGAATAGTTTTTCGTTTTCAAGGATTGGGGAATGAAGATACTCAACGAGCGAAGTGAAGTTCCGATCACAAAAGATACCGAAGAGGAAGGACTAATCCCTTCAGCCTGGCGCCCAGTGCTAACACAAATCGTTGATGCATTCGTGCGCCATGACTACTGTCTGAGCGATGGCGTGCCTGGGGTCGCTCCAGTATTAGAAGAGACCGCTGCGCAAATCGAGAGATACATCAAAAACTACGGGGCGACGCTGATTCAGCTTCCCAAGGAATCCTGGAATACATCAGTGTGCATCTGGATGGGGGATCGCTGGGATGCCCTTATAGATCTCTGGACGGCAGAAGAAGGCAGCAGTGATCTCGTACTGCAGGTACGTATATCAGAAATTAGCGACGGCTACGTCATGACTGTGTACATGGTGTACGTACCCTGATGTATAACCATACTGATTGAGGAATGCAAGCTCAACCAGCAGGCGTCGTCAATGCCGTTCGTGAATGACCGTTAAGGGGTGTAACCTGCAAACGATGGCAACCGGCCAGGAGCAGACCTATCTCTTTACAAATGTTGAGAATGACAAATGACGTACCGCCCGGCATCTGATCCAAAAATTCATGAGCTTGTATCCGCTCTGTACACGGAAAGATGGGCGAGTTCGGCCAGCAAGATTGAACAACTGGTGGCAATTTCCGACGCCTGGAAAATCTGCGAGCTTCTCACTTCCAGTGAAGGATGGAGGGAGCGGGTCGTCGCAGCGAAAATTATTGCTGCATTCGATTTCGTTGATCTCATCACACCCTTGATCAGTACATTCATCGGCCGTGCCGAGTCGAACACCCTTCACTCCTTTGTCAAGCTGATCATTACTACTGCAATGCCGGACACCAAGCACAAACTCCTTGAGGAACTTCGTGCTTGCTGTCCCGATACATCGTATGGCAGACACATGATCAAGGTGATTGACGATGCTTCCGATGCAGTTTAGAACTTTGCAGCTACCAAGCTTTGTCGCAAGATCGAACGGCCGCTACGGGGCGAAAGCGGACACTGCAATGCGCTTGCAGCGTAGAGTCAACTTTTTATCTCTCTATGCCGTGCTGCTTGTGGCTTACGTGTCAATGGGGGCGCTTCATGTCCGCGGCGTCCTGAAATCAGGCTGCCATTTCCCTGGCCAGGGTGGCTATCAACTGCGCCGCCCCCAATTCCCGCGCCAGCGGCGCGCCCTGGCCGGCCCATTGCGCGGCGAATTCGCTGTTGCCGTGCTGGCTAGCCGCTGCGTTCAATTGTTTGGCGGCATCGTAGGCGACGGGGTAGTCGGCCGGTGGCGGGCTGCCTGGCGCTTCGCCATGTTCGATCAGGCGGTTCACCATGCCGCGCGCCAGGCGGCCCGAGAGCACGTTGGTCAGGCGGGTGGTGGCCGCCCGTTCGCTTTTCAGGTTGGCGCGGTAGCCCGCGTTGGCCGCCGATTCCGGGCATAGCACGAATGCCGTGCCCAACTGGGCGGCGGCGGCGCCCAGGTCCAGCGCGGCGCGGATGCCTTGGCCATCCATGATGCCGCCGGCGGCGATGAGGGGCAGGGCAGTGCGGTTCGCCAGCAGGCGCAGCAGCACGCTGGTGCTGTGGCGCTCGTCCGGCGCTTGCGGATCGAAGACGCCGCGATGCCCGCCCGCTTCCACGCCTTGCGCCACGATGGCGTCGACCCCTGCCTGTTCGATCAGGATTGCTTCGCGCACGCTGGTGGCCGTGGCCATGGTGTAGATGCCGGCCTGGCGCAGGGCGGCAATCTGCTGCTGCGTCGGCAAGCCGAAATGAAAGCTGACGACGGCAGGGCGCTGTTCCAGCAAGAGGGAGAATGCCTGATCGTCGCCGAGAAACGTCGGGTAGATTTCTTCCAATTCTGCCGGCACGGCCGCGCCCAGCTCCGCAAACAGGGGCGCCAGATGGGCCAGCCAGGCCGCTTCGCGCCGCGCATCCCTTGCCGCAGGCGCATGGCAAAACACATTGATATTGAAGGGGCGGTCCGTCAGCGCGCGCGTGTCTTCGATCATCTGGCGCGCCTGCGCCACGCTGCCGGCGCCGATGCCCAAGGAGCCCAGGCCGCCCGCGTTCGAGACGGCGGCGGCCAGGCGCGGCGTGGAAACGCCAGCCATCGGTGCCTGGATGATGGGCAATTGCAGGCCGAGGCGGTCGAGGAAGCGCTGGGAGGAGCTCATGATGTTTCCTTCATGACGTTGAGGGTGCTGTGTCGTACGCCTATTTGTATTCGTATTTTGAGAATATAATAGCACAATCATTTCGCATGAAAGAACATGATGGATATGCAGTCATTGACGATTTTTTGTGCCGTAGCCAGTGAACTGAGCGTCACCCAGGCCGCAGCCAGGCTGGGCCGCGCGCCTTCCAGCGTCACCACGCGCATCCAGCAGTTGGAAGCCGATATTGGCGCCGCACTGTTCGTGCGCACGAACAAGCGCATGGCCCTGACGGCGGCCGGCGAGCGCTTTCTCGAGTATGCGCAACGTCTGCTGGCGCTGGCGGAAGAGGCCAGGCATGTCGTCACGGGCGGGCGCGAAGGTGGCACCTTGCGCATCGGCAGCATGGAAAGTACGGCGGCCAGCCGCCTGCCGGCGTTGCTGGCCGCGTATCACGCCCGGTATCCGGCGACGCGGCTGGCGCTGAACACGGGGCCATCGCGCCCCCTGATCGAGCAGGTGCGCACCGGCTTGCTCGACTGTGCTTTCGTCGCCTTGCCGCCATCGTTCGGCGGCGCCGCTGCCTTGGCGGAGCTGGGCCTGGCTTCGACAGCCGTGTGGCGCGAGGAACTGTGTTTGCTGCTGCCGGCCAGCGAAGCGCAGGCGCAACGCGCCGCTGAAGTGCGCACGCGCTCGCTGGCGGCGTTTCCGCAGGGCTGCACTTACCGCGGCATCGCCGAAGAGTTGCTGGGCGTGGCCGGCAGCACGCAGTGGCGGGTGCAGGAAATGAGTTCGTATCACACCATGATCGCTTGCGTGGCGGCCGGCGCCTGCGTGACCCTGCTGCCGGCCAGCGTGCTGGCGCTGTCCGAGGCGCCGGCCACCTTGAAAATGCTGTCCGCAGGACAAGTCGACACCTTGCTGGTGTGGCGTGCGGGATTCGACGTGCCCGCCTTTCAACACTTGCTGGCGCAGCTACGCGAGGTGGCGCCGTGAGCGCGCCGGCCAGGCTGCGTGCAGCCATCGCCGCAGCGGCCATCCTCGCCATCGGCATGGGCTTCGGCCGCTTCGCCTTCACGGCCATCTACCCGCATATGCTCGGCGAAGGCGTCTTGAGCTTGCGCGATGGCAGCCTGGCCGCCTCGGCCAACTATGCCGGTTATTTGCTGGGCGCCATCCTGGCCATGCGCGCGCGCGCTCACAGCGCGCACCGGCTGTGCCTGTGGTCGGTGGCCGGTACGGCGCTATGCCTTGGCGTGCTGGCCTTGACTATGCCGGTCTGGCTCATCGTGACGGTGCGGTGCGTGGCGGGCGTTTTCAGCGCCCTGGCCATGGTGGCCGCCTCGCTGTGGCTGCTGGAACAGCGCCGGCATGGTCGCGGTGCGCCGCTGCTGTATGCGGGCGTGGGCGCGGGCATCGCCGTGTCGGCCGAATTGCTGGTGCTGGCATCGCACCTGGGCTGGCACAGCGCCGGCATGTGGCTGCTGCTGTCCGGCGTCACCGTGCTGCTGGGGCTGGCGGCCGCGCCCGCCATCGCCGCGAGCGGCCAGGCGACGCTGGACGCGCCGCCGCATGCCGTTGCATTGACCTTGGTGCCGGTGGCGCCGTGGCCGCTGGTGCTGATCTACGGACTGGCGGGACTCGGTTACATCGTCACGGCCACGTATTTGCCCGTGCTGGTGGGCGCTGCCTTGCCCGGGCTCAATTCCGCCCATGTGTGGGCCGTGTTCGGCCTGGGCGCGGTGCCGTCGTGTTTCCTGTGGCACCGGCTGCACGAGCGCCTGGGCACGCGTCAGGCACTCAGGCTGAACTTGCTGCTGCAGGCGCTGGGCGTGGCTTTGCCCGTGCTGGCGCCCTCGGCCACCGGCTATCTGCTCAGCGCCATCCTCGTCGGCGGCACGTTTGTCGGCACGGTGACCATCGCCATGCCGGCCGCGCAGCGGGCAGCCGTCAAGGCAGGAACAAATATGATGGCCATCATGACGGTGGTGTATGGCGTGGGCCAGATCATCGGCCCCGTGCTGGCGGGCAACCTGTATGCGCAGTCGCACAGTTTTAATAGTGCACTATTGGCTGCGGCCGGCGCGCTGCTGCTGGCCATCGTTATGAGCTTGCGGCTGTAAGACTCAGAGATCAAACGCGCAGCGCATGAAGTCGCCCCGCAGCGCGTTGATCCTGGCGAAATCGCGCGTGTAATATAGCTTGTTCGTCAGCAGCACCGCATAGCGGCCGCGCCGGGGGCTGAGCCACATGGCCGTGCCGGTGAAACCCAGGTGGCACCAGACGTCGTCTTGCGGCCCTGTGCCTGCCGCCGGGTGCCAGAACAAGCCGCGCGACGGAGTCAGGGCACCGGTCTGCACCGTCAGCGAGGTATGCACCCAGTCGGCATCAAATACATCGCCATGCAGGTCAGGCGCCAGCATCGCCCGCAGGAGGCGCTGCAGGTCGGGTACGTTTGAAAACAGCCCGGAGATGCCGCACACGCCGCCCAGCAGCCGGGTCGAGAAATCATGTGTCACGCCGGAAAGGTGTGCGCCCGCCTGCTCGCAATACTCGGTGGGCGCGACCTGCTTGCCATGTGCAGGTGCCAGCGGGCCAAAGCCCGTGGCGGCCATGCCCAGTGGTCGCAAAATGTGTTCTTCAAGCGCATGGTCCAGTGGCAGGCCCAGCAGCCGCTCGATGACCAGGCCGAGGATCAGGGCCGCGCGGTCCGTGTATTCGACAGCTTGACCTGGTATGCCTTCCAGCGGCTCGCGCAGTACGCCGCGTACGATATCGTCGTACACCTCGCCATAGCTGGCGCGCAGGCGTGCGCGCAGCGGCAAGCCGGCCGTATGGGTGAGTAGCTGGAAAATGGTGACGGGTGCCAGCGCGTATCCTGCCGTGCCGGGCAGCACGTCGGCCAGGCGGCTGTCCAGGCGCAGGCGATTTTCGCGTACCAGCCAGCCCATCAGCGACCACACGCCGATAATCTTGGTCAGCGAAGCGATGTCGAACAAAGTGTCGACTCGCATCGCGGCACTGGCGGCCTCGGGCGTTAGCCGTCCGGCCGCGCCCGCCACGCTGTGGTGGACGCTGCCCACGGCCCAGGCCGCGCCTGGAAAAATGTGTTCCTGTACGCCAGCCTCTACCAGCGCTGTCAGTTGCTCTGTATGGTCTGTCAGGTTTGCTATTGGCATAATGATTGTGTCGTGATTGTCTTGTCATGCTCTGCCGCGTCCACCCCCAGCCAGCGCGCCACCGATTGCGCCACCCATTCCCCCTCGTCCAGCGGCAAGTCGTGCCCCGCGTCGCGGTGGATCAGACAATCGGCCTGCCAGGCGCGCGCCAGCTGCTGCGAGCAGCGGTGGTCGACCAGCTGGTCTTGCGCGCCGGCCATGACCAGCACGGGCATGGCGGGGCGGATGAGTGGGGCGCGGTAGCGGGCGGCCGACAGCAACTGGCGCAGCGCGTTGCGGCGGCTGACGGGATATTCTTGCTGATATGCACACCAGTCGGCCAGCAGGGCGGGGTTGCCCTGTGCATGCCGGCGGCTCGTCAGGCGCAAGATCAACGCTTCCTGGCTGCGCTGGTCGCCCAGCAGCAGCTGGCGCAGCAGGGCGCCGTAGTTTTGCCAGCGCAGGCGCCGGTAAAACGGATTGAACGGCCGCATGCTGGTGTTGAGCAGCACGCAGCGGGTGATTTCCTGCGGGTAGCGGCTGGCCCATTCCACGGCCACCATGCCACCCAGCGACAGGGCCAGCAAGTGGTACGGTGCTGCAATGCCCCGCGCCGCCAGGTCCTGGCGGCAGGCTGTCACCATGTCTGCCACACGGGTGGCGCTGTCCTGCGCGTGGCGCGTGCCATTGCCCGGCAAGTCGGGCGTGACAATGTGGGCGCCGGGCAGGGCGCGCGCCAGGGTGGCAGGGAAGTCACCCCAGTGGCGCTGTTCGCGCATCAGGCCGCGCAATAAAATCCAGGTGGGCCGCGTCATGACTCATACCATTGCGCCAGCGCGCGCCGGCGCTGCGCCTTGCGCAGCAAGCCTTCCGGCATCCAGCGGCCGTGGCTGCTGGCGGCGCGCATGAGGAAATCGAACCATACCAGGTGCCGCCGCAGCACGCGCTGCAAGCGGTGCGCGGCCGTGGGGTTGAAGATGCTGACCCGGTTGAATAGCTGGCGCGGGTTTTTCTTGACCCACAGCCACGAGCCCATTTCCAGGGTCAGCGGCAGGAACACGCGCCCGCTGTAGCTGGTGCCGTTCAGATACAAATAATCCCACAGGTCGCCATGCGTGCGGTATTGCCGGCTTTGCGGCTCGAACACATAGTTGTGGTTGGGGTAGCTCTGGCTGAACAGCTCTTCCAGCGCGCCGATCTCGGCCAGGTGCTCGATTGGCACCTTGGTATGCGCATGGGGAAACCAGATGCGGTCGCGCAAGCCGAAGCCGGAATGGCAATCGAGGGCGATGCTGAACTGGCGTGACAGCAGCTCGCGCTCGACCAGGTCGCACACGGCCTGGCTTTCCCGCTCCATCGGCGCATCGGCTGCGCCCCGGTACCAGGGCAGGCGGGCGCTGTAGCGCTGTCCGCCCAGCATGAATGGCACTTTTTCGCGTGCGCTCAGCGGTGCGTTGCGCATCAGGTCCACGCCGCGCGGGTTGCAGCGCGTGGCTTGCCACATGCCGCCCGGGTTGACCAGCGGCATGAACACGAGGCGCATGCTTTCCAGCTGCTGGTGCAGGGTGGCGTCCCAGCGCAGGCGGGCGATCAGGCTTTCCAGGAAAGACAGGAGCACTTGCGTGCCGATGCGTTCGAGGCCGTGGATGCCGCCGAAAAAACCCAGCACGGGCACGTCGGGGCCAGGATTGCCCAAGGCGATGGAGTACACGGGGAATTCGCGCCCATCCATGGCGATGCTGCAGGGCGCGGCCACTTCCAGGTGGTTGCCGCCCTCGTCGATGAGGCGCTTCAGCATGACCAGCTCGGGCAGATTCTTTTCGATCATCAGGCGTCAGAAAGGGAAAGTAACAGCCAGTGTAGCCGAAATAGTTGCCGCACCAGACGTCCCGCATGGCGAAATATATGGATGGCAAGGATGTCACGAAGCCGTCATGTTTGCTGTGTAGGCTATTGCAGTTGACGCAAGAATTATTACTTGGCAATACCCCATTTCCACGCAGTTCCACCCTCAGACGATAGCGACACGATAGCGATATGACAGGCAGCCCGGCATCCGTCCATGTGCTTGCGCTGGCGGGATACCTGGTGCTGCTGGGTTTCCTGACCGCGGTGGGGCCGGCGCGGGCCCAGCCGGCCGAGGGGCCCGTGCTGCAATTCGATATTGCCGCGCAAAACCTTGGCGATGCGCTCGACCTGTACAGCCGCCGCACGGGCATCGCCGTGCTGATGGATCAGCGCTACGCGCAGCGCCAGTCGGCCGCCGTGCGCGGCGCGTATGCAGCGGGCGCGGCCCTGCAAGCCTTGCTGGAAGGCACGGGCCTGCAATCGCGCCTGTCCGACGCGCAAGCCGTCATCGTGTATGCCCCGGCTGGCACTCCGGCTGCAGCGGCAGCGGACCTGCCGCAGGCCGCCGTCGTGGCCGCCGCCGACATCCCCGGCGCCACGCAGGGCGGCGGCGACCATGCGGCCTATGTGAGCCGCTTGCAGCACGTTTTGCTGGGGCTGCTATGCCGCGCGGCGCAGACGCGTCCCGGCGGCTACCGCCTGGCGCTGCAGCTGTATTTGAACCGCGCCGGCGTGGTGGACCGCGTGCACCTGCTCGACAGCACTGGCTTGCGCGCGCGCGACACGGCCATCGCGCGCGTGGTGCTGGGCATGCGCGTGGGCGCGCCGCCGCTGCCGTCGATGCCGCAGCCCGTCTCCATCCTGTTGCTGCCGCAAGGGCCGGGCAGCGAAGTCGATTGCGCCGCCAGTGCGCCGGGCAGGGCTATCCCATGAGCATGCCCGACCTGCGCACCAAGCTGAAACGCCATCTCAGTTCGCGCTACGCCGTGCTGCGCTGGCGCCTCGAAAGGGTGGTCGGCTGCAAGCACAGTGCGGCCGATGCGCTGCAGGAAACCTGGCTACGCCTCGAAGCGATGGTGGCGCCTGGCCCCGCCGCGGCGCCCGTCCACAACCCCGACGCCTATCTGCTGCGCATGGCGGCCAATATCGCCACCGATGCCTACCGCCGCGACCGCATCATCGTCACCGAGCGCGAGCGCGAAGAGCTGATGCATATGGCTGACGAGGCCGGGGACGACATCAGCGACCCGGCGCGCATCGTCTCGGCGCGGCTCGACGTGCAGGCGCTCGACGTGGCGCTGGCGGGCCTGTCGCCGCGCCGCCGCGCCATCCTGACGGCGGCGCGCATCGACGGCATGCTCAACGCGGAGATCGCCGAGCGCTTCGGCATTTCGGTGGCGATGGTGAAGAAAGAATTGCAGGCCGCCATGCAACACTGTAAAACGTGCATGGCCGACGCCGAGGCCGCCCAGCGCAGCGATGTGTCGGGCCGCCGTAAATATTGATGAATCTCATGACTGCTCCTGACCGCGATCCACGCGACACTTTCGATACTGCCGACGGCGATGCTGCCATCGGCCAGCAAGCCGCTGCCTGGTGGGTACGGCTGCGTTCCGACGATTTTACGCAAGCCGACGCCGACGCCTTGCGCGCCTGGTGCGCACGCAGCCCCGCGCATGCGCGCGCCTGGCGCGAACTGCAACAGCTGTGGCAGGCGCTACCCCCCGCCTTGAGCCGCGCCGCCGCTGCGCCACAGCGGGCGAACGTGCTGGCGTTCCCCCCCAGGCCGGGACGGCGGGCTTTTCTCGGCGGTGCGCTAGCGGCCGGCGTGGCCGTGCTGGCCTTGCGTCCGCCGCTGGGCGCCTGGCCGTCGCTGCAAGAGTTAAGCGCCGACTATCGCACGGGCACGGGCGAGCAGCGGCAAGTGGCGCTGTCACAGCAGATGACGGTACAAATGAATACGCAGACGCGCATCAATGTGCGGGCGCCCGAAGCGATCGAACTGCTGGGCGGCGAGGCGGAAATCCTCGCCAGCGGCGCGCGCCAGCCCGTGACGGTGCTGGCGGGGGCAGGGCGCTTGCTGGCGCAGTCGGCCCGCTTCAATGTGCGCCACACGGACGACGCCGTCTGCGTCACCTGCCTGGCGGGCGCCGTGGACGTGCTCTGGCAGCAGCGCCGCCAGACCCTCGATGCAGGGCAGCAATTGGTGTATGACGATCAGGTCGCGCAGGCTGCCACGGCCGCACCAAAGGGAGAAGCGAGCGCCTGGCGCACGGGCGCGCTATCGTTTGTCGGCAAGCCGCTGGCTGACGTGGTCGATGAAATCAACCGCTACCGTCCGGGCCGGGTGCTGCTACGCAATCCCGAACTGGGTCGCCGCCTGGTGCGCATGCGTTTTTCCATCGGGCAAACCGATGGCGCGCTGGCGATGATACGCGACCTGTATGGGGCGCAAATGACCAGCTTGCCAGGTGGCATCGTCTTACTGAGCTGATTCCGGATTTCTTCGCGGGGGCTGGCCAAAAATATTTTTCAAAAAACATTATCCCTTCCGCCATCGAGCTACGTCATGGAGGCATGGATGCCTGCGCCACCGCCAGGCTCCGTTCCCTACTCTCTAGCCAGGAAACCATTGCCATGACCAAGCTTCACACTGCCCAGCGCCCAGTCCCAAACGTTGACACGGGCGCGCAGCGGTCCTCCACGCTGGGCAGCCGCTTGCGGCTCACGCCGCTCGCTTACGCACTGACCACCATGCTGATGGCGGGCGCCTTCACTACGCCGGCGCGCGCGCAGCAGGCATTCAGCGGCGGCTGGTTCGCGGCCAAGGGCGCGGCGCAAAATACGGCGGCCAGCTCGGGCCGCCTGCCGAATGGCCAGCCGCTGCCGCTGGGCAGCCGGCCCGAGGGCCAGCAACAGCAGGCTAATCAGCAACTGCAGCGCTCGATCAACAACCTGAACCTGGCCGCGCGCGCCATCGCCGCGCAGCAAGCATCGCAGGCGCAGGCGCGCCAGCAAGCCGTCAGCGGCGCCAGCGCGCCAAATGGCCTTGCGCAGGGTGGCTTGCAGGTCGACACCAACAGCCTGACGGCAGGATGGCTGAATGCCCAGGCGCCCGTGCAGACAGTGGCGAACGGCAAGACGGCCGTGGTAGTGCAGCAGACGGCGGACAAGGCCATCCTGAACTGGGAAACGTTTAACGTTGGCAAGGACACGACCCTGACCTTCCAGCAGCAAAAAGACTGGGCCGTATTGAACCGGGTCAACGATCCGCAAGCACGTCCCAGCCAGATTCAGGGCCAGATCAAGGCCGATGGCACGGTGCTGCTCGTCAACCGCAACGGCATCGTGTTTACCGGCACGAGCCAGGTCGATACGCGCAGCCTGGTGGCCGCCGCGGCCCGCATCAGCGACACACAATTCCAGAAAAACGGCATCTACAGCCCCGGCACGGCCGGCGGCACGACGTTTACCGATGCGGCCGGCAAGGTGCAGGTGCAGGCGGGCGCGCGCATCGCCAGCAATGCGCCCAAGGGCAGCACGGAAGGCGGTGGTTACGTAATGCTGCTGGGTAAAGAGGTGCACAACGGGGGCGAAATCAGCACGCCCAAGGGGCAGGCCCTGCTGGCCGCGGGCGACAGTTTTGCCATTAAAAAAGGCGTGGGCACGGATGGCAACCCGTTGTCGACCACGCGCGGCAGCGAAGTCACGCCGCAGTTCGCGGCTGGCAGCACGGCGGGCAAGGTCGTCAACACGGGCCTGATCCAGGCGCGCGAAGGCAACATCACCCTGGCCGGGCGCACGGTGCAGCAGGACGGCGTGCTGCTCGCGTCCACCACCACGGCCACGCGCGGCACCATTCACCTGAACGCGCTGGGCAGCGACGCGGCTGTCACCGTGGGACGGGGCGCCACCACGGCCATCCTGGTCGAGGACGATGGCAAGACCACGGCGCTCGACAGCCAGCGCGACGCCATGCGCGGCCCGGTCGTGACGTCCACGGACAATATTGTCGCCGTCAACGACCGCCGCGACCAGTCGCGCATCGAGATCGGCAGCGCCGGCACGGTGGAATTTCTCGGCGATTCCCTGACCCTGGCCACGGGGGGCCAGATCGCCGTCAATGCCAGCAGCCGCAGCCTCGTGCGCGATGGAGCGCAGCTCGACGTCTCCGGCGCCGTGGGCGTCAAGGTGGCGATGGCGGCGAACAATGTCGAGATCAATGTGCAGGGCAGCGAGCAGCGCGATGCGCCCGTCAACCGCGACGGCAAGGCCTTGATCAACAGCAATATCTGGGTCGACCGCCGCAAACTGGTGTTCGTCCCGAAGGGCACGAACGGCTACGACAGCGATCGCTGGTACACGGCGGGCGGCTTGCTGGAAGTAGCCGGCTACCTGGGCACGCAAGGCCATTCCGTCAGCGAATGGATGGCGCAGGGTGGTACCGTGACCTTCGGCGGCAAGGATGTCGTCACGCAGGCTGGCTCCGGCATCAATCTGTCGGGTGGCACCCTGGACGTGCAGACGGGCGCGCTGCGCCAGACCTGGCTGAAAGGCGCGGACGGCAAGCTGTATGACGCGGGCAGCGCGCCCGCCGACCTGGCTTACCTTGGCGTGTACAAGGGTTACGAGGAAGAACACGCGCGCTGGGGCAAGGAGGCCAGCGCCTTCTACGCCAATCCCCTGATCGCCGCGCAACAGCGCCTGGAAAACGGCTACACGGTGGGCCGCGACGCGGGCAAGCTGGTGATCGCCACCGGCTCGGCCGTACTGGAGGGTGGGATTGCGGGCGACGTCTTCCAGGGCGAGCGCCAGACGCAGGCGCCACAAGCCCTGCTCGACGGTTACCAGCAGTCGCAGCTGGCGGCCGCGCAGCGGGGCCAGCTGATCGTGGGCCAATATCAGCCGATGTTCGACAAGCGCACGGGCGTGCTGCAGCATGTGCTGTCGGCCGTCATGGACCAGGTGCGCCTGACGCGCGTGCAGGACGGCATCGCCGCCGGCCTCGACGTGGCAGGCGCGCTGGCACCAGAGCGCCAGGGCAAGCTGCTGCTCGATACCAGCTTGCTCAATGAGCTGCAACTGGGCGCCATCCGCATCGCCGCGACAGGATCGATCACGGTCGACGGCGCGCTGCAGGTGGCCGACGGCGGCAATATCACCCTGTTCGGCAAGGACGTGGCGGTGAACGCCAGCCTGCGCAGCCATGGCGGCAGCATTGCGGGCGGCAATGTGCTGAACCAGATCGGCGCGCTGGGCATGGTCGATACCCTGGTCAATCCGGGCGCGCCTTTGGGCAAGCTGGTGATAGCCGATGGCGTGACCCTGGACACCAGCGGCTTGCTGGCCAATGTGCTGCGCGACCCGCTGGCCGCCGCCGGCCTGCCTTACCTGAACGGCGGCAGCGTGTCCCTGCGCGCGGTTGGCGACGTGCGCATCGGCAGCGGCAGCCTGATCGACGTCAGCTCCGGTGCGGCCATCCTGGCGCAGGCGAAACAGCAGGGCGGCAAGGGCGGCAATGTGACCCTGGCCAGTTATGGGCCCAAGGCCGACCTGGCGCTGGGCGACGGTGCGCAAGTGCGCGGCCATGGCGTGCAGGGCGGCGGCAAGCTGGAGCTGCAGGCTAACAGGATTGTCATTGGCCAAGCTGACAAGCCTGCGGCCGGCACCTTGCAGCTGGACGGCGCCTTCTTTGACAAGGGTTTTTCCAGCTACAGCCTGGTCGGCAAGCAAGGCGTGACGGTGGCGGACGGCACGCAGGTCGACGTGCGCATGCCCGTGCTGCGCGTGGTGGACAATGAAAAACTGGTCCAGTGGACGCCGGATCAATACACGGAAAACGCGGTCAAGAGTACCTTGACGCAGCGCAAAGGCGCCAGCCTGGTCCTGCAGGTGGGCGATATCCAGTCCGGCGCGGCCGACATGGCCAGCGCCGAACTGCTGGTGGGCAAGAATGCCGTGGTGAATGTCGATGCGGGCCAGTCCATCAAACTGGCCAGCGTGGGCCAGCTGACGGTGGAAGGGCGCCTGAACGCCTGGGGCGGCAAGATCAGCCTGGGCGGCGTGGACGTCGACGTGAATGTGTCCGAGGCGGTGGAAGCGGCCGGCCATGGCCGTTCCATCTGGATAGGCGAGAACGCCGTGCTCGACGTGGCGTCACGCGCCGTCTCGGCCACCGACGTGCAGGGCCGGCGCTACGGCAAGGTGGTCGATGGCGGCAGCATCGTCATCGGCGGAGATATCGACCATGCGCAGGGCAGCACGTCGGCGGCCAGTCTGTTTGTCGTCGTGCGCGACGGCGCCGTGCTCGACGCTTCCGGCGCGCACGCCGTGCTCGACGTGAACGGCGCCGCCATCGACGTAGCCAGCGCCGGCGGCAGCATCGCGCTGGCGTCGAACAATGGCTTGTACCTCGATGGCCAGTTGCTGGCCCGGGCTGGCGGCACGGGCGCGGCGGGCGGCAGCCTGTCCGTGGCCAGCGGTACCCCCGTCTACCTGAAAACGCTGGCGACGGACAAGGTGCTGCAGGGGCGCCAGTTGGCGTTGACGCAGCGCAAGGTTGCCAGCGACTTGGCCGATGGCGTCAGTGCGCAGGACGCGGCGCAGGCGCTGCAGTACGGCCACGGGCGTTTTTCCGTGGAGCAATTGGAGGCGGGCGGCTTCGGCAACCTGGCCCTGCTGGGCGCCGCCTCCTTCGATGGCGACGTGTCGCTGCACCTGCAGCAAAGTTTCCAGCTGTATGGTGCGCCCGTGCTGACACCCGGCAGCAAGCCCGGCGCGAAAGTCAGCATCGCGGCGCCGTATGTGCGCCTGGCCAGCATCAAGCCGGCGGGCAAGGATTTCTATGTCACGCCGGGCAGCGCGGGAGCGTCGCCGGTGGCCAGCGCGGTCAGCATCGCGGGCGACCTGATCGACGTGCGCGGTATCGTCTCCATCCTGGCCGACGACGTGCGCCTGACCAGCCGTGGCGACCTGCGCTTCCTGCTGTCCCCGCTGGGCTGGGATGGCAACCAGGCGACGACAGTGCTGTCCACGCCTGGCGACATGACCCTCAGCGCGGCCCAGCTGTATCCGGAGACGGGCGCCGGCGCCGCCGTGCGGGCCGGTTATGGCAACCTCAATGGCAAGATTGGCTACGATCCCGCGCACAGCCTGAACATCGCCCGCACGACCGACAGCGTACCGGCCATGCCGTATTCCGCCTTCGGCTCGCTGGAACTGGAGGCCGCGCACATCGAGCAGGGCGGCGTGGTGCGCGCGCCGCTGGGCCGCCTGGCGATCGGCGCGGCTCGCTATGATAACGACAAGAGCCTGAGCGTCAATCTGCTGGCCAACAGCATCACCTCGGTCAGCGGCGCCGGCCTGGTCATGCCGTATGGCGGCACCGTCGATGGCCAGACCTGGAACGTCAACGGCAAGCCGGCCACCTTGATGGGCGTGGGCGGCATCAATTCGCAGGGCGGCCTGCGCATCGGCGTGGACATGGCCGGCGTGGCCGTGGACGTGCGGCCGGGTGCGCTGCTGGATCTTTCCGGCGGCGGCGAACTGATGGGCGCCGGCTTCATCGCGGGCCGCGGCGGCTCGACCGACGCGCGCTACCATCCGCTGGTGCAGGTGGGCGCGAATGGTGGTTTTGTCTTGCCGGGACTGGCGAGCAACCCTGTGTACGCCATCGTGCCGGGCGTGCAGGCGCCGCAGGCGCCTTCGGGCGGCACCGATGCGGCCATCGGCCGGCAGGTGACGCTAGGTGCCGGCGTGCCGGGTCTGCCCGCCGGCACCTATACCCTGATGCCGTCGACCTATGCCTTGCTGCCGGACGCCTTCCGCGTTGAACTCAACGGCCTGGCGGGCCAGGGCAGCGCCGGCACGCTGGCGCAGCAGATGCGTAACGGTTCCTGGGCCGCGCCCGGCACCCTGTCGATTGCCGGCACGGACATCCGCGCGCCGCTGGCCAGCCAGCTGATACTCACGCCGGCGAAGGTCTTGCGCACGTATTCGCAGTACAACGAAACCGGCTATGCCGCGTTCGCGCTGGCCGATGCGCAAACGCGCGGCATTCCCCGCGCGCTGCTGCCAGCCGACGCGAAGACGCTCAAGCTGACCCTGGCGCAGGGCGGCGGCCCGGACACGTTCCTGTTCCAGGGCAGTGGCAAGTTCGCCGCGGCCGAGGGCGGCTACGGCGGCACCGTGCTGCTGATGTCGAACGATACCGCCAAAGGCGACATTGAAATCCTTGCCGACGGCGCGCCCGCTACCAAAGGCGCCGGGCAGGTCAGCGTGCGCGCCTCAAGCCTGAACAATATCGGCGCTGCCCGCATGGTGCTGGGCAATGCGCCTTCTGTTGAGTATGGCCAGGGCGGCAACTACGTGAGCTTCGCCGCCAGTTCGGCGCGCGCCATCTACCTGCGGGCGGGGGCCGTGCTGTCGGCGCCCGAAGTATTCCTGGTGGCCCAGGACCCTGGCAATTACGAATTGGGCGATGGCTTGATCGATATCGCCGCCGGCGCCGGTATCAACACCCTGGGGCGCGGCAAGGCGGCGTATGACGCCAACGATGGCTTCATCTACAAGAAGGGCCGCGCGGACGTGCATATGGTGGCCGCTTCGAACGGCTTGATGAATGTGGCGCCGGTCGGCGGTTCGGCGCGTGGCGGCATCCGCATCGGCATGTGCGGCGACGCTTGCGCCGGCACCAGTACAGCGAGCCTGTACTCGGAAGGCACCTTGCTGCTGTCGACCAACGGCAGCTTTGCGCTGGACGACACGGCGCGCTACGGCACGCGCAACCTGGGCCTGGCCGTGGGCGCCATCAACATGGGCAGCAGCGAAGCGCTGGCGGCGGCCCAGGCCAGCGGCACGCGTTCCGGCGGCCTGGCCATGAACCAGGGCGTATTGGACCGCCTGCTGCGGGGCGACACCAGCGCGGGCGCGCCGGCGCTGCAGGCGCTGGTGCTAAGTGCGGCCGACAGCGTCAATTTCTATGGCGACGTGGTGCTCGACACCTACGACAAGAGCAGCGGCAAGTCCACGCTGGAGCGCCTGGTGCTGACCACGCCGGCCATGTATGGCCAGGGCGATGCCAGTACGGTAGCCACCATCCGCACGGCAAACCTGATCTGGGGTGGTGCCCTGTCGCCGGCCGGCAACGTGATTGCGCGCGGTGCCGGCACGGGCAGCGGCACCCTGAACCTGGAAGCGGAACGCATCGATTTCGGCTTCGGCCCTTTCACGCAGCCGGCCGGTGTCGCCGCGTTCGACCGCCTGGCGCTGGGTTTTGGCGCAGTCAACCTGAAAGCGTCGGGCCAGGTCACGGCCAACCACAAGGGTAGCCTGTCCGTCTACCAGGCGCAGGGCGCGTTCGAGGCAGGCAAGGGTTTCCAGTACAGCGGGGCCAAGCTGAACATCAGCACGCCGCTGCTGACGGGCGAGGCCGGTTCCGCACACAGTTACACGGCGGGCGGTGCGCTCACAGTGACGGCGCCGGCCGGCGCGGCGGCAGCGATTCCAGCCAAAAATAGCGCCGCGCTGGGCGCGCAGCTGGCCTTGAACGGCGAGAGCGTGAGCGTGGCGACGGCCGTGGTGTTGCCGAGTGGCAAGCTTACCATCAATGCACAGCACGACATCAGCGTGGCCGACGGCGCGCGCATCGACATGGCGGGCCGCAAGAGCAGCTTCTTCGACGTGGATAAATACAGCTGGGGCGGCGACGTGACCCTGGACAGCCGCGCCGGCGATATCCGCCAGGCTGCGGGCAGCGTGATCGACCTGTCGGCCGAGAACAATCGCGCCGGCAGCCTGAAGGCCGTGGCGCTGGACGGCGCGGCCGGCATGGTCGATTTGCAAGGCAAGATACTCGGTGGCGCCAGCGGCAGCTATGATGCAGGCGGTACCTTCGTGCCATACAAGAAGGGCAGCGTGGAGGTGCGTGCGCAAACCCTGGGTGCGGGCGGCACGCTGGATAGCCAGTTCGCCTCGCTGAACAAGCGCCTCACGGAAGGCGCGGTGACGGGCGGGCGCAGCTTCCAGCTGAAACAGGGCGACCTGAGCATCGGCAATGAACTCAAGGCGGGCGACGTGCAGGTGTCCGTCGACAATGGCCGCCTCACCGTCGCAGGCGTGATCGATGCCAGCGGCGAGCGCGTGGGCAGCATCCGCCTGGCCGGCAAGCGCGGCGTCACCTTGGCCGGCAATGCCGTGCTCGACGCGCATGGCACGCTCTTGCGCGTCGACAGCTATGGCAAGATCATCGACAGTCCGAACCGGGCCACGGTGGAACTGAACGCGGGCGAGGGCTTGCTGGACCTGGCCGGCGGCGCGCAGATCGACGTGCGCCACGGCACGGCGGCCTTGGCAGGCAAGGGCAAGGGCGAACACGATGGCGCGGCGCGCGGCACGCTGGAACTGAGCGCGCCGCGCCTGGGCAGCGGCGGCGCGCGCACGGACGTTGACGCCGCCACCTTTGGCGACATCGCCATCGCGGCAGGCGGCGGTTTCACCGTGCGCGGCGCGAAATCCATCGCCGTCAACGCCATGCAGCGCTATGACGACGCCGCCTACGCCATGGTTGCCGACGCCAATGGCGTGCTGGTGCAAGACCTGTCGGTCAGCGGTCGCCCCTACCAGGTGGTCAACCAGGCTTACCTCGACAGCAAGCATGCCGACAGCACGGCCTTCATCGATGCGGCGCTGGCCAATACGAACTTGCGCAACGGCAAACTGGCAGGCTTGACGACGGCCGCGTATGCCGATGCGCTGCATTTGCGTCCCGGCGTCGATATCGTCAGCAAGACGCCGGACGGCGACCTGGTGGTGCAGGGCGACCTGGACTTGTCGGGCCTGCGCTACGCCAGCCTGAATCCGCGCTTCCAGCAGACGGGTGTACGCGGTTCGGGCGAGGTGGGCAGCCTGCTGCTGCGCGCCGGCGGTGACCTGAGCATCTACGGCAGCATCAATGACGGCTTCGCGCCGCCGCCCGCCACCAAGGATGACAAAGGCTGGATCTTGCTGCCGGGACGCGACATCAACGGCAGCGATGTCATCGTGCCGGGCAAGGGCGTGACCGTGGCCGATGGCACGCTGTTCCCGGGCGGCATCGCGCTCAATTACGACTTGCCCGTCAAGGGCTTCCATCTGAGCGCGAATACGCGCCTGCCCGTGGCCGTGACCCTGGACCAGGCCGTCACCTTGCCGGCGGGTACGGTGCTGGCGGCCGCCGTGCGCGACGGCGCCGGCAATATCGTCCACGCGGCCGGTACCCTGCTGGCCACGGCACAGGTCTTGACAGCTGGCATGCGCCTCGATGCGGGCAGCGTGCTGGCGCAAACGGCCAAGGTACGCGCCATGACCTGGCCCAAGGGCGTGCCGCTGCCTGGCGTGGCGGGCGAACTCTCGGTGTTCGCACTCAATGGCAGCCTGGCGCTGGCCGTGGGTGCGCTGATACCGTCCGGTACGGACGTCAAGCTGCTGCCCAATGTGGAGTCGATCCAGCTGCGTCCGGAAGTGGCGGGCAGCCAGGGCAAGCTGTGGGCCATCGCGCCCATGCTGGCCGAGGGTTCGCAGTCGTGGGGCATGCGCCTGGTGGCCGGCGCCGACCTGGACGCGGCCGACACGCGCAGCGTGCAGGCCCATCCCGCCCACGGCACCCTGCGCCTGGCCGACAGCCATTACGGCATGTATGGCGTGCTGGTACCGCCGAAGGGTGTGCAATACTGGAGCCAGGCGGCTGCGGATCTGGGCATCGAGGGCATCGTGGCCGGTGAAATCATCACCGACGAGTTCCTCAGCAACTTCGGTACCAATATCGTGGACTTTTGTGCTGGCGATCCGACCATGTGCGTACTGAAGGTGGCGTATGTGTGGACCAAGGTCGGCGCGGATGAGTTTGCCGACCCCGGCGTGAAGGCGGGCGACTTGCTCGACCCCGTGGCAATAGGCTGGCCAACTGTATGCGAGGAGAACCCCACCTGGTGCGGCACGTCGAACCCCACGTTTGACTATAAGGCGAGCAGCCTGCGCTACAGCGTGTTGCGCACGGGCACGGGCGACCTGGACCTGGTCAGCGGCGGCGACCTGCGCATGGACAGCCTGTATGGCGTGTACACGGCAGGCATGTCGTCCATGGCGACGGCGGCAGGCGACCCGTATAACTTGCCGCGCGCGCGCAATGCGGACGGCAAGGTGCTGGGCAACCTTGATGGCGCGCATGAACGCCTGGTCGACGGCGGCGCCGAGAGTATTTACCGCGCCTGGTATCCCGCGCAGGGCGGCAACGTGCTGCTGCAGGTGGCGGGCGACTTGAGCGGCTCGCTGATCGACGCGGCGGCCGCCAGCAACCAGCGTCCCGTGAGCAAGGATGGCATGGCCGATTCGGTGGCCGTGGGCAACTGGCTGTGGCGCCAGGGCAGCGGTGGCGTGGCCACGGGCGGTGCGGCGCAGCCGACAGCGTGGTGGATCAATTTCGGCAGCTATGTGGGCCGCGATACCCTGGCCGATACCGTACTGGGCTTTACGGGCTTCGGTACCCTGGGCGGCGGCAATGTGCGCGCCGAGGTGGCGGGCGACGCTGGCGTGCTGGCGCCGCTGACTGGCAATACGTATAACGGCAGCATCAATCCCAGGTCGCAGGGCTTGCTGTTGGCCGTGGGCGGCACGGGCCGCGTGCTGGCCGATGGCAGCCTGCTGCAGACCGGCGGCGGCGACCTGGACCTGCGCGTGGGCGGCGCCCTCAATCCGGCCGGCATGGCAAACCTCAAGCACTTGAATGGCGCGCTGGTCGATTTGCGCGGCCATGTGGAAGCGTCGGCCACGCAATTGGGCAGCCTGGCGCTGCAATACGGCACCCAGGCAACCGATCACGTGCCGCTCGAAGCGCGCGCCTACGATGCTTTCCGCGCCACGCGCGCCACCGCGCGCGGCGGCATGACCCTGGTGCCTGGCGACGCCACGTTCAGCGTGGCAACAATGGGCGACCAGGTGCTGCAGGACGTGGCCGACCCCGGCCGCGTGACCCCGTTCAATGCCACGCCGTTCACCGGCGCGGCGGGCGAGCAGGGCTACGGCTACAGCTGGTTCAGCCTGTGGACGCCGCGCACGGCGCTCGACCTGTTTTCCGCCGGCGGCAACATGACGCCGCTGACGGGCCCGGTTGGCACGGATACCGACCTGGCGATCGTCTATCCCTCCATCGTGCGGGTCGCGGCCGCGAATGGCAGCCTGTACTATGGCAAGACGATCGTCGATTGGGGCGCCGCGTCCGGCTACGCGGATCCTTTGCTGCTGGCACCGTCGCCCAACGCCCAGCTGCAATGGCTGGCCAGTGATTCCATCTACGCGGGCGGCTATGCCGTCAGCCAGTCCGGCGCCGCCGCCGAGAGCATGGTGACGCCGTTCAAGCCAGGCTTCACGGGCTGGGATATTAATCCTTACGTGAGCAATCCCCTGGCTGCGAATGTCTCGAGCACGGGGACACCGGCAACGAAATGGAACTTCCCGCTGTTTGCCTTCGGCCCCAATTCCTCGGCCGGCCCCGCCAACAGCGGTACGCAGGCGGCCCGCATCTATGCCGTCACGGGCGACCTGGTGGGCGTGAACAGCGGGCGCATCCTGGAATTTTACGATGCCAGGCGTGCGGGCGTCACCTGGTATGAAGGCGGGCAACCCGTGTGGATGAAGGCGGGGCGCGATATCGTCGGCAGCGGCACGGCGCAGCTGGAAGCCATCGAAGGCACGGGCAGTAGCGGCGTCGGATTCAGGAATTTCAGCAATCTGTTCGTGCACAACAATGCATATGACGTATCAGTGGTCTCGGCCGGGCGCGACATCCTGAACAGTTCCTTCAACGTGGCCGGCCCCGGCACGCTCGATATCAGCGCCGGGCGCAATATCCTGATGCAGGACAAGGGCAGCGTCGTCAGCCTCGGCCCCGTCGTGGCGGGCGACAAGCGTCCGGGTGCCGGCATCGCCATGCAGGCGGGCGTGGGCGCGGCCGGTCTCGACTACTTGCGCTTCGTCAAGCCCTATCTGGACCCGGCGAACGTGGCGCAGACGGGTGTGCCGCTGGCCGACCAGGCAGGCAAGGTGGTGAAATCGTACGAGGGCGAACTGGCGAGCTGGCTCGGTGAGCGCTACGGTTTCAAGGGCACGGCCGCCGAGGCGCTGGCCTACTACCTGGCATTGCCGGAGCCGCAACAGCGCGTGTTCGCCCGCAATGTGTATTTTGCGGAACTGAAGGCGGGCGGGCGCGAGTACAACGATGCGGACAGTTCGCGCTATGGCAGCTTCCTGCGCAGCCGCAACGCCATCGCGGGCCTGGCGCCGGCCACGGACGCCAGCGGCAAGGCAATTTCCTATGCTGGCGACATCGTCATGTATCGAGGCACGTTTGCTCTCTTCAACTCGGGCTCGGGAAAATACGACCGCATCGTTCCCCGCAGCGCTTACGTGCATACCAACTTCGGCGGCGATATTGAGCTGCTGACGCCGGGCGGCAAGCAGGTGTTCGGCATCGAAGGCGAAGCACCGCCGTCGACCTCGGGTGTCATCACCAAGGGAGGCGGCAATATCGAGCTGTTCTCGCACGGCAGCATCCTGCTGGGCCAGAGCCGCGTCATGACGACGTTTGGCGGCGATATCCTCGGCTGGTCGTCGCAGGGCGACATCAACGCGGGGCGCGGTTCGAAGTCGACCATCGTCTACACGCCGCCCAAGCGCGTGTATGACAACTGGGGCAACGTGACCCTGTCGTCCGACGTGCCCAGCACGGGCGCCGGTATCGCCACCCTGGCGCCGATCGCGGAAGTGCCGGCCGGCGACGTGGACTTGCTGGCGCCGCTGGGCACCATCGACGCTGGCGAGGCGGGCATCCGCGTCTCGGGCAACGTCAACCTGGCCGCGCTGACGGTGATGAACGCGGCGAACATCCAGGTCAAGGGCGAAGCGAAGGGCATGCCGACGGTGGCGTCCGTGAACGTGGCCGCCATGACGAATGCCAGCGCGGCCGCCACGCAGGCCACGGCGGCGGCGCAGGAGGTGGTGCAACGCGAGCGCGCCGCCACCCGTTCGGCGCAGCCATCCGTGTTCACGGTGCGCGTGCTGGGCTTTGGCAGTGACGCACCGCCCGACAGCGCGCAAGCGATGCCGCGGGACGGCGCGCGCATCGAGGCAGCCGACTACAACCCGCGCAGCGCCGTGCGCGTGCTGGGCCTGGGCCCGCTGCCGGAATCGGCCACGCGCCAGTTGACGGCGCAAGAGCGCAGCAGGTTGTCGCCATGATGGCCCGCATGGCCGAACCCTTGCCCTTGCGCGCGGCTGGCATGGCCTGGTACGGGCCCGCCATCCGGCCCCGTCTGCGGGCGGCCAACGACATGGCGCCAGCGCCAGCGTCGTTGCCGGGGCAGGGCAGGCAGATGCAGGCTGTGCTGGAAAGCAATTACCGGGGCTTGCACCGGCGCCTGACGCGCCACCTGGGTTGCGCCGAGCTGGCCAGCGACAGCCTGCACGACGCCTGGCTGCGCCTGGGCGCGTGCACGGCATGGGGTGGCGCGGCGCTGGCGCACAGCCCCGTCGCCTATGTGTTCCGCGTGGCGTGCAATGCGGCCATGGACAGCCTGCGCCGCAACCGCGCCTGGCTGTATGCGGACGAGGGCGATGGGGATGGCGCCGCTGGCCTGGTCGATTTCCTGGCCGATACGGCGGCGGGGCCGGAACGCCTGGCCGAACTGCAGGCGGACGTGCGCCGGCTGGCGCAGGCTGTCGACTTGTTGCCGCGGCGCCACCGGCAAGTGCTCGAAGCGCTGCGCGTGGATGAGCTGACCCGCCAGGAAGTGGCCGAGCGGCACGGCATGTCATTGCGTAATGTCGATACGGCCTTGCGCCAGGCGCTCGACCATTGCGCCCGTCACACCGGTTACGCGGCGCAGGGCGGCGTCGGCACGACCCGGCGCAGCCTGAGGCTGAACGTTCGTTCGCGTACAGACGCGTAAATCTCCTGCCGCCAGACTGGCACTCGGGCTTGCATGCGCCCACCCAGCCAGTCCACAGCCAGGAGGAAGCACGACATGACAGAGTGTAATCACATCAATGCCGGCAGGCGCGGCTTGCTGATCGCCGGCGCGCTGTCGGCCACGGCGGTGGCAGTGCCCGGCGTGGCGGGAGCGGCGGAAGCCGTAACTGCGGCCAGCCAGGCCGGTGCCTCGCCGCCGCCCGTGCTGATGCACGTCAGCCTGGACGTCAACGGGCGGCGACACAGTCTGGAACTCGATACGCGCACCACCTTGCTCGACGCCTTGCGCGAACACCTGCACCTGACGGGAACTAAAAAGGGCTGCGACCACGGCCAGTGCGGCGCCTGTACCGTCATGCTGGACGGCCAGCGCATCAACGCCTGCCTGAGCCTGGCCGTGATGCATGAGGGCGCCCGCATCACCACCATCGAGGGACTCGGCACGCCCGACAAGCTGCACCCGATGCAGGCCGCCTTCATTGCGCATGACGGCTATCAATGTGGTTATTGCACACCGGGGCAAATCTGCTCTGCCGTCGCCGCGCTGGGAGAGATTCGCGAGGGCATCCCCAGCCACGTCAGCGCGGACTTGAACGCTGCCCCGCAGGCGACGCCGGAAGAGTTGCGCGAACGCATGAGCGGCAATCTTTGCCGCTGCGGCGCGTATTCCAACATCATCGAGGCGATTTCCGAGGTGGCGGGGAGGCCGGCATGAGAGTGTTCAGTTACCAGAAGGCTGCCACGCCGGCCGAAGCGGCGGCCGCCGCCTTGCGCACGCCAGGCGCCAGGTTCATCGCCGGCGGCACGAATTTGCTCGATCTGATGAAACTGGAGATTGAAACGCCCGCGCATTTGATCGACGTGAATGGCCTCGCGCTGGATAAAGTGGAGACGACGGCCGACGGCGGCTTGCGCATCGGCGCCCTCGTGCGCAATACGGCGCTGGCGGCGCATGCCACGGTGCGCCGCGATTACGCGGTGCTATCGCGCGCCTTGCTGGCCGGTGCTTCGGCGCAATTGCGCAACAAGGCAACGACGGCGGGCAACCTGCTGCAGCGCACGCGCTGCCCGTATTTTTATGACACGAACCAGGCGTGCAACAAGCGCGTGCCGGGCAGCGGCTGCCCGGCAATTGGCGGCTTCAGCCGGCCCCTGGCCATCCTGGGCGGCAGCGCTGCCTGCATCGCCACGCACCCCAGCGACATGGCCGTGGCCATGCGCGTGCTCGATGCCAGTATCGATACGGTGCGGGCCGACGGCGCCGTGCGCACCATCCCCATCGCCGATTTTTACCGTTTGCCGGGCAACACGCCGCAGCTGGAAACTGTACTGCAGCCAGGCGAACTGATCACCAGCGTGACCTTGCCCAAACCGATCGGCGGCACGCACGTCTACCGCAAGGTACGCGACCGCGCCTCGTATGCGTTCGCGCTGGTGTCCGTCGCAGCGATTATTTTACCCAACGGCACGGGCAGGCTGGCCCTGGGCGGCGTGGCGCCGCAGCCGTGGAGAATCGCTCCTGCAGAGCAAGCGATGCCCGATGGGGCCGCCGCCGTGAGCGAACGCCTGCTGGCCGGCGCGCACCCCACCGCCGACAACGCCTTCAAGGTGACCCTGGCGCAGCGCACGATCGCTGCCGTGATGGCTGAAGCACAAGCGAAGAAAGGCTAAGGCCATGAAATTCACGACACCTGCTACCACCAACCCCATCGACCAGTTGAAAGTCGTGGGCCGTCCCACGGACCGCATCGACGGCCCCCTGAAAACCACGGGCACGGCGCCGTACGCGTATGAGCAAAACGCCGCCGCGCCGCATGCCGCCTACGGCTACGTGGTGGGCGCGGCGATTGCCAGGGGCCGCATCGCCTCGCTCGATACCAGCGCCGCGCGGCGTGCACCGGGGGTACTGGCCGTGGTGACGGCCGGTTCGGCGGGCAAGCTGGGCAAAGGCAAGATGAACACGGCGAAGCTGCTGGGCGGCCCGGAGATTGAGCATTACCACCAGGCCATCGCGCTGGTGGTGGCGGAAACCTTCGAGCAAGCCCGCTCGGCCGCGCAGTTGCTCGACGTTCAGTATGTCGAGCAGCCGGGCGCCTTCGACCTGGCCAAGGCCAAGGGCAGCGCCACCAAGCCGAAGGACGGCAAGCCAGACAGCAAGACGGGCAATTTTGCGCTCGCCTATGCGAATGCCCCCGTGCGCCTGGACGCCAGCTATACGACGCCTGACCAGTCGCACGCCATGATGGAGCCGCACGCCTCGATTGCCGCCTGGGAGGGCGGCAAGCTGACGGTCTGGACGGCGAACCAGATGGTGGACTGGGGCAGGGGCGACCTGGCCCGCACTCTGGGGCTGCCGAAAGAGCAGGTGCGCATCGTCTCGCCGTATATCGGCGGCGGCTTCGGCGGCAAGCTGTTCGTGCGCGCCGATGCCCTGCTGGCCGCGCTGGGCGCGCGCGCGGTGCGGCGCCCCGTCAAGGTGGCCCTGACGCGTCCCTTGATGTTCAACAACACCACGCACCGGCCCGCCACCATCCAGCGCTTGCGCATCGGCGCCACGCGCGACGGCAAGATCACGGCCATCGGCCACGAATCGTGGTCGGGCGACTTGAAAGGCGGCCAGCCGGAAACGGCCGTGATGCAGACGCGCCTGCTGTACGCAGGGCCGAACCGCATGACGGCCATGCGCCTGGCCGTGCTCGATTTGCCGGAAGGCAACGCCATGCGCGCGCCGGGCGAGGCGCCGGGCTTGATGGCGCTGGAAATCGCCATGGACGAGATGGCGGAAAAGCTGAAAATGGACCCCATCGTCTTGCGCATCCTCAACGACACCAAGGTCGATCCGGAAAAACCGGGCAGACCGTTTTCCCAGCGCCGCCTGATCGATTGCCTGCGCACGGGCGCCGTGGAATTCGGCTGGAAGGAGCGCCAAGCGCAGCCGGGCATGCGGCGCGAGGGCCGCTGGCTGGTGGGCATGGGGGTGGCGGCCGCCTTCCGCAACAACGTCGTCATGCAGTCCGCCGCCCGCGTGCGCCTCGATGGCAAGGGCATGATCACGGTGGAAACGGACATGACGGATATCGGCACGGGCAGCTACACGATCATCGCCCAGACGGCGGCAGAAATGCTGGGCGTGACCTTGAACCGTGTCGTCGTGCGCCTGGGCGACTCGGATTTTCCCGTCTCTGCCGGTTCGGGCGGGCAGTGGGGTGGCAACAGTTCCACGGCCGGCGTGTACGCGGCCTGCGTGCGCCTGCGCCAGGCCATCGCCGGCAAGCTGGGCTTTGATGAAAAGGAAGCACGCTTTTCTGATGGACAAGTGAGCCAGGGCGAGCGCAGCGTGCCACTTGCTGCTGCCGCCTTCCATGGCGATGTCGTGGCGGAAGACCACATGGAATACGGCGACCTCGACAAAAAATTCCAGCAATCGACATTTGGCGCGCATTTCGTCGAGGTCGGCGTGGACGGCGACACGGGCGAAGTGCGCGTGCGCCGCATGCTGGCCGTGTGCGCGGCGGGCCGCATCCTGAACCCGAAAGCGGCGCGCAGCCAGGTGATCGGCGCCATGACCATGGGCGTGGGCGCGGCTCTGATGGAAGAACTGGCGCTCGACCGGCGCCGCGGCTTTTTCGTCAACCACGACCTGGCCGGCTACGAAGTGCCCGTGCACGCCGACATTCCGCACCAGGACGTCATTTTCCTGGACGAAACGGACCCCATGTCCTCGCCCATGAAAGCCAAGGGCGTGGGCGAGCTGGGCATCTGCGGCGTGGCGGCGGCCATTGCCAATGCCGTGTATAACGCGACGCGGGTGAGGGTGCGCGACTATCCGCTGACCCTGGACAAGTTGCTGCGGGGGCTGCCAGTGATGGCCTAGCGTCGTGACGCGTGACAAAGCGTGCATTTTTAGTAATTTTCAAGTGCTATGCTCGGAACGCATGTTGCGGGGCAAGTTCCCGGTCCGCAAGGTCATGCCGCCAGGAGAATGCATGAACAGCTCATCAATGCCGCCGCGGATACTGATCGTCGATGACGAGCTGGCGCATGTGCGCGCGCTGTGCGACACCCTGCGCGGGCAGGCCTACGACACGACGGGCCTGGCTTCGGGCGAGGCGGCGCTATCGCTGCTGGCCAACGAATCGTTCGATCTGCTGCTGGTCGACCTGATGATGCCGGGCATGAACGGCATCGCCGTGGTGGAAGCGGCGCGCCTGATCGATCCGCACCTGGCTTGCATCATCATGACGGGCGAAGGCACGATCGCCTCGGCCGTGCAGGCCATGAAGGCGGGCGCGCTCGACTATGTCGTCAAGCCGTTCAAGGTGTCGGGCATCCTGCTGATACTGGCGCGGGCGCTGGAAACGCGCCAGCTGCGCATCGCCAATGCGCGCCTGGAATTGCTGCTGCGCCAGCACACGGCCGAACTCGACGCCATGAACAAGGATTTGCAGCTGGCCCGCGAAGTAGCCGAGCGGGCGAACCAGGAAAAGACCAATTTCCTGTCCAGCATGAGTCACGAGCTGCGCACGCCGCTCAACGCCATCCTGGGCTTTTCGCAGATGCTGATGTCCGACTCCATCCCCTCGACGGCGCAGGAAAAGAAAACCTTTGCCTCGCACATCTTCGGCGCGGGCCGGCATCTGTTGACTCTGATCAACGACATCCTCGATATCGCCAGGATCGAGTCGGGTAATATGTCGCTGTCCATGGAACCCGTGGGGCTGGCCGACATTTACCACGAATGCTGGCAAATGATGGAACCGCTGGCGCACAAGCGCGGCATCACCTTGACGTTCGTGGAAGCGGGCGGCCTGCACGTGCTGGCCGACCGCACGCGCCTCAAGCAGGTGCTGCTCAATTTGCTGTCGAACGCCGTCAAATACAACCGGGAGCAGGGCGAGATCCATGTCGATTGCCAGCCCGTCGATGCGTGGCAGTTGCGCCTGTCCGTTCGTGACACGGGCGGCGGCATGAGTAGCGCGCAGCTGGAGGCGCTGTTCCAGCCGTACAACCGCCTGGGACGCGATGCGCGCGACGAAGAGGGAACGGGCCTGGGGCTGGTGGTCAGCAAGCGTCTGGCCGAAGCCATGCAGGCCAGGCTGGGCGTGGACAGCACGCCCGGACGCGGCAGCACCTTCTGGCTCGATATCGCCAGTTGCCCGGCGCGCCAGCCGCCGCAGGAAAGTGCGCGCCGGTCCGCCATTGCCCGGCCCGCAGATACGCTACGGCTGCCGGACCGCAAGACGCTGCTGTATGTGGAAGACAATCCCCTGAATCTGGCGCTGGTGGCGGGCCTGATCCATTTTCGCCCCGACCTCGACCTGCTGTCGGCCGGCGACGGCCAGACTGGCCTGGACCTGGCACGCCGCCACCTGCCGCAGCTGATACTGATGGATAGCGACCTGCCCGACATCAGCGGCACGCAAGTCATGCAGCTGCTGCGCGCCGATGCCCGCACCGCGCATATTCCCGTCATCGCGCTGACGGCCGTGGCCGGGCCGGGCGATATCCGCCAGGGGCTGGCGGCGGGCTTCTACCGCTACCTGACCAAGCCGATCGACGTGGCGGCGTTTTCCGAGGCCATCAACAGCGCGCTGGAGTCGGCCACAGCGCAGCGTAGCGCATGAACGGCACAGCGCCGGTGCGCCGGGCGATCTGGCTGGCGTCCTTCGCGCTGTTGCTGGCGCTGGCCGGTGCAGCCCTCTGGCGGCTCAATGCCCGTTCCGCTGCGCCGACCGGCCCCGTGGAAGAGCTGCGCTTTGCCGTGAATGCGGAATACGTGGGCAGCTGCCCCGTCCTGGCCGCGCACGGGCAGGGCTATTTCGCGCGCGAAGGCATCCATGCGCTGCTGCAGCCGTATTCGTCGGGCAAGGCGTCGATGCAAGCCGTGCTGCAGGGCAGGGCCGACCTGGGAACCGTGTCCGACATTCCCGTGGTGCTGGCCAGCCTGCAGAACCAGTCCGTCGTCATCATCGCCAGCATCTTCGAGGCCGAGCGTGACCACGGTATCGTGGGGCGCCTGGACCGCGGCGTGTCCACCCCCGCCAGCCTGAAGGGCAAGCGCATCGGCGTCACTTTGGGTACCTCCGGCCAGTTCACGCTGGACGCTTTTTTGAACCGCCAGAAGCTGATGCCCGCTGAAGTTACCTTGCGCAACTACACGCCGGACCAGCTGGCCGGGGCGCTGGCCAGGGGCGAGGTCGACGCGGCGGCCGGCTGGGAACCGTTCCTGACGGGCATGACGCATGCCATCGGGGGCAAGGCGGCCATCTTCTATGGCGAGGACGTGTATGCGGGCCTGTTCAATGTGGCCGGCACGGGCGACTATGTGCGCAGTCATCCGGCGACGATACGCAAGGTGCTGCGCGCGCTGCTCGCCGGCGCGCGTTTTTGCCGCGACGAGCCCGACGCCGCGCGCGCCCTGTTTTCCACGGCGTCGGCCAGCGAGGCGGCGCGCCTGCAGGCGGCCTGGCACGGTTATCAGTTTGGTATCGTGCTCGACCAGGGCTTGCTGCTGGCGCTGGAAGACGAGGCGCGCTGGGCCATCAAGAACCGCCTGGCCGGGAACGGCGACATGCCGAACTTCCTCGATGCCGTCTACCTCGATGGCCTGGAAGCCGTGGCGCCTTCGGCCGTGACGGTCATTCATTGAGAAAGCCACCGTGAAAATCGTAACGCGCTTCAAGCTGGCCCAATTGTTTTGCGTGGTGCTGGTAGCCATCATCGTCGCCGTGCTGTTCTCCACCACCATGGCGATGCAGCGCGAACTGGCGAAGAACAAGGCCGCCGGCGATATCCTGCAAGCGGTCACGTCGCTGCGCTACCTGTCGATCGAATATGCGCTGCACCATGGCGCACGCACGCGTGCCCAGTGGCAGCTGCGCAGTGAATCGCTGGCCACGGGCCTGCTGGCCACGCCCGCCTTCAGCACCGGCGAGGAGCGCGCGCTGCTGCGCAAATTGCAGGGCGACCTGGCCGGCGTGGGCGCTCTGTTCGAGCTGTTTGTGGCGAATCACCGCGAACTGGGACAGGACCCGCAGCGGCGCGAGGTGCTCGGCGAGCTGGAGTCGCGCCTGTCCGGCCAGATCATGGGCAAGGTGCAGGGCATGATCTCGGACGCAATGCTGTTGTCCGAATTGAGCCGGCAAGGCGTGCTCGATGCGCAGCAGCGGGCCAACGTGGCCGTGATGCTGTTTGGCGGCATGATTATCGCTTTGGTGGCCGGCCTGATTTATTTCACGGTGAGCAGCGTCACGGGACCGCTGGAAAAGCTGCGCCAGGGTACCTTGATCGTCGGCGCCGGCAAGCTCGATTTTGCGCTCGGCGTGCACACCAGGAATGAAATCGGCGACCTGGCGCGCGCCTTCGACGGCATGACGGAAAAGCTGCGCCGCACCACCGTCTCGCGCGACGAGCTGGCGTACACGAATGCCGCCCTGGAAACGCAGATTGCCGAGCGCCAGCTGGCCGAGCGCAAGGTGCATGAGCAGCTCGAACGCCTGAACCTGCTGCAGCAGATCACGCGCTCGATCGGCGAGCGGCAGGACTTGCGCAGCATTTTCCAGGTGGTGGTGCGCAGCCTGGAAGACCAGCTGCCCATCGATTTCAGCTGCATCTGCCTGTACGAGCCATCCCAGTACGCGCTGCAGGTGACGTGCGTGGGCGTGCGCAGCGAAGCGCTGGCGCAGTCGTTCATGATGAGCGAACACGCGCACATCCCCATCGACGAGAATGGCCTGTCGAGCTGCGTGCGCGGCAAGCTCGTGTATGAAGCCGACATCGCCGAGGTGGCGTTTCCGTTTCCGCAGCGGCTGGCGCAAGGAGGGCTGCGCGCCCTCGTCATGGCGCCTCTGCTGGCCGAAAACACGGTCTTCGGCATCCTGATCGTGGCGCGCCATGCCGCACACAGCTTTACCAGCGGCGAATGTGAATTCCTCAGCCAGCTGAGCGAACACGTGGCGCTGGCCGCCAACCAGGTACAGCTCTACGGCGCGCTGCAGCGCGCGTATGACGATTTGCGCCAGACGCAGCAATCGGTAATGCAGCAGGAGCGCCTGCGCGCGCTGGGACAGATGGCCAGCGGCATCGCGCACGACATCAATAACGCCATTTCGCCCGTGGCCCTGTACACAGAGTCCTTGCTGGAGACGGAAACCAGTCTCAGTCCGCAGGGCCGGCATTGTCTGGAAGTGATCGAGCGCGCCATCGACGACGTGGCCGCCACCGTGGCGCGCATGCGCGAATTCTACCGCCAGCGCGAACCGCAACTGGCGCTGTCCCCCATCAATGCCAACCTGGTGGTGCAGCAGGTGCTGGACCTGACGCGCGCGCGCTGGAGCGACATGCCGCAGCAGCGCGGCATCGTCATCGCCCTGCGCACGGAGCTGGCGGACGCTCTGCCCATGCTGCCCGGCAGCGTGGGTGAACTGCGCGAAGCACTGACCAATCTGGTCTTCAACGCCGTCGACGCCATGCCGGATGGCGGCACCCTGACCGTGTGCACCAGCTGTATCGGCATGCCCGGCCAGGCGGCGCGCCAGGTGCAGATCGAGGTGGGCGACACGGGCATCGGCATGGACGACAATACGCGCCGGCGCTGCCTGGAACCGTTTTTCACCACCAAGGGCGAGCGGGGCACGGGCCTGGGCCTGGCCATGGTGTACGGCATGATGGAACGCCATGGTGCCAGCATCGACATCCTCACGGCGCCGGGGCAGGGCACGGCGGTGCGTCTGGCTTTTCCTGCCTGCGCGGCGGGCGAAGGGGAGATCGCGCCCGAGGCGGCCCACGCAGTGCCGCCGCGCCTGCGCATCCTCGTGGTGGACGACGACCCGATGGTGCTCAAATCCCTGCGCGACATCCTGGAAATCGACGGCCACGAGGTGGTGTCCGCCGACGGGGGCCAGGCCGGCATCGATTGCTTCCTCGCCGCGCGCGACCGGCACGCGCACTTTGCGGTGGTCATCACGGACCTGGGCATGCCCCACGTGGACGGGCGCAAGGTGGCCAGCGCGGTGCGTCAGTGCTCGCCGGCCACGCCCATCATCATGCTTACGGGCTGGGGCCAGCGCCTGGCGGCCGACAGTGACTACCCCGAACACGTCAACTGCGTGCTGGGCAAGCCGCCCCGGCTGAAAGAATTGCGGCGCGCCTTGAATGCGGTCATGTCGACGGTATAGGCCGCCGAGGTCGTTCAATCCCGATTATCCTTGTTTCAAATTTTTGTATTGGCGTACCCGCATGTCCATGCGCTCACTCGGCTGGCATGGTTATCATGGTCTCCGCTATACTGGCCGCCCGGCATTGCCGCCCATATCAGAAAATCACCATGGACCTGAGTACCCACGCCGCCGTCGTCAATTGCGAAGCCTATCGCGATGGCAAGAAAATCGCCCATTTCGACATCGACAAGGTGGGCGACTTCCTCGGAGACTCCGATTGTTTCGTCTGGATCGGCATGGCCAGCCCCGACGTCACGGCCATGCAGGCGTTGCAATCGGCCTTCGGCTTGCATGAACTGGCGGTCGAGGATGCGCAGGGTGCGCATGAGCGGCCCAAGCTGGAAGAATACGGCGACACCCTGTTCATGGTGATGCACACGGCTACCCTCGACGGCGACGCCATTGTTTACGGCGAAACCCACGTCTTTCTCGGCCCCCGCTTCATCATCACGGTGCGCCACGGCGCCTCGGCCGGCTATGCGAAGTTGCGTGAGCGCAAGGAAAGCGTGCCCGAGAAACTGGCCAGCGGCCCCGGCTACGTGCTGTATTCCATCATCGACTTCATCGTCGACCAGTACCAGCCCTGCATCGACCATTTGCAGTCCCGCTTCCAGCACCATGAGCTGCAACTGTTCAAGCCCAGTCTCTCCGAAGACAAGCTGCAGGATTTCTACCAGCTCAAGACGGAGCTGCTGAAGCTGGACGCGGCCGTCAATCCCCTGCATGACATTTGCACCCAGCTGATTCGTTTCCATGGCGACATCGTGCCCAAGGAAAACCGCATCTATTACCGCGACATTCTCGACCACGTCAAACGCGTCACGCACACGGCGGGACAGATGCGCGAACTGGTCAATTCGGCCATGCAGGTGGCACTGGGGCAAATATCGATCCGCCAGAACGAGGTGGTCAAGCGCCTGGCCGCCTGGGCCGCCATCCTGGCCGTGCCCACCATGGTCTTCAGCCTGTATGGCATGAACTTTGAATTCATGCCGGAGCTGAAGTGGCGCGGCAGCTATCCGGCCGTGATCGTTGTCATCATCGCCGGCTGCTACTGGCTGCACCGGCGCCTGAAACGCGAGGGCTGGCTGTAGCTTGCCGCCTTGGGCACCGGGTGCAAGGCATGCGCAATATCGGGCCGCGCGCGCTACAGCATGCGCTGGAAAACGCCGTCCTTGTCCAGCAACAGATGCTTGACGCCCGCCAGTACATGCAGCACGATCAGACCGGCCAGGGTCCAGGCGCCCAGTTCATGCAGACCGAACCACTGTTCCGCCAGCGCATGGTCGGGCGCGAACCAGCGTGGCAGTGCCAGGCCGAAGAAGGCTACGCCACTCTTGCTCAGCAGCGCCCCGGCCAGGCCAGCGGCCGGCACCAGCAGCATGCCCGCGTACAGCAAGCCGTGGCCCAGGCGCGACAGGCGCGCTTGCCACGGCACCACCGACGGCGGCAGGCTGGCCGGCCTGTGGCCCAGGCGCCAGGCGGCGCGCGCGGCGAGCAGCAGCAATAGCAGCAAGCCCAGCGATTTATGCAGATTGAAGTACACCTCGCTGCCAGGATCGTCCTCGACCTCCATCATAAACCAGCCCAGGGCCAGCATGGCGGGGATCAGCACGGCCATGAGCCAGTGCAGCAGGCGCGCCGGGGCCGCATAGTGCCAGCCATGCGTAGTCAATTTCTCGGTGTTCATGGTGTTTCCTTTTCGGTGAATCGCGTGGATGAATCGTGTTGGCGCCGCCTCAGTCGAGTGTCGGCCGCCAGTGCACCGGGCAGTGCCAGTATTGTCCAGCAAGGCTGGCTGCGGTTAAGATGGGAGGCAACCGGAAGTGTACGATGAATGGTCGCCAGCAGATGTTAAGAAGTTCTTAATGTCCGGCGCCTACGCTGCCAGCATGAAATTCAGACAGGATAGGCCACGATGCGCATATTGCTGACAGAAGACGACCCCCAGCTGGGACGCGCCACGCAGATGGGGCTGGAGCAGGCCGGCTATGCGGTCGACTGGGTGCAGTCGGCCGAAAGCGCGCATATGGCCGTGCGCCTGCACCGTTATGGCTGTCTGTTGCTCGACCTGGCCCTGCCGGGCGAGGATGGCATGCAGGCGCTGGCGACCTTGCGCCGCAGCGGCTATGACGGGGCGATCCTGATCGTCACGGCGCGCGATCAGATCCTCGACCGGGTGGCGGGCCTCGACGCGGGCGCGGACGATTTCATCGTCAAGCCCTTCGACCTCGATGAGCTGGCGGCGCGCATGCGCAGCGCCTGCCGCCGCGCGGCCGGGCGCACGCACGAAGAACTCGTGCACGGCGATATCGTCATCGATGTCGCCGCCCGCCAGGTGCTGCAGGCCGGTGTGGCGGTGCCGTTGACGGGCAAGGAGTTCAGCATCCTGTTGATGCTTGTCGAGCAGCGCGGGCGCATCCTGAGCCGCGTACAGCTGGAAGAAGGCGTCTATAGCTGGGGCGAGGAAGTCGACAGCAACGCGCTGCAGGTACATATCCACCATTTGCGGCGCAAGCTGGGCAAGGCGCTGATCCGCACCGTGCATGCCATCGGCTACAGCATCGACAAAGCCGCTACGACCGATACGCCCGATGTGCAGGCGTCTCCATGACGACGCGCGCCCTGGGCGCTGCCGGCGCATGGTCGCTGCGGCGCACGCTGCTGCTCGTGCTGCTGGGACTGACGTTCACCCTATGGGGCTTCAGCGCCGCCATCGTGTACCTGGAAGCGGGGCGCGAAAGCCAGGAACTGTTCGACCAGTCGCTGGCCGAGACGGGGCATTTGCTGCTCTCCCTGGCGGAACACGAGGTGCAGGAGCATGGCGCGAGCACGTCGCTGGTGATGCCGGTGGCGCAGAACCGCAACCACCGCCAGTACCTGCTGTTCCAGGTGTGGGATGCGCAGCAGCGCCTGTTGTACAAGAATGCCGGCGCGCCGGACCAGGCGTTCGCCGCGCCGGACAATGTCGGTTACAGCTGGCGCGACAACGATGGCCGCCTGTGGCGCATCTACACGAGCTGGAATCACAACGCGCAGCTGCAGATCCAGGTGGCAGAACCGGCCAGCCATCGCCAGGAAATCAGCAGCCGCTTCGCCCTGAAGCTGCTGGCCATCGGCGTGCCGATCGCGGCCCTGGCGGCGCTCGCCATCTGGTGGAGCATCAACCGCGTGTTTCGCGCCCTGCGCCGTAGCGCCGACGAAGTGGCGCAGCGCACGCCCGACGATCTCGCCAGTGTCAGCGTGACGGGAGCCCCCATGGAAGTGCAGCCATTGCTGCAGGCCATCAACCGCCTGTTCGTGCGCGTGCGCCAGACGCGCGAGCAGGAACAGCGCTTCACGGCCGATGCCGCGCATGAACTGCGCACGCCGCTGGCGGCCATCAAGACCAACTTGCAGGTGTTGCAGCGCGCGCGCAGCGATGCCGAGCGCAAGGAATCCGTAATGGGCCTGGGCTTGAGCGTGGACCGCGCCACGCGCCTGGTGGGGCAGTTGCTGACCCTGTCCCGGCTCGACCCGCAGTCACAGCCGCCGCCCGACCTGCCCGTGCTGGACCTGGCCGCCGTGCTGGCCGAACAGCTGCCTGGCTGGATGGCGCAGGCGCAGCGCCAGGATCTACAACTGCGGGCCGACCTGGCCACGGCACCGTGCCGCCTGCAGCTGGACCATGTCCTGATCCTGGCGCGTAACTTGATGGACAATGCCATGCGCTACACCCCGGCCGGCGGCACGCTGATGCTGGCCTGTCGGACCGGGGCCGATGGCGTGCTGCTGCGCGTGAGCGATACGGGGCCCGGCATCGCCGAGCAGTTGCGCGAGCGCGTGTTCGAACGTTTTTTTCGCGCCGCCGGCGCGCACCAGCCAGGCAGCGGCCTGGGCTTGTCGATCGTGCGGCGCATCGCCGAAACGCATGGCGCCAGCGTGCAGCTGGCCGCCGGACCCGATGGCGCGGGCCTGGTGGTGACGGTGTGCTTTCCCGCGCCCGCTGGCGCACCCATTCATACATAAAGGAGCGAATATGCCATTGCGACACCGCGAGTTTCACCGGATGGACAACGTGGGCTGGCTGCGCGCCGCCGTGCTGGGCGCCAATGACGGCATCGTCTCGACGGCCAGCCTGGTGCTGGGCGTGGTGGCGGCGAATGCCACGCACGACAGCATCCTGGTCGCCGGCGTGGCCGGCCTGGTGGCGGGCGCCATGTCGATGGCCACGGGCGAATATGTCTCGGTGCAGTCGCAGGCCGATACGGAACAGGCAGCGCTGGAGCGCGAGGGAGGCGAGCTGCTCGACGATCCCAAGGGCGAGCTGCACGAGTTGACGCACATTTACGTGGCGCGTGGCCTGGAGCTGCCGCTGGCTGCGCAAGTGGCCAGGGCGTTGACGGCGCACGATGCGATCGGCGCGCATGCGCGCGATGAACTGGGCATCACCGAGAGTATGCGCGCGCGCCCGCTGCAGGCGGCGCTGGCTTCGGCGCTCAGTTTTGCCGTCGGCGCGGCGTTGCCGCTGCTGGTGGTGCTGCTGGCGCCCATGTCCATGCTGGCGCCGGCCATCGTCGTGGCGTCCCTGCTATCGCTGGCCTTGCTGGGCGGCCTGGCGGCCAGGGCCGGCGGCGCGCGCGTGGGCCGGGGCGTGCTGCGCGTGGTGTTCTGGAGCGCGCTGTCGATGGCGGCGGCGTCGGGCATCGGGACGCTGTTCGGCGCCACGGTAGCGTGACGCTGTCAGTGCGATACCAGCACCGGCAAGGTCATCTCCTGCAGCACCGTGCGCGTGACGCCGCCCAGTAGCGCTTCGCGCAGGCGCATGTGGCCGTAGCAGCCCATCACCACCAGGTCGCACTGGCGCTGCGCTGCCATGGCCAGCAGGGCCGCGCCCACGTCCTGGCCCGGCGGCGTGTCATGCTGCAGCACCTCGACGTTGACGCCGTGGCGCGCCAGGTACAGGGCCAGGTCGGCACCCGGCTGCTCGCCGTGGGCGGCCGGCTGGGCGTGCGAATTGACGACGGCCAGGGTGACTTGTTGTGCCCGTTGCAGCAGCGGCAGCGCATCGGTGATAGCGCGCAGCGCTTCGGCGCTGCCGTTCCAGGCCAGCAGCGGATGCTGCGCGCTGCCCGCTAGCGCAGTCGATGGCGCATGCGGCACCATCAGCACGGGCCGTCCGCAATGAAGCATCAGGTATTCGGGCGTGCCGGCGATGACGCGCGACGGTGTATCCTGCGCGTCCGTCTGGCCGAGGATCAGCAAGTCGCAATAGCGCGCCTGCAGCAACAGCGCGCCTTGCGCATCGTCGTCGACGAAGCGCGTTTCGCAGGTGCCCAGGCCTTCTTCGCGGGCGATGCGCTCGAATTCATGCAAGGCTTCGCTGGCCTGGCTGCGCAGCGCCTGCATCTGCGCTGGCGCAAATTGCAGCGCGTTGACGCCGCCGCCATACGCATAGCGCGAGATGCCGCTCATGGCCGAGCCGATCAGGTGCGCGCCTTCGGCGATGGCCAGGCGTACGGCCAGGCGGATGCGCTGGGCACAGTGGCGGGAATTGTCTACGTGGACCAGCAGGGTAGTGTAGGGCATGGTGTTTTCCTCGGTTGTCGGAAGTCGGTTGTCAAGTCTGCAGCACGTAGTCGCCCGGCGCGTCGGCCAGGCCAGGGGCATGTCTGGCGGCGCCACCTGCGCGCTCTCGGGATAGTCGGGCGCCGGCAGGCCTTGCCAGGCGCTGCCCTGGCGCGCATGTTCAACTTTTTGCTCCGCATTGCTCGGCTGCGTCTGCTCATCCAGGTCTCCTGTCATTTTTACAGGATAGCAAGAGCGTGTTCAAAAAATTATGATCTACATCAAGTTTGCCCGGATGGGTGCAGCGTGCGGCTTGCCGCCTGGATAGCCGCGCCTGTTTCCTGCATGAACAGCTGCAGCTGCTCCTCCAGCGCGGCAAGCCGCACCAGCAACGCCCCCTGCGTGGCCTGTGCCGCTTCGCGATCGATGGCTGCGGCGATGGCGACGGCGGGGATGGCCTGGAAGTTGGCCAGCAAGCCAGCCAGGGTATGTGCCTGGCGGCTCGCGGTGGGGCGGTCGCCCGCCAGCAGGGCTGCGCGCAAGGCCGTCAGCTGCTCCGGCAAGCTGGCCAGGAAGGAGGCGCCGATGATGCCGATCACGTCGGCGTCGGCGTTGGCCAGCGCGGCGGCGTAGTCGAAGCGCGCCGCGCCGCCGGTGGTCGGCACTGCCACTTGCGGCGCCATGGCGGGCGGCAGCGTCGGCTTGCTTATTTGCAACACATGCTGCTCGATCAGGCTTTGGAAAGTGGCGGTGCGGAAAGGCTTGGACAGGTAATCGTCCATCCCGCCGGCGATGCAGCGTTCGCGGTCGCCTTCGAAGGCGCTGGCCGTCATGGCGATGATGACACTCTTCGGCATGCCTTGCGCTTCGCGCTGGCGTATCTGCGCGGTGGCTTCGAAACCGCCCATTTCCGGCATCTGCAGGTCCATCAGGATCATGTCGAAATGGCTGGCGGCCTGGCAGTCGAGCGCTTCGCGGCCATTCGCCGCATGCGTGACCCGGTGGCCCGCATTCGACAGCAGCACGGTGGCCAGTTCGCGGTTCATGGCGTTGTCTTCGACTAGCAGGATGTCAAGGCTGGGTGTGCCTTCGCGTACGCAATGGCGCGTCACCACGGGCGCAGCGCTGGGCATGCCGCGGCAGGTGCCCAGCACGCTCATGGCGATGGCCAGCAATTCCTCGGGGCTGGCCGGCTTGAGCAGGTAGCCCTGGATGCCCAGTTCGCGGCAGCGCGCCGCGTCGCCCAGGCTGCCGCTGGACGACAGCATGACGATGGGCACCTGGCTCCAGTGGGGCAGGGCGGCCAGTGCCGATGCCGTGTCGAAGCCATTCATGCCGGGCATGGCAAAGTCCATGATGATGCAGTCGGCCGGCAGGGTGCTGCGGCAGTGCTCCAGTGCCGCCTCGCCCGACTCGCAGGCGGTGACGCTGGCGCCGCTGTGCTCGAAGATCTTGCGCAGGATGGTCAGGCTGCTGGAATTGTCGTCGACCAGCAGGATCGCCCGCCCCGCCAGCGAGGCGCCAGGCGGCGGCAGGCAAGGCTGATTCTCGCCGATGGGCAGGGCCAGGTCCACGCTGAAGCTGCTGCCCTTGCCCAGTTCGCTCGTCAGGCTGATGCTGCCGCCCATCATGGTCACCAGACAGCGCGTGATCGACAGGCCCAGTCCCGTGCCGCCGAAGCGCCGCGTGGTCGAACCGTCTTCCTGCTGGAACGCGTCGAAGACGGCCTCCTGCATGTCGGCGGCGATGCCGATGCCGGTGTCGCGCACGCACAGCTGCACCTGGGCCATGCCATCGCCGCTGGCGCGCAGCCGCGCACTGACAGTGACTTCGCCGCGCGGCGTGAACTTGACCGCGTTGCCCGCCAGGTTGGTCAGCACCTGACGCAGCCGGCCAGGGTCGCCGAGCAAGGTTTGCGGCAGCGCGGGATCGACGTCGAGCACCAGTTCCAGGCCGCTGACCCGGGCCCGCACCGCGAGGGCACGCATGGTTTCCTGCATCAGCTGGCGCAGCTTGAAAGGGATGCTTTCCAGGGTCAGCATGCCTGCCTCGATCCTCGAGAAATCGAGGATGTCGTTGATGATGCACAGCAGGGCGTCGGCCGAGGCCTTGACGATTTCCAGGTATTTGCGCTGGTGGACGTCGAGTTCGGAATCGAGCACCAGGTCCGTCATGCCCAGTATGCCGTTCATCGGCGTGCGGATTTCGTGGCTCATGTTGGCCAGGAATTCGCTCTTCGAGCGGCTGGCCGATTCGGCCACTTCCTTGGCCAGCAACAGCGCGCGCTCGGCCGCCTTTTGGCTGGAAATGTCGACGATGGTGCCGACCAGGCCGTGCAGGCTGCCGTCGGACTTCAGCAGGGCCGCCTTGCTGAACAACACATCGACCTGGCGCGCGCCGACGCTCAGCCGGTCTTCATATGTCTGGTTGCCCCGGTCTTGCAGCAGGTCCAGGTCGCGCTGCAGCACTTGCTGCGCCTCCAGTTGCGGCAGGATGCCGGTCAGCGTCAGGTCCAGGATGCGCGCCTGGTCGAGATGGAAGAAGGTGCAAAACGCGCGGTTGGCGCGCAGGTAGCGGCCCTGCACATCCTTCAGGTACAAAGGAATCGGGATGGCCTCGATCAGTGCATCGACGAAGTTGAGGTTGTGCTGCAGCTCGCGCGCCGCCAGGCGCCGTTCGGTGATATCGGTCAGGCTGCCGGTGATGCCGGCCAGCCTCCCCTGGCCATCGTGTTCGGCGCGTGCGCACACGTCAACCCAGCGCACGTTGCCGTCCTTGGTGATGTAGCGCGCTTCATGGCGCATACTGTCCACCTGGCCGGCCAGAAGCTGAGCCAGGTCGACGCCAGCGCGCTCAACGTCGCGCGCGTCGATGAATTGCAGGACGCTCTTGCCCAGGCTTTCGGCGATGCCAAAGCCGGTGATGGTGTGCCAGGCGGGGTTCAGGAAGGTCCAGGCGCAGCGCACGTCCGTGCGGAAGACCACTTCATTGAGGCTGTTGACGACGTTGCGGTATTCGCGCTCGCTTTTCGTAATAGTCTCTGCCATGCGCTTGCTGTCGCTGATTTCCGTGCGGATGGCGATGTATTGATAGGGCTTGCCGGCGGCATCGAGGAAGGGCACGATGGTGGCGTCGACCCAGTATTGCCCGCCATCTTTAGCGTAGTTGCAGATTTCGCCATGCCACACCTGGCCGGCGGCAATGGTTTGCCACATCTGCGCAAAGAAGGCGTCAGGATGCGTATGCGAATTGATCAGGCGGTGCGTCTTGCCGATCAGCTCTTCTCGCGCAAACCCGCTGATGGCACAGAACTTGTCGTTGACGTAAATGATGACGCCGGCCGTGTCGGTGATGCTGATAATGGCATGCTGGTCCATCGCAAAGCGCTGGTTCTGCAGTTCGATGCGGCGCAGTTCCTGCTGCGACACCAGCTCGGCGAGCAGCTCCGAGAGGCCCTCGATATCGCCTTCCTGCGGCAGGTGCAGACCGGAATCGTCGTTGTCGAGCAGGCGCACGGCTGCCACGCGCAGCGATTGCAGGACGCGGTTGCGGCTTGCCAGTTCCGTGCGCAGCAGGTCGTTGGTCATGCTCAGTTCTGTCGAACTCAGTTCCAGGCTGCGTGAGCGCAAGTCCAGATCGCGTTCGGACTGTTCGTTGGTGCTGTCGATGCGCAGCAGCAGGGCCGGCAGGCCGGCCAGGAAAGCGGCCAGTTCGGCGGGAGTGTCGGCTCGCGCCGCCATGGCCTGGGCCTGTTCCTGCAAGGCGATGCAGGCGCTTCCCGCGTCGATATTGCAGACGCGGCTCAGTTGACGGGCAAGGGTACGGTTCATGCTTCGCTCAGCACAGTCACGGTCATCGTCTGGTTATGCAACTGGCATGCCCCATGCGGCTGCGTGATGCCGATTTCGCCGTTTGAGTAGAAGCCGGCGATACAGGTGGCACCGCTGCCCAGTACGTCGGCCACCGCTTCTACCTCTTCCTCGACACTATCGCCCATGACCAGCTTGCGGCCCACGCAGCTGACCAGCAGTGCCAGCTGGTCGCCCACCGCATCGGCGTGGGGCTGGACGCTGCGGGCGGCCGTTTCGGCCCCGTCTATCAGCCGGTCGGTACTGGAATGCATTAATTTCAGGTAACCGTCGGCGAGGATGTCACCGGCCAGTGTCAGCGAACCCTGTTCTTCATCGACGGCGAGGATGGTGCGAAATACATTGCTTTTTTCATGCGCCGCAGTGAGCATTTCAAACGGAAACAGCAGGCCCGAGCCGGGCAGGTCGCGCGCATAGTCGCCCAGGTAGAGTTTGTAGATGTCCAGCGCCCGCGCGCCATCCAGACCATACAGCACGTTGTCGACGCAGCGCGTCACCTTGCGCGCTGGGCCGAACGCTTGCCAGCCAGCATGGCTGCCGTAGCCGAGGCGGATATGCCCGCCGTACAGGCCGACGGCGACGATGGTATTGTCGGCCGCGCCGCGCGGGCCCAGGGTCCAGGTCTGGCGGAAGGCGCCGCCGTCGGCGGCCAGCCCGCCCGATATGGTGACGCCAGGGCGAAGATTCGCCTGCAGACCAGCGATGAGGGCACTGCCGTTGATGGCCACGCCCGTGCCCAGCATGAAGACCGCCGTCAGGCCGTCCTGCGGCAGCGCTTGTGCCAGGCGCTCGCCGGTATCGTGCGAGTCCGCCATGTCGCAGATAATGGCGTCGGCAATCGCCACCGCCGTGTGCGCGAAGACGATGGCGGTGATGACGCAGCTGTCGTCGTAGACGCGCTTGCCGGCAATCTCGCCCGCCGTGGAACAGCCGGCGATGACGGCGCCTGGCAGTTGGCGCTGCAGCGCCGCCGTCAGTTCGGGGGTGGAGAAATAGGCGCAGGCGCCAAAGACCAGCACCAGCTGCGGCTGCATGTCGGCCAGGGGCGCCAGTACGGCATCGATGTCGGCACGATTTTTCAGGATCAGTTGTTGCACGCGCATGGCGGGGTCCTCGCTTACAGTGGATGGGCGTGATGCTGGTCGGGGTCGGGCAGGCTGCTGCGGATAGCGAGTACCTCGTCCCAGGCGCCCAGGAAGGCGGCGATGCAGCGCGGGCAGAAATGGCTGCCCGTGTTCTGCTGGAGGAACAGGTGCGCCTGCTCCACTGGCCAGGCTGGCTTGTACGGGCGTTCCGAACTGAGCGCATCGAAGACGTCGGCGACGGCGACGATGCGCGCCGACAGCGGTATCTGTTCGCCCGCCAGGCCCCGTGGGTAGCCGCTGCCATCGTATTTTTCGTGGTGGCCGCAGGCGATTTCCTCGGCCAGCTGGATCAGTGGCGAATCGCTGCCGGCGAGGATATGGCCGCCGATTTCTGCGTGCTGGCGCATGATGGCCATTTCCTCGTGATTCAGTCGCCCCGGCTTGAGCAGGATATGGTCGGGCGTGGCCAGCTTGCCCACGTCGTGCATGGGCGCAGCCTTCAGCAGCAGTTCCTGCCATTGCGTATCCATGCCCAGGTGCCTGGCGATCAGGGCCGAGTAGCGGGCCATGCGCATGATGTGGGCGCCTGTTTCAGGGTCGCGGAATTCAGCCGCCCGTGCCAGGCGCGTGACCAGCTCCATCTCGCGCGCCGTGACGTTGGCGATGGCCTCGCTCACCTCATGCTCGAGCAGCTTGGCGCGGTCGGCCAGCATGGTTTGCGCCGTGCGCAGGGCCAGCAGATTGCGAACGCGCAGGCTGAACTCGATGGTGTCGACGGGCTTGGTGAGAAACTCCGTGACACCGAGTGAAAATGCCTGCTTGCGCACGGCGCGGTCGTTCTCGGTGGTGACCATGATGATGGGGATGTCGGCCATGCCCTGCATCTTGCGGAAAATGCCGAGAAATTCATTGCCCGACAGGCTGGGCATCCGGTAGTCGAGCAAGACCAGGTCAGGCACATGCGACTCGCACCAGGTCAGCGCATCGATGGGGTCGTTCATGCAGACCGGTTCGATGCTGCTCGCCTTGCGCGCCAGGGTCGATAGCAGGCTCAGGTTGGTGTCGTTGTCATCGACGATCAGGATGCTCATGGTGTCTCCGGCGGAAGGCGCTCAGGTGGCAGGGCGGAATGGCGATGGCTGGCTCAAGCCGCCAGTCTGGCCACGCGGTCGACCACGATGCCGCTGGCGCCATGCGCGAAGATAAGGAAGATCTCCACGGTCGAGGCGTCGCAGGCGGGCTCGGTCTGGCCCGCTTGTGCCAGCAGGCTCGCTGCTGCGGCATGTGTCGTGGTGGTTGCCATGTACTTGCTCCTGTCAGGCGATGCTGGATGAATGAAATAGCGGATAAGGAGGCGTTGCCAGGCTTCCTCGATGCGGTTGCGGCCATTCATCTTGGCCTGGTCGGGGCATAACCGCTGAGCGCATACATGGCGTCGTTCGCATGGCGGATGCGTGAGCCAGCAGCGCTGATGATGGCGGCGTCATCGGCGGCGTCGGGCAGGCGCAAGGCCAGGATTTTGTTCATGTGCTTCTCCCCTGCAAGGAAAGTGGAGATGCCGGGCGGTCATGGCAGTGATCATTGTTGCCCTGCGTTGTGTTCTCCTTGAAAATCATTATAAATCAAATAGAATTGAATTCAACAAATATTTTGATTTTCATGATTTAATTTTGTTTTTACACACGACCAGGTCCGGGTCTTGCTCGCCTTGCCAGCGTATCGGAAGTGATTAGACTCTAATGCTGGGGTTTTTTCCTACCATTCGTTTGTTTTTTGACAGGATAAACTATTTTTGCGCGGATTTATTTATGGTATTTGGTAAATTTATACAGAAAAATACCATGGATACAGTTGGTTCACTGTGGCGTGGTGTCGTGCCCGGCTGGTAGGAAGCGCTACAGCGCCTGGCAGACGGCGTAGATCAGCAAGCCGGCCAGGCCACCTACGATGGTGCCGTTGATGCGGATGAATTGCAGGTCGCGCCCGATGGCCAGTTCGATGCGCTCGCTCATTTCTTCCTTGCTCCACAGGTCCAGGCGGGCGGCAATGAAGGCGCCCACTTCGCCCCGGTAGCGGCGCACCAGCGAGCCGCTGCCGGCGACGATGGCATCGTTCAGCCATTCCCGCGCATGTTGCTCCGTGCCGAGCACCTGGCCCGTGTTGCGCGCCAGGCTGGCGATCGCTTGCGCCAGCACGGGCTGGCCGGCGTGCAGGTCGGCCAGCAGGCGCGTGCGGATGTTGTTCCAGACATCGCCCAGCATGGCTTGCACCGTATCGCTGGCGACCAGCTGCAGCTGGTAGCGCCGTACGGTGTCCTGCCAGCGCGGATCGGCCTTCAGGTGCAAGGCGCTGTCGGCGACCCAGCCGGCGATGCGCTGGCGCAGCGGGTGGGCCGGGTCGATGCGCACGGCGACGGCAAACTTTTGCAGCGAAGCGATCATGCGCGGCTCATATGCTTTCACGGCTTTTTTGACCAGCGCGTTCTCGATCTGGAAGGCGCCCAGCACGAAGTCGCCGATGGCGGCGTGGTGTGCCTCGTCGTCCAGGTAGGCGGCACTGCGGTCGAGCAGGAAATCCAGCAGTTCCTGCGGCTTGCCGTCGGCGATCAGCGCGTCGATGCAGTCGGCCGCCACGTTCGACAGATTCAGCTGGCCCAGGTAGCTGCTGGCCTGTTCGCGCAACAGGCGGCCCAGTTTATCGTGATCGGCCATCGCCAGCAGCTGTTTCACCACGCCGGCGCTGGCCATGCCCAGCTGCTGCGCGTGGACCGCGTCACTGAGCCAGGCGCCCAGGCGTGCGGCGGGATCGGCTTGCACGATGCGCTCGGCGATGCCTTGTTCGGTAATGAAGTGGTTTTCCACGAAGGCGCCCAGGCTGCGGCCTATGCCCGCCTTGCTGTTGGGGATGATGGCCGTATGCCACAGGGGGATGCCCAGCGGGTGGCGGAACAGGGCGACGACGGCGAACCAGTCGGCAATCGCGCCCACCATAGCCGCTTCGGCGAATGCTTCCACATAGCCCCAGGCGGGATGGCCGCCCCGCTGCGAGCGGGCCACGGCAAATACCAGCGCGGCGAGCAGCAGCAAGCCGACGGCCAGCAGCTGCATGCTGCGCAGGCGCGCGCGCTTGAGCTGGTCCGTGCTCTGGTCCAGTTGTTCGATGAGGTCGGGGGAACGTTGCATGGATGGCGGTCTGCATTGGTTGCGAGACCGCCATCTTAACTGCGGCAGCGACAGAATATGTCGCTGCAGGGACTTTTTACTGCGGCGGGTGCAGCAGCGAACGTCGGCGCGCGTAGCCGAAGTAGATGACCAGGCCGATCACCAGCCAGATGGTAAAGGCCATCCAGGTGACCCAGCTGAGGAACGTCATCAGGCCCACGCACAGGATCACGGCCAGCGCCGGCACATACGGCACGCCGGGGCAGCGGAAGGCGCGCGGCAGGTCGGGACGCTTCTTGCGCAGCACCACCACGGCGATGGAGACCATGGTGAAGGCGGCCAGGGTGCCAATGTTGATCAGCTCGGCGAGGATGTTGAGCGGGATCACGGCGGCGATCAGGCCAAAGACGATGCCCACCAGCCAGGTGGCGAAGAATGGCGTGTGGAAGCGCGGATGCACGGTCGACAGGCGCTTTGGCAGCAAACCGTCGCGCGACATGGCGAAGATGATGCGCGTCTGGCCGAAGGCCATCACCAGGATGACGGTGGTCATGCCCAGGATGGCGCCCAGGTCGACGAAGCCGGCGATCCAGTTTTCACCCGCATATTGCAAGGCCAGCGAGACGGGATGGTCGACGCCGAGGAATTTTTGATACGGTACGATACCCGTCATGATGGCCGAGACGATCACATACAGCACGGCGCACACGGCCAGCGAGCCGATAATGCCGATTGGCAAGTCGCGCGATGGCTTCTTGACTTCCTCGGCGGCCGAGGTGACGGCGTCAAAACCGATGAAGGCGAAGAAGACGAGGGCGGCGGCGCTCAACATGCCGTGATAGCCGAACGGCATGTAGGGCTGCCAGTTGGCCGGCTGCACGTGGCGCGCGCCGAAGATGATGAACAACAGCACCACGCCCACCTTGATCGCCACCATGATGTTGTTCAGGCGCGCCGATTCGCGCACGCCCCAGCCCAGCATGGCCGTCAGCAGCAGCATGATGACCAGCGCTGGCAGGTTGATGAAGGTGGTCACGCCCGGCAGGGCGCCCGGCGCGGCCGTCAGGGCGGCGGGCAGGGTGATGCCAAAGCCCGCCAGCAGCGACTGGAAGTAGCCGGACCAGCCGACGGAGACGGCGGCCGCGGCCAGGCCGTATTCGAGCAGCAAGTCCCAGCCTATCATCCAGGCGGCCAGCTCGCCCAAAGTCGCATAGCTGTAGGTATAGATGGAGCCGGCCACCGGCACGGTGGAGGCGAATTCCGCATAGCACAGGGCGGCAAAGCAGCAGGCGACGGCGGCCACGACAAACGACAGCGACAGCGCGGGGCCGGCCGTCAGCGCGCCCGTGCCGGTGAGCACGAAAATGCCCGTGCCGACGATGGCGCCTATGCCCATGAGGACAAGGTCGAACGGTCCCAGCACCTTGGCCAGACCTCCCGGCTTCTTGCTGTGGGCGATCATGTCATCCAAATTCTTGGTTCTAAATAAGCTCACTGTGTCTCCCGGTAGTTTTTGTCTTGGCGCCATTGCCGCCTCGTGAGTAGCACGACGCAGCCAGATTCTAGCCCACGCACCCTTGATTCCAGAAGGAAAACTGTACATTTTTGTGCGCGTCAGCCCCGTAAACTTGCGAAGCAGGCAAAAAAACAGCCCCGGATGGTGGTCCGGAGCTGGAAAGGAGATTGCTACAAATGGTTACTTGGGTCTACTTTGAAAAGTGCGCTTCAATTTCTTCCAGGGTCTTGCCCTTCGTTTCCGGCAGCAGGAAGGCGGCGGCCAGGAAGTACAGCACGGTACAGCCGGCGCCGAAGAAGAACAGCGTCGAATAGCCGTGCAAGCCCACCGTCGGCAGGAAGATGGCGGCGATGACCGTCGAGACGAACTGGTTCACCAGCAGCGCGATGCTCATGCCGTTCGAGCGGATGCGGGTCGGCATCAGTTCGGACAGGGCCAGCCACACGCACACGCCCGGCCCCACGGCGAAACTGGAAACAAACACGCAGATGGCAATCGCCACCAGCCAGCCGTGCGAGGACGAGGGCACGGGGCCCAGGCTGGCCTTCTCGATGCGCAGCGGCGCTTCGCGCCCGGCGGCTGGGTCGGCGAACGGGTTCAGGTGCAGCTTGCGGAAGAACACGCCGATCACGCTGTCGGGCTGCACGGCGTCTGCGCGGGCGATCGTCACCTGGTGCAGCACGGGGTCATCGCTGCGCAGGCTTTTCACGTTGGTGAACGGGCCGTAGGCGTAGGCGATGGTCAGCTGCTGCGGCGTGCCGTCGGCCGCCGCGCCCAGGGCCGTCAAGGTGGCCGCATCGAGGCGCACGGCCAGGCCGTCGTTCTGTACCTGTGTGGTGATGGCGGGGCGCACGTCGGCCAGATGTGCTTCGGCGCCGCGGAACAGCAAACCGGCCGCCAGCAGCGAGACGACGATGCCGCCCGTGCCCAGCATCAGCAGGAATTTGCGTCCCTTGCGGTCCACCAGCAGCACGGCTACCACCGTCATCACCGCATTCAGCACTTTCAGCAGCACGTCCGCCATGTTGGCCGAGGCGCCAGACAAGCCCGCCTGGTTGAGGATGTTGACAACATACGCGAGGATGGAATTGATGCCTGTCGCCTGCGTGCAGGCGAGGATCAGGCAAGCGAGCAGGAAGGGCAGCACGTAGCGGCGGCTCAGCAGCGGGTCCCTGGCCTTGCCGCTGTTCTTGGCTGCGTTCTCTGGGGTGTCTTGCATCTCGCGCAATTCGATGTCGGCGGCGACGGGCAGGCGCGTGCGCAGCAGCGACTGGCGCGCCTGCTCGATGCGGCCCCGTTGCGCCAGCCAGCGCGGCGACTCGGCCAGCAGCAGGGCGCCGATGGTAAACACCAGGCCCGGCGTCAAACAGGCCCAGAAGATGCTGCGCCAGGCGTGGTCATTGGCCGTGAAGATGGCGGCGATGCGGCCCGCTTCCGGCAAGGCTTGCGCCGCCTGCGTGGCCGTTTCCACCGTCTGCGCCTGCTGCAGGCCGATCAGGGCGGCCGCCACCAGGCCGATGGTCAGCAGCAGCTGGAACAGGGCGGCGCCGCGTCCCCGCTGCTGCGCGGGCAGGCATTCAGCCAGGTACAGGGGCACGACGACGCCGATCAAGCCGCCGCTGATGCCTTGCAGCAGACGGCCCAGCAGCAGCGGCGTGTAGCCGTCGGCCAGGGCGATCAGGGGGATGCTGGCGCTGAACAGGGCGCCGGCCAGGAACATGACCCAACGCCGGCCCAGCAGGTCGGCCAGCGCACCGGCGAACAGCGAAGAAAGGACTGAACCCAGGAGCACGGCGGCGACGATAAAGCTCAGCTGCTGCGCCGTCAGTTTCCACGCCACCGAGGCCGTCGATACCAGGTAGGGCAGGGCGCCGGCGATGATGCCGATGTCTATGCCGTACAGCAATCCCCCCATGCCGGCAATAAATAGCAGGTAGCGCATGGCCCACACGGGGGCCTTGTGTGACGTGTCGTGCATAAAAACTCCGGGACGGGGTTGAAGTGGGGTTGGTCTGGGTCTAGCGGGTGGAAAGATCGATGGCCGCGCCTTCGACGAAGACCGACACGGGCTGCAAGTTGGCATCGAGGACGACGATATCGGCCCAGGCGCCGGGCGTCAGGCGGCCACGTTCGGATTCGCCCAGGTAATCGGCCGGGTACAGCGACAGGCGGTTCGAGGCGTCGGCCAGGTCCAGGCCCAGCTCGACGAAATTGCGCAGGGCCTGGTCCATGGTCAGCACGCTGCCAGCCAGCGAGCCCGTGGCCAGGCGCACGCAGCCCAGGCATTTATACACGCGCTGCGTGCCCAGGCCGTATTCGCCGTCGGGCATGCCGGTGGCCGAGGTGGCGTCCGTCACGCCATACAGGCGCGGAATGGCGCGCAGGGCCGCGCGCAGGGCGCCCTTGGCCACGTGCTGCAGGTCGGGGATGATTTCCGCGTAGTCGGCATGCGCGAGCGCCGCGCCCACCATGCCCGGGTCGTAATGCGTCATGCCCGTCATGCCGTTGTACAGGTGGGTAAAACCCGTGGCCCCGGCTTTCAGCGCCGCCACGCCTTCGTCATACGTGCCGGCGCTATGGCCGATCTGCACGCGGATGCCCATTGCCGCCAGTTGCGGAATCAGTTCCAGGTGACCGGGGATTTCCGGCGCCATGGTGAGCACCTTGATGGGGGCGATGGCGTGGAAGCGCTGCACCAGCGCCAGACTCGCTTGCACCACGTCGGGCGGCTGCGCGCCCAGGCGGTGCAAATTCAAAAATGGCCCTTCCAGGTGCACGCCCAGCATGCGCGCGCCGTTGGCCGGACGCTCGGCGATGACGCCGGCCAGTCCATGCAGGGCGCGCAGGATCGACGGCTCCTTGGCCGTCAGGGTGGTGCCCAAGAGGGCCGTGGTACCGTGACGCGCATGCACCTGCGCCACGGTGGCGCCCGCATCGTCGCCTTCCATGATGTCGACGCCTGCCGCGCCGTGTACATGCAGGTCGATAAAACCGGGCAAAATGGTCAGCGCGCTGTCGGCGGCAGGGTCTTCTTGTATCTGGACGATACGCTGGTCAAAGGTGATGGTGCCCGTGATCCAGCCAGATGGGGTAAGGATTCTGCCGCTCAGCATGTGTTATTCCGCTATAAAAAGTTCGATGCCCAGCTTTTGCAGCCCTTCGCGGTATTCCTGGCTGATGCTGGCATCGGTGATGACGGTATCGACGCGGTCCAGCTGCACGATGCGGTGCAGGCTGACGCGGCCGAACTTGGAGGCGTCCGTGAGGACGATGATTTTCTTGGCCCGTTCCACCATCTTGTGGTTCAGGCTCGCTTCCGCTTCGTGGTGGGTGGTGACGCCAAATTGGAGGTCGAAGCCGTCCACGCCCAAAAACAGCTTGTCGAAGCTATACGCCTGCAAACAGGTTTCGGCCTGGCTGCCCTGGATCGACAGCGATTGCTTGCGCAGCAGGCCGCCCGTGAGGATCAGGTCCACGCCGGGTGCGTCGGCCAGTTCCCATGCGATGTTGAGGCCATTCGTGGCCACCGTCACGCCGGTCGCATCGCGCAAATGGCGCGCCAGCGAGATGGTGGTGGTGCCCGAGTCGATGATGATGTTGTCGCCCGGTTCCACCAGCCGCGCCGCATAGGCGCCGATGCGCTCCTTCTGCTCGTGGTTGATGGCATCCTTCTGGCGTATCGTGTGTTCAAGCGGCGGCGTGCGCGTCAGCGTCGCGCCGCCGTGGCTGCGCGTGGCCATGCCTTGCGCCTCCAGCGCATTCAGGTCGCTGCGGATGGTGACCGCGGACACGCCGAGCTTTTCCACCAGATCGGTTACTTGCACCGAACCCTGCTGGGCAAGTATTTGGAGGATGGATTCACGGCGTTGGCTGGTATTTCGCATGGTGGCGGGCTCAGTAAAAAATGAAAATATCGAGCTTAACAGATTGCCGCTTCGGCAACGGCGGCCACTGCCGTATTATGGTTGCAGGCACGCGCATATTGCGCCAGCAAGCTGCCGATCTTGTGCTCGATCAGGGCCGGCGCCTCGGCTGCCAGGCTGCCCTGCACCACGGCGGCGTACTGTTCCGGCAAATGCTGGCTCAATAGCGGCAGCGGAATGGCCACGGTCTCCAGGTTGGCCAGCAGCTTGCCGACTGCGGCCGCCACTTCCGGCTCGCCCCAGTAATAGCGGCAACGGTCGCTCAAGCCGTAGCGGCGCATCAATCGCTGCTCGTCCGGCGTGCCCAGGTAATGCTTGATCCAGTTCTTCGGCTTGGCCACCATCACCTCATCGAGCACCTGCATCAGCTGCGAAGTAGCGTGCGCCGGCAGCAGTTCCTGCTCGATCTGGCACAGCGCGTACAGCGCCTCGCGCAGGGCGAAGGTGGCGGCCGGGCCCACTTTCAGGATGGCGAAATGGTCGCGTACCATGGCGTGCAGGGCCGATTCGCGCTGGTAGTCGGTGGAATGGGCTTCGAACACGAGGCCGGGCTGCTCCGCAACAAAGGCCGACAGTTCGGCGGCCGCCGGCGCATCGTAATGCTGGATGCTGTTTTGGTCGAAATCGACGCCCGGCTGCACCACCATGGCGATCACGCGGCGCCAGGCGCCGTGCAAGTCATTTTCCAGGAACGCGCGGCGGTGCACGTCCAGCGTGCGGCGCGCCGCCTGCGGGCTGGTGACGGCGCCGGCCTGCGCCAGCGATGCTTCGCCGCCGGGTATCGGCACTTCCGTGCCGATCACGTAGACGGGGGGCGCGAAGCCGGCCGCGGCGGCGGCCGCTTCGGCGACGATGCACAGGCGCGCCGAGCGGGCTGCCACGGTTTCATCGTCGAGCTGCAAAGGGTCATCCACGCAGCGCATGCTGCAATCGAGGTGGATTTTATGGAAACCGGCCGCCGCATACGCGGCAATCAGAGTCTCGGCGTGGTCCATGGCGGTAGCTGCATCGAGGTGCTGCCAGGCGTTAGGACCCAGATGGTCGCCGCCCAGCACCAGGCGGTCGGTCGGGAAACCCTGTTCCCGCGCCAGTGCCAGCATGGTGTCGCGGAAAACGTTTGGTGTCATGCCCGTGTAGCCGCCGAACTGGTCGACCTGGTTCGACGTCGCTTCGACCAGCAGCACAGTGTCGTACTCGCTGGCCACGCGCATGGCGGCGCGCAGCACGCTCGGGTGGCTGCAGCACACGGCGTACAGCCCCACGCGTTCCCCGCGGCGGTGTGCCTTGATCACTTGCTGGATGGGGGACAGTGTAAAGGTCGGGTTTTCCGCTTGCTTCATCATGTTGACGCCTTGGTATGTTGTCGTATCAAAAGGGCCGCGCCGCGCGCGCCGCCGGCGTCGCCAAAGCGGGGCGGCAAGATGGGCGGCACATGCACGCCGGGGAACAGGTGGCGCTTGACGGCGGCCGGCAGCTTGTCGTACAGGTGCGGCAGCTTGGACAGGCCACCACCGAGCACGATGACGTGCGGGTCGTAAGCCAGCACCAGGCCGGCCAGCGCGTGGCCCAGCACATCGAGGTGCACGGCCACCGTGCGCTGGGCCACGGCGTCGCCCATGTTGGCGCGGGCCACGATGGCCAGCGGTTCTGCGCCGTCGCCGCCGAAATGCGCGTGCAGTTTGCGCATGGCGGGGCCGGAGACATAGCGTTCCAGGCAGCCCGTCTTGCCGCACGGGCAGGGGTATTCGGCCAGGCCATGCTGCGCCAGCAGGGTGGCGGGCAGGCTCCAGTGGCCCCATTCGCCGGCCACGCCGTTAAAGCCGCGCAGCAGCTGGCCACCCACGCAATAGCCGCCGCCGGCGCCCGTGCCGAGGATGGCACCGAACATGCTGGCGGTATTTTCGGCCGCGCCGCCTTGCGCTTCGGACAGGGCGAAACATTGGCAATCGTTGCCGATGGCGACAGGGCGCTGCAAGGCCTGTTGCAGGGTTTGCGCCACCAGGCGCCCGTTCAGGGCGGGCACGTTGGAACTCAGTTGGCGACCGCTGGCGCTGTCGATCACGCCGGGCAAGCCGATGCCGACAGGCGCTGTCGTGCCCAGGGCGGCGTCGCCGCGCGCCACCAGGTCGACGATGGCTTGCACGAATGCGGCAAAATCGTCACCGGGCGTGGCCACCCGTTCGCGGAACATTTCCGTCAGCGTACCGTCGCGGTCGGCAAAGGCCACCAGCTCCATCTTGCTGCCGCCGATGTCGATGCCGTGGTAGCCCGCGGTGTGATTAGAATTGGTCATGGCCATAGATGGTGACGCCCTGCACGACACGGTTGACGATGCCGCCGGCGAATGGATTGTCGGGGCGCAGTTGCAGCAGCGCGGACTGGTGCAGCGCATATTGCTGCGCCATCAGCAGCCACAGCGGGGCCAGCCACGCGTCGGGCCAGGCCGGTGCGTCGGCCGCCAAGTTGGCAGATAAGTCGCCGCCGATGCCCACCGTCAGGCAGCGCTGCGCCACGCTGTCGCGCTGCAGCTCTTTCAGTAAATCATCTTCATACTGGCGCGCGAGCGGCTTGCTGCTGCGCAGCAGGACCACCAGCGACTCCGTGGTGACGGCCGATTTCGGGCCGTGGCGGAAACCCAGCGGCGTATTCGCCATGGCCATCACGCGGCCACCCGTCAATTCCAGGATCTTCAATGCCGCTTCCTTGGCCAGCGCTTCCAGCGGGCCGCTGCCCAGGTAGACCACGCGCTGCACCGGCTGCGATCCCAGGTCCGCCACAGGTGCCGACCAGTCGCGCAAGGCGTGTTCGCCCAGTTGCGCCAGCGTGTCGAGGCGCGTCAGATCCGTATCCTTGCCCAACACCGACAGGGCCGCCAGCAGCATGCTGCTAAAGCTGCTGGTCATGGCGAAGCCGCGGTCGCAGCTGCCTTCCGGCATCAGCAGGTTATAGGTATGGTCGTCATTGGCGCCCTGGCTTGCCAGCTTGCCATCGGCGTTGCAAGTGATATTCAGGAAGCGCGCGCCGGGCACGACCTGGCGCAGCAATTCCACGGCTGCCAGGCTTTCCGGGCTGTCTCCGCTGCGGGCAAACGAGACGAGCAGGGTAGGGGCATTCGCTTCCAGGTATAGCTCGTGGTGCGTCAGCAAAGTCGTGGTGGCGATGGCGCGGATCTGCGCGGGCCAGGCCGCATTCAAGGTATCGACGACGATTTCGCCCACGTAAGCCGAGCTGCCGGCGCCCGTCAGGATGACGCGTTGCAGCGGATTGGACAGCGCGTCCCCCAGGAAGGCGGCCAGGCTGGCTTGTTCCTTGCGCAAAATGCTGGCCAGTGCGCGCCAGATGGCCGGCTGGTGCGCGATTTCCTCGGCCGTGTGCAGGCCGCCGATGTCGCGCCAGGTTTGAATGTCACGCTGAAGAAGGGTAGTCATGGAGTGTCAGTAAAGTGTTTGTTGGGGAAAGCATAAATACTAAATTTCGAAAAGTCAAATACGAAAGTAAAACGAAAGTAATTTATTTGGTGGCTTGCGAAATAATGTCGTTTATCCGCTTGCCATCGTGTTGCAGTGCCGCATGAAACCCTGTGGTGCTGCCACCTGTCGCTGAAATGCCACGATAACGAAAGTTTGTTTTGTGACATTTTGGTGAAACGTAAGATTAATGTGCCGATTTTGGGCATTTTATTAATAAATTACCGCTTTAACTTTCTTTTGATTGACGATATTTATTTTTCTTCTTAAAGTATTTCCATCGCATCAATTTTTGAAAGCCCTCAGATGAAACCTCTTCCGCTTCCCCGTCGCGCCCTTGCCGTCTGTGTTCTTGCCGCCCTCGCCACTCTGGCTGTGCCGGGCCTGCAGGCCGCGACTATCGGCAATTTGCAGACGATTTCGGCCATGCATGCGGCCGACGTGGCCAAGGGCGAGGCGCTGGGTTGGGATGTGCGCAGCGATACGGGCATGCAGTTGCGTATCAGCCTGCCGCAGGTGGACGTGCTGCGCATCCAGGCGGGCGGCAAGGCGGGCTTGACGGGGCCGGGCGACAAGGCCGCGCCCATCGTCGTGGGCCAGCCTGCGGCGCAGGTGGCCTATACCATCAGCGAGCAGGCCGAGCATATCCTGATCAGTACCGAAGCCCTGAGCCTGCGCATCGACCGCAAACCCTTGCGCTTTACCTTGTTCCGCAAGGGAGACCTGGTGCCGCTGTGGCGCGAGGTGCAGCCCTTGTCGCTCGATGACAAGCAGGGCGTGCAGGTGCTTTCCAGCTTGCCGGGCGAGCGCTATTTTGGCGGCGGCCAGCAAAATGGCCGCTTCGAATTCAAGGGCAAGCAGGTGCCCGTGTCGTATTCGGGCGGCTGGGAAGAGGGCGACCGCCCGAATCCCGCGCCATTTTTGATGAGTTCACGGGGCTGGGGCGTGCTGCGCAATACCTGGTCCGACGGTCATTACGACTTGCGCGACAAGGAGCAGATCTCGCTGCAGCACGCGGAAGGCCGCTTCGATGCGTATTTCTTTGTCGGTAAGGATTTGCGCGACGTCGTCGCCCGCTACACGGACTTGACGGGCCGCGCGCGCATGCTGCCCCGCTGGGCGCTGGAATACGGCGACGCCGATTGCTACAACGATGGCGACAACGTGAAAAAACCCGGCTCCGTGCCGAAGAGCTGGAGCGATGGCCCGACCGGCAAGACGCCGGACGTGGTCGAATCGGTGGCGCGCCAATACCGTGAACACGACATGCCGGGCGGCTGGATATTGCCCAACGACGGCTATGGCTGCGGCTACACGAACTTGCCGGAAACCGTGAAGGGCCTGGCCGGCTACGGCTTCCGTACGGGCCTGTGGACGGAAAATGGTGTCGACAAGATCGCCTGGGAAGTGGGCCAGGCGGGCAGCCGCGTGCAAAAGCTGGACGTGGCGTGGACGGGCAAGGGCTACCAGTTCGCCATGGATGCGAACAAGTCAGCCTACGACGGCATCCTCAACAACTCCGACAGCCGGCCATTTTTGTGGACGGTCATGGGCTGGGCCGGCATCCAGCGCTACGCCGTGGCGTGGACGGGTGACCAGAGCGCGAGCTGGGACTACATCCGCTGGCATATCCCGACCCTGATCGGTTCGGGCCTGTCGGGCCAGGCGTATGCGTCCGGTGACGTGGATGCCATCTTTGGCGGCAGCCCGGAAACCTATCTGCGCGATTTGCAGTGGAAGAGTTTTACGCCTGTCCTGATGGGCATGTCCGGCTGGGCTGCCGCCGAGCGCAAGCACCCGTGGTGGTTCGACGAACCTTACCGCGACATCAACCGCCGCTACCTGAAGCTCAAGATGCGCCTCACTCCCTATATGTACACCTTGGTGCGTGAAGCAGAACAATCTGGCGCGCCGCTGGTGCGCGGCCTGATGTGGGATTACGCGCAAGACCCGGCCGCCTACACGGAAGCGTACAAATACCAATTCCTGCTGGGGCGCGATGTGCTGGTGGCGCCCGTCTACCGCAGCCAGGCCGTCAGCGGCGGCTGGCGCAAGGGCATCCACCTGCCGCAGGGCACGTGGTACGACTACTGGGATGGCCGCCAGGCCACGGCCGATACCAAGGGCCGCGACCTGGATATGCAGGTCACGCTCGACAAGCTGCCCGTGTTCGTGCGCGCCGGCGCCATCTTGCCCATGTATCCGGAAATGCTGTACGACGGCCAGAAGCCGAAGGATCAACTCACGCTCGATATCTACCCGCACGGCGCTTCCGAATACACCCTGTATGAAGACGACGGCAATACGCGCCAGTACCAGGGCGGCGCCTTCAGCCAGCAAGTCATCCGCATGCGCCAGACGGGCGGCGATGTGCAGGTCGACATCGGCGCCGTCGATGGCAAGTACCAGGGCCAGGAAGCGCGCCGCAGCTACGCGCTGCGCATGCTGGCGGGCCAGGCCCCGGCCGCCGTGCGCGCTGGCGAGCGCCTGATCGCGGCGTCCGGTGAGCGTGCCGCCTATGACAAGGCGCTTGAGGCCTGGTTCTTCGATGCGGCAGACAGGCAAGGCACCCTGCACGTGAAAGTGGCGGGGCAGGACATCCGCCAGCCTTTGATTCTGCAGGTCGCTGGTGCGCTGGCCGTGGCGAGAGTCGATGCAGATTTCCCGGCCGCCCCCGTGCCGGGCCGCGCCTTGCCAGCCGACGCCATGCAGGTGGTGGCGCGTCCTGCAGAAGAAAGCGGCTATCCGCTGGAAAACGCCTTCGATGGCAAGCCGGAGACGTGGTTCCGCACCGTGCGCAGCCCGTCCGTGAAAAGCGGACCGCATGAATGGGTGATCGGCTTTACGGAGCGGCGCCTGGTGGACGGCATCGAACTGGCGCCGCGCAACGACCAGCACTGGAAGCATGGCCAGGTGCGCGACTATGAAATCTATATCGGCGATAACAACGGCGAGTGGGGCGCGCCGCTGCAGCGGGGCACCCTCAAACTGCAGGAAGGCACACAGACGATCAATTTCCCCGCCACGGCCGGGCGCTTGCTGCGCTTCCGCGTGATGAGCACGCAAAATCCGGAAGGCGATGGCGCGGCGTCCACCGATCCTATGGTCACGGCGGCACAAGCGGGGCCGGTGGCGCGCGCGTTTGATGCGGCGCTGGCGACCGACGTGGCGCCCGTGACCTTGTCCGAATTTCGCGTGCTCGAACACCGCATGCCTGAAGGCGAGGAGGTGCTGCGCTACCTGTCGGACCTGGCGCTGCCAAAGAATATCGGACGCGACCGGCCGGCCGGCAAGGCGGCCGAGATGCGCATGAACGGGCTGTGGTTCCGCAAGGGCCTCGGCGTGGGACCTGCCAGCCGCATCGACCTGCAACTGGCGGGCAACTGGAATCTGCTGCGCGCCGACCTGGGTGTAGACGATAGCTGCCGCAGCGCGGGCGGCTTGCAATTCCAGGTGTGGAGCGGTGAGCGGCTGCTGTACGACAGCGGCCTGGTCAAGGCTCCCGGGGTGGTCAAACCCGAAATCGACGTGCGCGGCCTGAGCCAGCTCAGTTTGCGTACTCTGGGCGCGCGCGGCGCCCGGCCGGCCCAGGTTTGCGGCAACTGGGCCAATGCCGTACTCACCGGCACGGAAGGCGCGACAGTCAAGCCGCGCTAACCGCCTTTCAATCATTTCACTAAAAACGAGCCCCTCTTCGGACCGGGGAGGGGCTCTTGCAGCCTGACGAAAACAAATCACTTATAAAAGGGAGATGGGAATGCACTTGAAAAAACTGATGGCCGCCATGGTGGCGGTAGGATTGGCTTCAACGGCGCTGGCAGCGGAAGAGGAGAAACTGGCGCGCGTCGAAGTGACGGGCTCCAGCCTGAAACGCATCAACGCGGAAACAGCGTCACCCGTACAGGTGATCAACGCCAAGCAGATCGAAAACATGGGCGCGCTCACCTTGCTGCAAGTGCTCGACAACCTGCCCGCCGCACGCCCGGCGCAGCAGGATTTTCGCTCGATGTTCACCGGGTCGGACGGCGGTTCGCAGGCGAACTTGCGCGGCCTGGGCGCGCAGGGCACCCTGGTGCTGCTGAATGGCCGCCGCCTGTCGTTCTATGGCGCGCCAGCCGGCTTCCAGACCATGTTCGTCAATATCGACGCCATTCCCGCCGCCGCCATCGAGCGCATGGAAATCCTGACGGACGGCGCGTCGGCCGTGTATGGCTCCGATGCCGTCGCAGGTGTCATCAACGTGATTACCAAAAAGAGCTACCAAGGCCTGGAAGTGCGCGCCAATGGCGAGTTTTCGCCCAGCGTGAAAGCCTATGGCGAGCGCCAGGCCAGCGTGCTGTATGGCCTGGGCGACCTGGCCAGCGACGGCTACAACATCTACGGTTCCGTGAACGTCTACCAGCGCGACCGCATCGCGCTGGCCGATACCTGGCGCAAGCGTCCCTCGTATTTTTATGTGAACAATCCCAATTTCATTCCGAACATGCGCGTGGGCGTCGGCAGCGAACCGGGCGTGATGAATCCCGGGACTTTCTTTGTCTTCGACAAGGCCAATAACAATGCGCGCACCCAGCGCGCCGCGCCTGGCTGCAACACCAGCATCACCGAGGCGTCGGGTAGTCGCTGCGTGTGGAATGCGCTGCCCAACCAGCTCGACACCGGCCCGACTTCGGAGCGCGCCACGGCGTACCTGAGCGGCCGGCTGAAACTGGGTGGCGACATGGAAGCGTTCGCGGAAGGCGCCTTCACTCACATCAAGATGCGCGGCGAGAATGGCCCGTCCAGCTTCAACAGTGGCAGCACGAATAACTGGTTCGCGCGTAACACAGGCAATACCCTGAATACCTTCGCCACGCCTTTCCTGAGCCCTAACAACGTCTACCTGAAGGGCAAGCTCGATGCCGACATGCTGGCCAAGATGGGCGGCGCGGCCGGCTTGAATTACCTGTTGCAGGATGCGACGAGCCACTTCGGCCAGAAAAATGTCGATGAAAACTACCGCGCGCTCGTCGGCCTGCGCGGCAGCATCGGCGGCGGCTGGGATTTTGAAACGGCGCTCAGCGTGGCGGGTAGCCATTCCACGCTGTTCCAGACGGCAAATATCAACATCAAGGGTTTCGAGCAGGCGTTTGGCCCGTTCACGAAAGATCCCGTCAGCGGCCGCACGTATATCTCGGACAATCCCGCCTACAAGTTCGGTGAAATCAGCGAAGCCAACGCGGCGCTCCTGCGTGCCGCCTATCCGACCTTCGCCATCGAATCGTGGACCAAGCTGATGACCTGGGATGCGAAGCTGGAAGGCACCTTGTTCAAGCTCGGTGAACGCGAGGTGCGCGCCGCAGTCGGCACCAACATCATGCGCGAGAGCTTCCTCACGCCCGGCAACGCGGACGCCGCGAATGGCCTGATCACGCAGCAGGGCGGTTCCTGGTTCGACGGCAAGCGCACCATCGCCGCCGTGTTTGGCGAAGTGGTGGTGCCGCTCAGCGACACGCTGGAAGTCAATGCGGCCGCGCGCCTGGACAAATATCCGCATTTCGCCGCCAATCTGGCGCCCAAGCTGGGCGTGATCTGGCGCGCGCGGCCCGACCTGATGCTGCGCGGGACGTATTCCGAAGGCTTCCGCGCGCCCAACCTGGCCGAATCCGGCTCGGGCGGCGTCTTTGCGCAGGTGGGCGGCATCCGCGACACGGTACGCTGCGATGAAACGAATGCCATGGCGCGCGCCCTGATGAAGTCAAAGGTGGCGACCGATGCGGACCTGGGCAAAAGCCTGCTCAATTCGAATTGCTCGACGACGGTGGGTGGCCTGACGCCGCCGAACCAGAACCTGCGTCCTGAAAAAGCGAAGATTTCGACCGTTGGCCTGGTGCTGCAGCCGGCCAAGGACGTGAGCATCTCCATCGATTACTGGTTCATCAATCGCCGCGACGAAATCGTGCGCCAGGACTTCAACGAGCTGTTTACGGAACTGGTGGACAAGTATGGCCCCACCCTGGCCGGCACATCGAGCGCCATCCGCAACGACCTGACGGACACGGACCGGGGCAATATGGCGGCGGTGGCGGCCATGTGCGCCAATCCCGCCAACGCGGGCGTATGCGCGGCTGGCGTGCCGGGCTACTCGGTGGGCAACCTGGGCGGCTTGATCAACTCGTATTCGAACCGTGGCCGCACCCTGATGGACGGCGTGGACATCGATGCGCGCACGCGCTTTGCGCTGGGTGACTGGGGCAAGCTGAGCACCGGCATCGCGGCCACCATCCGCAAGCGCGACACCCACGACAGCGAAGACGGCAGCGACATCAAGGGCAATACCGTCGGCTACTACGATTCGCCGCGTTACCGCGCCACCGTGAATGCCGACTGTAGCTACCGCAATTTCGTCAGCAGCGTGTTTGTCAACTACTCGGGCAAGACGCGCTGGGCCTACGGTCCCTGGGACAAGGACAACACCCCGGAAAACTGCACCGCCGCCTCCGTGGCCCTGCCTGCGGGCCAGTGCAAGGGCGCGCCGTCGTACACCACGGTAAACCTGGCCTTCAGCTGGAAGCCGATCAAGCACCTGGACGTGGGCCTGAACGTGAAAAACGCGTTCAACAAGCAGCCGTACTATGACCCGAACGGCTGGGAGGGCTACAACCATAGCCAGGACCTGTTCGGTCGCCAGTTTGCCCTCTCGGCCAGCTACAAGTTCTTTTAAGACGTGACCTTGCCCCGGCCCGCCTGTGCGGGCTGGGGTATTGCCATGAAAAGAAAAGACACCATTCCGAAATGTGCAATACGAAAGATAAGCGTAAGTGAAAGCGGATCGCCAGGGTTGCTTTCGCGTTGCTATCCCCGAATTTTTGGCCGATTCACCGTTCCTCCTCACATCCCTGCATAAGTGTGTATCTGCCACGCCACGATAACGAAAGTTATCTGGGGCGCCACTGATTGAAGCGAAAGATAAATCGCGTTTATTTGCGCAGTTGAGTGATAAATTTGCGTTATAACTTTCTTTTTGTTGACGATACTTATTTTTCTTTTTAAAGTAATCCCAAGAAAACGAAAATCAGCCGATACGGACTGATTTCCCGGAAGGTGCGGTTGCCTGGCTCTACCTTCCGACGATCACTATAAAAATTGCATCCCCCCGACTTCGCCCTGGAGCGGGGAGGGCGCGTATAACCCTCGATATAGACGGAGACACATCATGCATAGCACCCGACTCAAATTGCGCGACATCAGCCGTGCCGCCGCGATCGTGATCGCACTGGCGGCCGGCGTGCCAGGCCAGGCCTGGGCACAGTCGAACGCCACCAGTACCATTTTCGGCGAAGTGAGCGCGCCGGCCGGCGCCACCGTGGTGCTGGAAAACCTGGCAACGGGCGTGCAGCGCAGCCTGACGCCCGATACGTCGGGCCGCTATGTGGCCAACTCCATGCCGCCAGGCCGCTATGCGGTGCGCGTGCTGCGTGCCGGTTCGGTCGAAGCATCGCAGGAAGTCGAAGCGCTGATCGGCGCGGGCGCAGAAGCCAATTTCGGCCCCGCCAGTGCGGCCGGTACCGTGGGGCAGGAGCAAACCGTCGTGGTGAAGGCGTCGCGCAATCCGATCGACGTATCGAACACGAACAATGGCGTGATCTTCACCGCCAAGGAATTGAAAGCGCTGCCAGTCGGGAATGATGTGGCTTCCATCGTGCAGCTGACGCCGGGCGTGGCGCGCGGCACCAACAGCGTGTATGGCAATGCGCCGTCGATCGGCGGCTCGGGCCAGTCGGAAAACGCGTTCTACGTCAACGGTTTTCCCATCACGAATATCCTCACCCAGGTGGGCGCGTCGGAGCTGCCGTTCGGCGCGATCTCCAACCTGCAGGTGCTGTCGGGTGGCTACGGCTCGGAGTTTGGCCGCTCCACGGGCGGCGTGATCAACATCACCACCAAGAGCGGCGGCAACAAGGTCGAATTCGGCGGCAAGGTGTCCATCATCCCAGGTACGCTGAAGGGCACGACGGAAAACCGGTATTACCCGAACACGGGCGCCAATCCGGACACGGATGGCACCTTGAAGTACTGGAACCGCGATAACAACAATAGCAGCAAGGTTGTCGGCTTGTACGGCAGCGGACCCCTGATCAAGAATAAACTGTTCGCCTTCGTGGCGCTGGAACAGACGCGCACGAACAGCGGTTCCGTCGCCGGTGCGCGCGACGACTCGGACAAGGTGCTGCCGAACGGCTGGCGCGAGAGCAAGAGCAAGGTTGACCGCATGATGGCCAAGCTGGATTACAACCTGACGGACGACCATCACTTTGAATATACCAAGCTGTATGACCGCACGACTACGGATAGCCAGAGCTATGGCTTCGACTATGCCACCTTGAAACGCAACAACGTGCCTGGCGGCGGAAGCGAGACCACCATCAACTGCTGCGGCTCGTCGGCTGCGCCAGGCGCGAATGTCGATATCTTCAAGTATACGGGCTACCTGACGGATAATCTGACGGTGACGGCCATGATGGGCCAGTCGCGCACCAGCCACCGCCGCACGCCCGAAGGCTATGACCCCAACCTGGCGCAAACCAGGTCCATCCAATCGACGCAAGTGCCCGGCCTCGTCTATGTGAATCCGCAATCGGTCACTGGTTCCCTGACCGACCCTTCCTCGGAAGACCGGCAGAAGGCCAAGCGCCTGGACCTGGAGTACAAGCTGGGCAAGCACTCGCTGCGCGGCGGCATCGACCGCATCGACGTGGAATCGAAGGTGGGTCTGAGCCTGGCCGGCGGCTATCGTTGGAACTACTTGAAAGCCAAAGATGCGAATCTGCCGATCAACGGCGCCTTTGAAACGCCGTACCAGGGCGGCGGCTACGGCAAGGATGGCTATTACGTCAGCAAGGACCTGAACGCCAACCTGGCGCGGCCGACCAGCGTGCAGTCGGCGCAATACATCCAGGATCACTACCAGGTCACGGAGCGGGTACTGCTGGATCTGGGCCTGCGCCGCGAACAGTTCACCAACTACAGCACCGATGGCGTGGCTTTTATCTCGCAGCGCAACATGATCGCCCCGCGCGTGGGCGCCACCTGGGACTACCTGGGTGACGGCACGCTGAAATTCTTCGCCAACGGCGGCCGCTACCACTTGCCGGTACCATCGAATTTGTCGAGCAACATGGCCAGCCCCTTCCTGGCCACCAGCGAGATGTACACCTACACGGGCGTCGATCCGGTCACGGGCGCGCCAACGGGCCTGCACGCGATCAGCAAGCCGTATTCGGCCAACAACGCCTATGGCCAGAGCCGCGATGCGCGCGAAGTGACGGCCATCGGCCTGAAACCGCTGTCGCAGGATGAGTTTTCGCTGGGCTTCGAACGCGCCCTGAGCAAGAAGCTGGTGGTGGGCGCCAGCGTCCTGTACCGCAAGCTGAACGATACCAACGACGATGTCTGCGACGCACGTCCGCTGCAAGCCTGGGCCACGCGCAACGGCGTCGACACGGGCAACTGGAGCGGCTTCCAGTGCGCCATCATCAACCCGGGCCGCGACAACAGCCTGATGGTGGACTTTGACGATGGCAAGGGTTTGCGCCGCGTGGATATCTCGGCGGCCGAGTGGGGCAATCCGCTGCCATCGCGCACCTACCGCGCCTTGAATCTCTTCGTCGAACATCCGTACACAAACGGCTGGTACGGCAAACTGACCTACACCTTGTCCGCCCTGAAGGGCAATATGGAAGGCCAGACGGACAGCATCGGCGGCGGCGACGTGGGCCTGACGGTCAGCGACGACCACAAGGAACTGATGTACAACGCCTATGGCTACCTGCCGGGCGACCACCGCCACGCGTTCAAGGCCTACGGCTTCATGCAGGTCATCCCGGACGTGATGGTGGGCGCCAACCTGTCGCTGACCTCGGGCGCGCCGCGCAACTGCATCGGCGCGCTGCCCGATAACCTGCGGTTCGAGAACGATTATGGCGATTCCTACTTCTATTGCAATGGCAAGCCGGCGCCGCGCGGCAGCCAGGGCCGGCTGCCGTGGCAAGCCCAGTTGGACATGAATGTGGCCTATACTCCCAGCGCCGTCAAAGGCCTGAGCCTGAAAGTGGACGTCTTCAACGTGTTCAACAGCCAGACCGTCACCCGCTATACCGAAACGCGCGAAGACCATGGCGCCATCTCCCGCAATTACCTGCAGGTCGATGGACGCACGGCGCCGCGTTCCGTGCGATTCACGGCGGAATACACCTATTAAACTGCAGCCGGCCCGCCGTGCGGCGGGCCGGTGACGATCATTACCAATGGAAGCGAGTAGAGACTAATGACAACACAAATCAATCGACGCAATTTCCTGTCCGCCAGCGCAGCGCTGGCCGGTGGCGCCATGGCCGGCAGCGCTTTGCTGCCTGGCCACGCCAACGCTGCACCTGCAGCCGGCCGCGCCAAGGTCCGCCTGGGCGTGATCGGCACCGGCATGCGCGGCCAGGTGCTGCTGGCGGAACTGGTGCGCCGCGACGACGTGGAAGTGGTCGCCCTGTGCGATATCGAGCCGATCATGCTGAAACATGCGCTGGGCCAGGTGGCCAAAGCCGGCAAGCCGCGTCCGCGCACGTATGGCGAAGACCGCGACCAGAAAGCCTACAAGCGCATGCTCGATGCGGGCGGCCTCGATGGTGTGATCATCGCCACGCCGTGGGAATTCCACGCGCCCATGGCAATCGCCGCCATGCAGGCGAAGATTGCCGTAGGTTGCGAAGTGGTGGCTGGCATCACCTTGCAAGACCACTGGGACGTCCTGAATACCCAGCTGAAAACGGGCACGCCGTACATGTTGCTGGAAAACGTATGCTACCGCCGCGACGTGATGGCCGCGCTGCAGATGGTGCGCGCGGGTCTGTTCGGCGAACTGCTGCACCTGCAGGGCGGCTACCAGCATGACCTGCGCGCCGTCAAATTCAACAGCGGCAATCCGGCCAAGCCGTATGGCGGCGGCGTGGAATTCGGCGAAAAAGGCTGGTCGGAAGCCCATTGGCGCACGCAGCATTCGGTTGAGCGCAATGGCGAACTGTATCCTAGCCATGGCATCGGCCCGTGCGCCATGTACACCAACATCAACCGCGGCAACCGTTTTACGCGCATCAACGCCTTCGCCACCAAGGCGCGCGGCTTGCACGACTACATCGTCAAGCAGCCGGGTGGCGCGCAGCATGCGAACGCCAAGGTCAAGTTCAAGCTGGGCGATGTCGTCACCACGACCCTGGCGTGCGAAAACGGCGAAACCATCATCCTGCAGCACGATACCAGCCTGCCGCGTCCGTATTCGCTGGGTTTCCGCGTGCAAGGCACGGACGGCCTGTGGATGGACTTGAACAACGCGATTCACATCGAAGGCGTCAGCAAGCCGCACCAGTGGGACGACTTCAAGGCTTACCAGGACAAGTATGAGCACCCGGTCTGGCGCAAATACGCGGCGCAAGCCGAAGGCGCGGGCCACGGCGGCATGGACTTCTTCGTCATCCACGCCTTTGTCGAAGCGCTCAAGGCCAATGCGCCGATGCCGATCGATATCTACGATGCCGTGACGTGGAGCGCCATCACGCCGCTGTCAGAGCAGTCGATCGCCGCCAACTTCCAGACCCTGGACTTCCCCGACTTCACGGGCGGCCAGTGGCAAACACGCAAGCCGATCTTCGCCCTCGACGGCAAGTACTAAGCTTTAACGACCCGCTACCGCGCCTGCCGCCGTAGCGGGTTTTTTCTATCCGAGGAGACGCTGATGAAACACACAAGTTCATTACTCTACGCAGTCCTTCCCGCCATGCCCTTGCTGCTGGCAGCCTGCGGTGGCGCCACCGCCACCAGCACCAGCACGGGCGGCACCGCCTTGCTGGCCGCCAGCGTGGCCGCGCCGGCCACGCCCGCCACCGTGGAACTGGCCGGCAATGCCTTCATCACCAGTGCAGACAAGGGCGCCGTCATCGGCGAACATGGCCTGACCGGCTGGAGCAATCCCGCTGCCGTCGCCAGCACGTATTTTCGCGTCTCCGGGGCGGGCCCCGTCCAGGTGGCGTTTGACGCCAGCCTGGCCGATGGCGGCAACAGCACCGTCCGCGTGAAGATCAACGGCACGCCGTTCGACGTCAGGCTGGCCGGCAAGGCGCGCAAGACCTACGCCGTGGGCACGGTGAATGTGGCGGCGGCCGGCTACGTGAAGGTGGACTTGCAGGGACTGACGCGCGCCAAGGGCACGTTTGGGGACGTTTCGGCGCTGAAGGTGACGTCGAACGCCGCGCTCACGTTCGCCAACGATCCGGCTAATTACTACTGGTCGCGGCGCGGCCCTTCCGTGCACATGGGCTACACGGTGCCGGCCAATACCGAGTATTTTTATAACGAGATGACGATACCCAAGGGGCAGGATGCCATCGGCTCCTACTTCATGGCCAACGGCTTCGGCCAGGGCTACATGGGCATCCAGGTCAAGTCGCCCAGCGAGCGCTGGATCTTGTTTTCCGTGTGGGACGCCGACAATGGCGCCAAGACCACCCTGGTCAGCAAGGGCGCCGGCGTGGTCGATAACGCCTTCGGCGGCGAGGGCACGGGCGGGCAGACTTACCTTTCATATAACTGGGCGGCCGGCACCACCTACCGTTTCATCACGCGCGCGCGGCCCGATGGCAAGGGCGGCAGCGATTATTCGGCCTGGTTCTTCGCGCCCGAGACGGGCAAATGGCGCTACATCGCCACCTGGAAGCGGCCGGCGATTTCCACGTATTTGACGGGCGTGCATTCCTTCCTCGAGAACTTCATCGATACGCTGGGCTATACGGAGCGCCGCGTCCAGTTTGGCAACCAGTGGGCGAGGAATGTTTCCGGCGCCTGGTCGGAAGTGACGGCAGGGCGCTACACGGGCGACGCCACGGCCGCCAACGCGCAGCGCATGGATTACGCGGGCGGCCTGGAAAACGGCAGGTTCTACCTGCATAACGGCGGCTTTTTTGCCGATGTCGTGAAAACCGGCCAGAACTTCACGCGCCCGGCCACGGGCCTGCTGCCCGCCGTCGATGTGGCGGCCTTGCCGATGCAATAGGCGTGGGTACCCAGAACGGCCGCTTGCCCAGCATCGCTTCAATGCCGCGATAGTCAGTGAGTGGCCGGCTTAGCGTCACTGCCATCAACCGCAGCCTCGATGATGTCGTTTGTAGCGCGCCGGTACACGGTGGCCGGTTTCTCGATGACGTTGCCTATACTGTCATTGTCGTGCAGCCTGCTGCGTTCTGCAGAAATCTTACTTTGCCCCTCGCCGACTTATCAACTAGACATTTTCCTGCCAAGCGGATACACTAAAAATATTCCCATGTGGAAATATTTCTCGATGCCCAGGCAGGCACAGGTTCGCTTGTCGACCTTTGCTCATTACTTGTTACCCATTTTCTTCATTTCATCCAGGATCATCCATGTTTGTCCGAACCACCATGCTGCGCGCGCTGGCGTGCGCCGTCTTGCTGCCTGCGCTGTTGTCCGGCTGCGTCACCGGCCACGATAAAGCGCCTGCGTTTACCTATACGACCCCCGACCTTGCCAAGGGCGTTGTCGTCGGCACCGTGTTCGAGCGCGCCGTCTTCGAGGCGCATGGCGCCAGATTCGGCATTGTCAGCAGCGACCTTGCCACCAACAAGGACAAAGACCTGTGGTTATCCAGCCATGCTCCCGCCGGCCAGGTCTCCTTGCAGAATGTCGCGCCAAAAGTGCCTACGGGCAAGGGCAGTACTTTTGCGCTGCAGCTGACGCCGGGACGCTACCGCATCCTCATCTGGCTGCTTGACTATGGAAGCAGGTCCAAGTACTCCGAATCGTCGCCGAAGGCGATCGAGTTTGACGTCGTGGCTGGCAAGGTCATCTACCTGGGACGTCTGGATGCCAACCGTTTCCTGGAAGTGGCTTCGATACACGACAATTTCGAGGAAGATATCGTCTACCTGAAGAAAAATCCCTTGCTGGCCAATGCCAGCATCGAGAACAAGGCGCTCGATGTGCGTGAATGGTGGCTACAGGACGCCACTGGCAAGAAACTTCTGGAGAAGAAACGCGCCAACTAAGCACGTGCAGGGAGCGCCAGCGGCCGCCAGCTCGCTTGCGCTGCGGCATATCTGATGCATCACAGCGGCCAGGCGTGTTTGGTGACGGCCACGCCGACGATGTAGGCGAATACCAGCACGGCGCCGGCAAGCGCGGCGCCGCGCACGGCCGGCGTCTTGCCCCGTTTCAGCGCGATGGTGCCCAGCACGATGTAGGCCACCAGCGCGCACAGCTTGGCGGCCAGCCAGGGCTGGCTGCCCGGCGACTGGCCGCTCCACACGGCCAGGGCGATGGCGCTGGCCAGCAGGGCCGTGTCGATCAGGTGCGGCAGCACTTTCACCCAGCGCTGTTGCAGCAGCGGCGAGGCGCGCAGCATCCAGGCGCCGCGCAACAGGAAAAGACAGCCGCTGGCAGCGGCGCAAGCCATGTGGAAGTGCTTGAGACTCAGGTAATCCATGTGGTGACTTTACAGGCGTTGACAATGGCGCCAGCATAGCCGCCTTTGGCGCGCCGCGCCATATGTCGTCGCCCCGGCTGGCGTGCGCCTGCGCGTACGCATCGCAGGCCAGCACGGCTGCCACATCGCCAGGCCCGGCCATGCGGGTGACGTTTTCATCTGCCTCCGTTCTGTTCTCCATGCCGCCCCCTTTGTGCCGGTGCCGAGTGTGCCAAAAATACGTCCGTTTGTAAAACGCCCGCCATCCAGGCTAGGCCCGCGTGCCTGTATCTAGTCACTTTTGCCGATGCGGCTATCCAGATTGCCTTTCCAGAATCACCCTGTGGCCGATAGTGCCTTTCGCCTCTGCCACGTAAGCTGGTCGGGACGGCTGGCCAGACGGCCAGTGCATTCATGGAGAAACATCGTGGCTACCCTAGATGGCACTAAGAACAACAGTAGTAACAAGGCAGTCGAACCCGGCATGCGGCGCAAGCAGGCGTCCGTGCTGATCAGCAGTACCTTCGCGTTTACCATCTGCTTCGCGGTATGGATGATGTTTGCCGTACTGGGCATCCCCATCAAGACCAGTCTGGGCTTGACTGAAACGCAGTTCGGCTTGCTGGCCGCCATGCCCGTGCTGACGGGCTCTCTCGTGCGCGTGCCCTTGGGCATCTGGACGGACAAATACGGCGGACGCCGCGTCTTCTTCTTGCTGATGCTGGCCAGCGTAGTGCCGATCTACCTGATTTCCTACGCTACCGCCTACTGGCACTTCCTCGTGCTGGGCATGTTCGTGGGCCTGGCGGGCGGTTCGTTTTCCGTCGGCACGCCGTATGTGGCGCGCTGGTATGAAAAGGAGCGCCGCGGCCTGGCGATGGGCATCTTCGGCGCCGGGAACTCCGGTTCCGCGCTGACCAAGTTCGTCGCGCCCGGCATCGTCGCCGCCTTCGGCTGGCAAATGCTGCCGAAGGTGTATGCGGTAGCCATGCTGGCCACGGCCATCATCTTCTGGCTGTTTTCGTACACGGACAAATCGCATCTGGCGCCATCGGGCGAAAGCTTTTCGGCGCAGATGAAGGTGCTGAAGGACCCGCGCGTGTGGCGCTACTGCCAGTACTACTCGGTGGTCTTCGGTGGTTATGTGGCGCTTGCGCTGTGGATGACGAAGTACTACGTGGCCGAATACGGTTTTGATTTGAAGCATGCGGCGCTGCTGGCTGCCTGCTTCTCGCTGCCTGGCGGCGTGCTGCGCGCGCTGGGCGGCTGGATTTCGGACAAATACGGTGCGGCCAAAGTCACCTGGGCCGTGATGTGGGTGTGCTGGGTGTGTTTCTTCCTGCTGTCGTATCCGCAAACGCAGATGGTGGTGGAAACCGTCACGGGGCCGCTGGCCATCCACATCGGCCTGTCGCCGCTGTGGTTCACGGCGCTGCTGTTCATCGTCGGCATCGCCATGGCCGTGGGCAAGGCGTCCGTCTTCAAGTTCATCGGTGATGACTTTTCCGACAACATCGGTGCCGTTTCGGGCGTGGTGGGCCTGGCGGGCGGTCTCGGTGGCTTCATCCTGCCCGTGATGTTCGGCGCCCTGGTGGACTTCACCGGCGTGCGATCGAGCGCCTTCATGCTCCTGTACGGCACCGTCTGCGTTTCCCTCGTCTGGATGTATTTCTCGTTCAAGCCGCTGCGTGCGGCGACAATCCCCCAACCTGCAGGAGTAACGTTATGAGTAAGCTCGTGAGCCGCTACATGATCAATACGTGGGAGCCGGAAACCCCGAGCTTCTGGCAAAACACGGGCAAGGCCACGGCCGCGCGCAATCTGTGGATCTCGATTCCCGCGCTGCTGCTGGCGTTCGCCGTGTGGATGGTGTGGAGCGTGGTGGTGGTCAACCTGCCCAACATCGGCTTCACCTACAGTAACAACCAGCTGTTCTGGCTGACCGCCTTGCCGGGCCTGTCCGGCGCCACCTTGCGCATCTTTTATTCGTTCATGGTGCCCATCTTTGGCGGCCGCCGCTGGACAGCCATTTCCACGGGTTCCCTGCTGATCCCGGCCATCGGCATCGGCCTGGCCGTGCAGGATGTAAATACGGGCTATCCGACCATGCTGATCCTGGCGCTGCTGTGCGGCTTCGGCGGCGGCAATTTTGCCTCGTCGATGGCCAACATCAGCTTTTTCTATCCGAAGGCGAGCAAGGGCTTCGCGCTGGGCATGAATGCGGGCCTGGGCAACCTGGGCGTGTCGGTGGTGCAGTTCGTCGTGCCGCTGGTGATTACCTTCGCCGTCTTCGGCGCCTGGGGCGGTGATTCGCTCACCTGGGTCAAGATTGGCGTGAACAAGGAGATGTGGCTGCAAAACGCGGGCTTCATCTGGGTGCCATTCATCGCCTTGAGTACCTTGCTGGCCTGGTTCGGCATGAATGACCTGGCCTCGGCCAAGGCTTCGTTTTCCGAGCAGGCCGTGATCTTCAAGCGCAAGCACAACTGGCTCATGTGCTGGCTGTACACGGGCACCTTCGGCTCCTTCATCGGTTATTCGGCCGCGTTTCCGCTGCTGATCAAGATCCAGTTCCCCGACGTGAACCCGCTCGATTACGCCTTCCTCGGCCCCCTGGTGGGTGCGCTGGCGCGCGTGGCAGGTGGCGTGATTTCCGACAAATTGGGCGGCGCCAGAGTCACCCTGTGGTCCTTCCTGCTGATGATAGGCGCCGTGCTGGGCGTGCTGTACTTCATGCCGCAAGCAGGCGCAGGCGGTAGCTTCAGCGGCTTCTTCTGGATGTTCATGCTGCTGTTCGCCGGCACGGGCGTCGGCAATGCATCGACCTTCCGCATGATCCCCGTGATCTTCTTGACGGAGCACCAGCGCGCGGCGGCCGGCAAGGGCAAGGCGGCGCAGGAGCAAGCCATCGTCGACGCCAACAAGGAGGGCGCGGCAGTCCTGGGCTTCACGTCGGCCGTGGCAGCCTACGGCGCCTTCTTCATCCCGAAAAGCTATGGCACGTCGATTGCGCTGACGGGCAGCCCCGACGCGGCCCTGTGGTGCTTCATCGGCTTCTATGTGAGCTGCATCGCGATCACCTGGTGGTGCTATGCGCGCAAGAATGCGGCTATGCCTTGCTAAAGTTGGAACGTCTGGCAAGTCGTTCTTGCCAGACGTTGAGGAAATGAGAGTATGTCATGGAAGAACTGGAAAAATTCGTCAACGGCTTCAGCCTGTTTCAGCAGCAGTATTTCAGCGAGCCGCAAACCTTGTACGACAGCCTGCGCGACGGGCAGCGGCCCTCGACCTTGCTGATCGGCTGCTGCGATTCGCGCGTCGACCCCATGCTGCTGACGGGCAGCGACCCCGGTGACATGTTCGTGGTGCGCAATATCGCCAACCTGGTGCCGCCGTGTACGCCCGAAGCGCCACCCGGCGTCAGTTCGGCCATCGAGTTTGCCGTCTGCAAGCTCGAAGTGGCCAGGGTCATCGTGCTCGGACATGCGCGCTGCGGCGGCATTCGCGCGCTGCTGGAACCGCAGCCGCGCGCGGAAGGGCAGGAAACGGACTTCGTGGGACAGTGGATGCGCATTGCCGAACCGGTGGCGCAGCGCGTGCGGCGCGAGCTGGCGCACCGCTCATCGGAAGAACAGCACCATGCGTGCGAGCTGGCCAGCATCCTGCAGTCGCTGGACAACCTGCTGACCTACCCCTGGCTCAAGCGCCGGGTGGAGCAGGGGGTATTGAAACTGCATGGCTGGTATTTCGACATCGACAGCGGCGCGCTGATGGCGTATTCGGCGCGCCAGCAGCAGTTTTTGCCCCTCGTCTGCCCAATCGAGCGGGCGCGCCACCTGCACGAGCGCCCCTGGCCGGATTCAGTTAAAACGTAATAAATCCCCGCTGCGGTCAAACGCCAGCAGGCCATCGATGCGCCCTTGCTCAATGGCCGTCACCATGGCGCGCAGGGGCGCCTCGCATTCCTGCGCGGCGGGCGGCTGGCCGTCCTGGCCCGCGAGTCCCGCCACGAAGACCACGTCCCAGTGTGTCTGCATCTGTTTCGACTCCTCCTTCAATGTATCGAAGCTGTCCAGCTCCTCGGGCAGCTTGTCGGCGCACATCACAGGCGTGAGGGACTTGCCCTGGCCGCCAGGCTGGGCCTGCGCCTGGGTAAAGGTGAATAGCAGGCGTTGCGGCTGCTCCTGGTCGCGGGCGCTGCGCAGCAGGCTGGCGTAATCGGTAATCGACATGGTGCTCTTTCTCTGTGTTGAACGATGACGACAGGTATACCGCAGCACGGTCGCGGCGCCCATAGGCAATAGTGACTATCGGGGTGACTACCCGCCTATGCATTCCTGGTGCGGGAAACCGACTTCTTGCCAATACCGCCGGGCAGGGCGCATCGATAGACTGTTTGTATCGACGCTTGAGCCATCCTGCTTGCAGCGTTTTTTAAGACCTGGCGCCGCTGCCTGCGGCGCAATGTGGAGGTAGCATGAGTCACTTTCTGGACCGCCTGAAATTTTTTAGCAAGCCCGCCGAGCCGTTTTCCAACGGCCATGGCACCGTGGTCGATGAAGACCGCACCTGGGAAAACGCCTACCGCCAGCGCTGGCAGCACGACAAGATCGTGCGTTCCACGCATGGCGTGAACTGTACCGGCTCGTGCAGCTGGAAGGTATATGTCAAGAACGGCCTGATCACCTGGGAAACCCAGCAAACCGATTACCCGCGCACGCGGCCCGACCTGCCCAACCACGAGCCGCGCGGCTGCCCGCGTGGCGCCAGCTATTCCTGGTACGTGTATTCGTCGCAGCGCGTGAAGTATCCGATGGTGCGTGGCCGGCTGATGGAAATGTGGCGCGAAGCGCGCAAGACCATGGACCCCGTCACTGCCTGGGACTGGATCAGCCAGGACCCCGTGCGCTCGCAGCAGTACAAATCCATCCGTGGCCTGGGCGGCTTCGTGCGCGCCACGTGGGAAGAATCGAATGAAATCATCGCCGCCGCGAATGCACTGACGATCAAAAAATACGGCCCGGACCGCATCGTCGGCTTCTCGCCGATTCCCGCCATGTCCATGGTCAGCTATGCCTCCGGCACGCGTTACCTGTCGCTGATCGGCGGCGTGGCCCTGAGCTTCTACGACTGGTACTGCGACTTGCCGCCCGCCAGCCCGCAAGTGTGGGGCGAACAGACGGACGTGCCGGAATCGGCCGACTGGTACAACTCGACCTACCTGATGGTGTGGGGCTCGAACGTGCCGATGACGCGCACGCCGGATGCCCACTTCTACACGGAAGTGCGCTACAAGGGCACGAAAACCGTGGCCATCTCGCCCGATTATGGCGAAATGGTGAAGTTTGGCGACATCTGGCTGGCCCCGAAGCAGGGCACGGACGCGGCGCTGGCGCTGGCCATGGGCCACGTGATCCTCAAGGAATTCCACTCGGAAGGCCAGTCCGACTACTTCCGCGAATATGCGCGCCAGTACACGGACTTCCCCATGCTGGTGCTGCTCAAGGAGCACAACGGCACCCTGGTGCCCGATTACTTCCTGCGCGCTTCGCACCTGGACAACAACCTCGACGAGACCAACAATCCTGAATGGAAAACCCTGGTCATCGATGAAACCACGGGCACCATCACGGCGCCGGCCGGCTCGATCGGCTTCCGCTGGGGCGAATCGGGCAAGTGGAACCTGGAACAGAAGGCCGGCGGCAGTGGCGTACCTATTGTGCCGATGCTGTCCATGATCAACGACAGCGACGCCGTCACGGAAGTGGGTTTCGCTTACTTTGGCGGCAAGGATGCGGCCGACATGCTGCTGCGCAAGGTACCGGTGAAAACCATCCGCCTGGCCGACGGCACGACGGGCCTCGTCACCACCGTGTTCGACCTGACCCTGGCCAACTACGGCATCGACCGTGGCCTGGGCGGCGAAAACGTGGCCGAGAGCTATGACGACGACGTACCTTACACCCCCGCATGGCAGGAAAAGCACACGGGCGTGAAACGCGCCGACGTCATTACCGTGGCGCGCCAGTTTGCGCAAAACGCGGACCAGACGCGCGGCAAGAGCATGGTCATCGTGGGCGCGGGCCTGAATCACTGGTACCACATGGACATGACGTACCGCGGCATCATCAATATGCTGATGATGTGCGGCTGTATCGGCCAGTCCGGCGGCGGCTGGGCCCATTACGTGGGCCAGGAAAAACTGCGTCCGCAAACGGGCTGGACGCCCTTGGCCTTCGCCCAGGACTGGGTACGCCCGATGCGCCAGATGAACGGCACCTCGTTCTTCTATGCGCACACCAGCCAGTGGCGCCACGAAAAGCTGGAAACGGGCGACATCGCCTCGCCATCGGCGGCCGGCGGCACGGGTGACCTGACCCTGCTCGACTACAACGCCAAGGCTGAACGCATGGGCTGGCTGCCATCGGCGCCGCAGCTGCAAACCAATCCGCTGGAAGTGGCCAGGGCTGCCAAGGCGGCAGGGCAGGCACCGGCCGCGTATGCGCTAGCCCAGATCAAGGCAGGCCAGCTGCAGTTTTCGTGCGACGACCCGGATAACCCGGCCAACTTCCCGCGCAATATGTTTGTCTGGCGCTCGAACATCCTGGGCAGCTCGGGCAAGGGCCACGAGTACTTCCTGAAATACCTGCTGGGCACGCAAAATGGCTTGCTCAGCGACGAAGACGATTGCATCACGCCGAAACAGGTGAAAGTGCGTCCTGCCGCCGAAGGCAAGCTCGATCTGCTGGTGGTGCTGGACTTCCGCATGTCGACCACGTGCCTGTATGGCGACGTGGTGCTGCCGACGGCCACCTGGTATGAAAAAGACGACTTGAACACGTCGGACATGCATCCGTTCATCCACCCGCTGTCGGAAGCCGTGCAACCGTTGTGGCAATCGAAGTCGGACTGGGAAATCTACAAGGGCATCGCCGAGAAATTCTCGGAAATCGGCGGTGAACTGCTGGGTACCCAGCAAGACATCATCCTCACGCCGCTGATGCACGACACCCCCGGTGAGCTGGGCCAGCCTTTCGATCCCAAGGATTGGCGCGCCGGCGAATGCGACGCGATTCCCGGCAAGACCATGCCGAACATGACGGTAGTCGAGCGCAATTACCGCGATGTGTACAAAAAATTCACCTCGATCGGGCCGCTGCTGGAAAGCATCGGCAACGGCGGCAAGGGAATTTCCTGGAAAACGGGGCATGAAGTCGAGGTATTACGCGGCATCAACCGCACGGTGCTCGATGAAGGCGTGTCCAAGGGCCAGCCGCGCCTCGACACGGCTATCGATGCGGCCGAGATGATCCTGACGCTGGCGCCGGAAACGAATGGCCACGTGGCCGTCAAGGCCTGGGCCGCGCTGTCGGCCATCACGGGACGCGAGCTCACGCACCTGGCACTGCCGCGCGAGCATGACAGCATCCGCTTCCGCGATGTGCAGGCGCAGCCGCGCAAGATCATTTCCTCGCCCACCTGGTCGGGTCTGGAAAGCGAAGAAGTCAGCTACACGGCCGGTTATACCAACGTGCATGAACTGATCCCATGGCGCACGCTGACGGGCCGCCAGCAGTTTTACCAGGATCACCTGTGGATGCGCGATTTCGGCGAAGGCCTGTGCGTGTACAAGCCGGCGATCAACACCAAGACGACGGAAGCGCTGCTGGGCACCAAACCGAACGGTAACAAGGAGCTGGCGCTGAACTTCCTGACGCCGCACCAGAAATGGGGCATCCATTCCACGTATTCGGACAATCTGCGCATGCTGACCCTGTCACGCGGCGGGCCGCACGTATGGCTGTCGGAAATCGATGCGAAGACGGCCGGCATCGTCGACAACGACTGGATCGAAGTCTTCAACGTGAACGGCAGCCTGACGGCGCGTGCCATCGTCAGCCAGCGCATCCCGGCTGGCATGACGATGATGTACCACGCGCAGGAAAAGATCATCAACGTGCCCGGTGCGGAGATGACGGGCAAGCGGGGCGGCATCCATAACTCGGTGACGCGCGCCGTGACCAAGCCCACGCACATGATCGGCGGCTACGCCCAGCTGGCCTACGGCTTCAATTACTACGGCACGGTGGGCTCCAACCGCGATGAATTCGTATTGGTGCGCAAGATGAACAAGGTCGACTGGCTCGAAGGCCCGTTGCAGGAAAAAGGAGCATAGTATGAAAATCAGAGCGCAAATCGGCATGGTGCTGAACCTGGACAAGTGCATCGGCTGCCACACCTGTTCCGTCACCTGCAAGAACGTGTGGACCAGCCGCGACGGCGTCGAGTACGCATGGTTCAACAACGTTGAAACCAAGCCGGGCATCGGCTATCCGAAGCAGTGGGAAAACCAGGACAAGTGGAATGGTGGCTGGCGCCGCACGGACGCGGGCAAGATCGAGCCGCGCCAGGGCAGCCGCCTGAAAATCCTGGCGAACATCTTCGCCAACCCGAACCTGCCGGCCATCGATGAATACTACGAGCCGTTCACCTACGACTACGAGCACCTGCAAAGCGCACCGCTGTCGCAGACGCCGCCGACCGCCCGTCCGATCTCCGTGCTGACGGGGAAGAAGATGGAAAAAATCGAGTGGGGTCCGAACTGGGAAGATGACCTGGGCGGTGAATTTGCCCAGCGCAGCAAGGACAAGCTGTTCGACAATATGCAGAAGGAGATGTACGGCACGTTTGAAAACACCTTCATGATGTATCTGCCGCGCCTGTGCGAGCATTGCCTCAACCCGACGTGCGTGGCATCTTGCCCGTCCGGCTCCGTGTACAAGCGCGAAGACGACGGCATCGTGCTGATCGACCAGGACAAGTGCCGCGGCTGGCGCATGTGCATCTCCGGTTGCCCGTACAAAAAGATTTACTACAATTGGTCGTCCGGCAAGGCCGAGAAGTGCACCTTCTGCTTCCCCCGCATCGAGGCTGGCCAGCCCACCGTGTGCTCGGAAACGTGCGTGGGCCGCATCCGCTACCTGGGCGTGCTGCTGTACGACGCCGACAAGATCGAGGCAGCGGCCTCCGTGCCGCAAGAGCAGGACCTGTACCAGGCGCAGCTCGATCTGTTCCTCGACCCGCACGACCCGGCCATCATCGCCGAGGCACGCCGCCAGGGCATCCCCGACCTGTGGCTGGAAGCGGCCGTCAAGTCGCCCGTCTACAAGATGGCCGTCGAGTGGAAAGTGGCGTTCCCGCTGCATCCCGAATACCGTACCTTGCCGATGGTGTGGTACGTGCCGCCGCTGTCGCCGATCCAGGCGGCCGCCGAATCGGGCAAGCTGGGCGTGAATGGCATGCTGCCGGACACGCAAAGCCTGCGCATTCCCGTGCAGTACCTGGCCAATTTGCTGACGGCCGGCGACCAGCCGCCCATCGTCACGGCGCTGGACCGCATGCTGGCCATGCGTGCCTACATGCGCAGCAAGACGGTCGAAAAAGTTGAGAACCTCACGGTTCTCAAACAAGTGGGCTTGAGCAAGGCGCAGGTGGAGGATATGTACCACATCATGGCGATTGCCAATTACGAAGACCGCTTCGTCATCCCCAGCAGCCACAAGGAAATGGCGGAAGACAGCTTCAACGAGAAGGGTTCGTGCGGCTTCAGTTTCGGCAACGGCTGCTCGGACGGCAGCAGCGAAGCTACCTTGTTCGGCAAGAAAAAACACGGCTCGGCCATCTTCATGCAGATGCCGAAGTCGCGCAAAACGGCGCCAGGCGCTTAAGGAACCGATATGACACACGCTATGAATCAGTATCAAATCCTCTCGCGCCTGTTGCTGTATCCCGAACCCGAGCTGACTGCGTACCTGCCGCAGCTCGATGCCGCGCTGGCCGCCGTGCCGGAACAGCACGCGCTGTTGAGGCCCTTGCTGGCGCACCTGGAAAGCAGCAGCCTGATCGACCTGCAGCAGCAGTACGTGGCCACGTTCGACCGCAATCCGTCGCACTCGCTGCACCTGTTCGAGCATATCCACGGCGAATCGCGTGACCGGGGCCAGGCCATGGTTGACCTGATGGAGGAATACAAGCGCCATGGCTTGCAGATGACGGGCGACGACTTGCCTGACTTCGTGCCGCTGTTCCTGGAATTTTTGGCGCAGCTCGACGAGGCGGCTTCGGCGCCTCTTCTGGGCGACGCCGTCCACGTGCTGGCGCATATCGGCCGCAAGTTGACGGCCAACGGCAGTGCGTATGCGCCCGTCTTCATGGTGCTCGAACGACTGAGCCCCGTGGCAGCAGAAATGCTGGCCGAACCGCCGATCCGCGACATGGATGAAGCGCTGGAAACCTTCGGTCCCGGTGCGGACGGTGTCGAGCCGTTGCTGCGCCAAGGTCTGGGCCAGGTCGCGGGCGGCGTCCATCCCGTGCATTTTCACCCGCAGCCGCGGCGCGCGGCCTGAACGGCCCCCTGCGCCCGCATGAGGAGAGTACATCATGAGTAATTACTTGCATCAATTTGTGTATGGCATTTATCCATACATCGCGCTGGCCATCTTTTTCCTTGGTAGCCTGATCCGTTTCGACCGCGAGCAATACACGTGGAAGTCCGATTCCAGCCAGCTGCTGCACCGCGGCAGCCTGCGCCTGGGCAATATCCTGTTCCACATCGGCATCATCGGCCTGCTGTTCGGCCATGCAGCCGGCTTGCTCACGCCCGTCTGGGTGTGGGATACGCTGGGCGTTACGCACAGCCTGAAACAGGGCGTGGCCATGGCGGCCGGCGGCATCATGGGCGGCCTTTGCCTGGCCGGCTTGCTGATCCTGCTGGTGCGCCGCTTTTCCAATGACCGGCTGCGCGCCGTCACCACGGCTGGCGACAAGCTGGTGATGCTGTGGATCTTGCTGACCTTGCTGCTGGGCCTGTCGTCGATCTTTGTCTCGGCCTCGCACATGGATGGCCACATGATGGTCTTGCTGATGCACTGGGCGCAGCACATCGTCACCTTGCGCGGCGACGCCGCCAGCTTCATCGTCGAAGCACCGCTGGTGTTCAAGCTGCATCTGTTCATGGGCATGTCGCTGTTCGTCATCTTCCCGTTCACCCGTCTGGTGCACGTATGGAGCGGCTTTGGCGCAGTTGCCTATCTGGGCCGCGCCTATCAACTGGTGCGCCGCCGCTAAGAAAGGAGTACATCATGGGAATCTCCGTCAATGGCATCGATATCGACGATGCCGACATCGCGCAGGAATTGCCGCATCACGACCGCGCCGGTAATCCGTTGAAACAGGCCGTGCATGAACTGGTGCTGCGCCGGCTGCTGCAAGACGAGGCCGAACGCCTCGGCGTGCAGGGCGACAGTATGGACGACCGCATCGAAGCGTTGTTTGCACAGGAAGTGCGCGTGCCGCCCGCCGACGATGCGGCTTGCCGCACCTTTTATGCGCAGCGCCCGCAGTTGTTTTGCAGCGGCGCGCTGGTCGAGGCGCGCCACATCCTGTTCCAGGTGACGCCGGAAGCGCCCCTGGAACTGCTGCGCACGACGGCGCAAGCCGTGCTCGACGCCCTCAAACTGGCGCCGGAACGCTTCGGCGAACTGGCGGCGCAGTATTCGAACTGCCCGTCCGGCGCCCTGGGGGGGAATTTGGGCCAGCTGTCGCCGGGCCAGAGCGTGCCGGAGTTCGACGCGCTGCTGTTCCGCCTGGAGGCGGGCGCGCTGGCCGGTCATTTGCTGGAAACGCGCTTCGGCTACCACATCGTGCAGGTGCTGCGGCGGGTCGAAGGCCGGGTTATCGGCTACGAGGAGGTGAAGGCGCAGATCGCCGACCGCCTGTCGCGCGCCGCGTGGCAGCGCGCCGTGCACCAGTATCTGCACTTGCTGGTGGGACGCGCCGACATCGCCGGTATCGCGCTCGAAGGCACAGCCAGTCCGCTGGTTCAGTAGGTAGAAATGCGTAGGCCGGAAGGCGTAGGCCGCTAGGCCTTCTGGGGCACAGCCAGATCGTGCCCCAGCCTCTACAATCAAGGAAGTAACAGGAGTAGCGTCATGGCTAGCGTCAAGTTGCAGGACCGTTTTGGCCGTTCGATCGATTATGTGCGGCTGTCCGTTACCGACCGCTGCGATTTGCGCTGCAGTTATTGCATGCCCAAAGGCTTTCGCGGCTTCGAAGAGCCGAAGGACTGGCTGACGTTCGACGAGATCGAGCGCCTGCTGGGTATTTTTGTTCGCCTCGGCACGCGCCGCGTGCGCCTGACGGGCGGCGAGCCGCTGTTGCGGCGCAACTTGCCGGAACTGGCGCAGAAACTGTCTGCGCTGCCTGGCCTGCACGACCTGTCGCTGTCGACCAACGCTACCCAATTGGGCAAGCACGCCGTGGCGCTGCGCGCGGCGGGCGTGGACCGCATCAACGTCAGCCTGGACTCTCTGGACCGCGCCTGCATGCAGCAGATCACGGGACGTGACAGCCTGCAGCCTATTTTGGACGGCGTGATGGCGGGCAAGGCGGCCGGTTTCGACCCCATCAAGATCAATATGGTGGCCATGCGCGGCGTCGATGACGGCCAGATCGAGGCCATGGCAGCGTTTTGCATCGAGCAGCAGTTCATCCTGCGTCTGATCGAAGCCATGCCAATGGGAAGTACGGGCCGTCATGCCAGCTACATGCCGCTGGGCCCCGTGCGCGAGCGCCTGGCGGCCCGCTTTGGGCTGGTGCCGCAGGCGCAGGAACTGGGCGGCGGGCCGGCGCGCTATATGGCGACAGCCGACGGACGCTCGAGCATCGGCTTCATCACGCCCATGTCGCAGCATTTCTGCGCCAGCTGCAACCGCGTGCGCCTGTCCGTCGATGGTACCCTGTACCTTTGCCTGGGCCAGGAAGAGAAATTCGCCTTTGGCCCCATGCTGCGCGGCGGGGCCAGCGATGCGGAGATCGAAGCGGCGATCCGCGCCGCCATCGAACTCAAGCCGCAGCAGCATGATTTCACTACGCAGCCGGACAAGATCGTGCGCTTCATGGCGCAGACGGGCGGCTGAGTGGAGGTGTCACTGCTGGGGTCAGACCCGCCGGGGGAATACGTCCCAGTGGGCCGTATTTCGATCCGCAAGGACTGACCCCGGATCTTGGCCTGTGGGTGAAATGATGTCGCTGACTTGAAGGCATTGGAGCCATAAACAGGCATTTATTAGGGACAGTATGAAATTCAAGGCGATGTTTTCCTCCTGGCAGAAGCTGTCGACCAAGATCGTCGGCGCGCTGCTGCTCATGCTGGTGCTGGCCTTGAGTGCCATCGGCTGCACCCTGTTTCTGTCGTGGCAGCTTGAAGGCAGTTCGGCCGCCATCAATGAAACGGGGCGCCTGCGCATGCAGACCTACCGTCTGACCCTGCTGCTCGCCAGCGACGCCCGCGAGCAGGCGCGCCAGCAAGTGCTGCTGATCGACGAGACCCTGGCCAAGATCGGCCACGGCGACCCGCAGCGTCCCTTGTTCTTGCCCCCCAGCACGGCCATCAAGTCCGAATTCGAGCGCATCGGCATCGCCTGGCGCGGGGCCTTGCGCCCGGCCGCCCTGGCCGCCGATAGCACCGCTCTCGCGCGCCAGTTCGGGCATGACGCCGATACCTTTGTCGGCCAGGTCGATCAGCTGGTGCGGCTGATCGAGCACGATAGCGAGCAGCGCACCTTCTGGCTGCGCGCTTCGCAGCTGATCCTCGTCGGCATGGCCGTCATCGGCACGGTCAGCATGATTTACCTGATGTTCATGCTCATCATCGAACCGGTCACGCGGCTGCGCCTGGGCATGCAGCGCATGAAGGAACGCGATTTCAGCGTGCGCCTGGCCGTCGACAGCAATGACGAATTCGGCCAGCTGGCCAGCGGCTTCAACCAGATGGCCGACCGCCTGCAGGCGCTGTACGGCAACCTGGAGGAGGGCGTGCGCAGCAAGACGGCTACCCTGGAATACCGTAACCGCGAATTGGCGCTGCTGTACGAAAGCGCCGCTTTCCTGCAGCGCCCGCAGCCCCTGGAAGACATTTGCGGCGGCTTCATGCAGCGCATCGTCGATTATTTCGAGGCCGACGGCTCCACCGTGCGCGTGCTCGATGCGGAGCGCGGCAACCTGCACATGGTGGTGCACCACGGCCTGTCCGAAGAACTGGTGGCGTCCGAGCACTGCCTGAAGGTGGGCGACTGCCTATGCGGCACGGCCGTCGAGATGAAGGTGGCGAAGGTGCATGACATGCGCCGCATCGACAAGGCGCACGAGCTGCGCTGCCACCGCGAGGGCTTTGCCACCGTCTCCGTCTTTCAACTCCACGCGCACGAACAGCACCTGGGCTTCTTCAACCTGCATTTCCGCCATGCGCGCGTGTTTTCCGCGCGCGAGCTGGCTTTGCTGGAAACGCTGGGCCAGCTGCTGGGTATCGCCCTGGAAAACATGCGCCTGGCCGCGCGCGAGCGCGAGATGGCCATTTCCGAAGAGCGCAACCTGGTGGCGCAGGGCTTGCACGACAGCATCGCGCAAAGCCTCAATTTCCTCAACCTGCAAGTACAGATGCTCGACGACTCCGTACGCAATGCGCGCTTTGATGAAGTGGCGGGCATCGTGCCGGCCCTGCATGCGGGCGTGAAGGAAAGCTATGAAGACGTGCGCGAACTGCTGGTGAACTTCCGCAGCCGTTTGATGGAGGATGACCTGATCGGCTCCCTGCGCGCGGCGGTGGACAAATTCCGCCGCCAGACGGGCATCGAGGCCGATCTGCTGGCCGATGTCGATGGCGCGCCATTCCCCCGCGAACAGCAATTGCAGTTACTATTCATCGTGCAGGAAGCGCTGTCGAACATCCGCAAGCACGCCCAGGCCAGCCATGTCGAGGTGCGCCTCGCCGATGACCAGGACTTTACGCTGACGATCAGCGACAATGGCGTCGGCTTCGATGCTTGCGCCGTGCTGGAAAAGGGTGACAGCCATGTCGGCATCCATATCATGCGCGAGCGCGCTCAACGCATCGAAGCGACGTTCGACGTGCACGCCTGTCCCGGTGGCGGTACGACCGTCGAACTGCATCTGTCGCGCGAACAGCGCCGCGCCGCCTAAGCCACTATCTGAAAGTACAAAAAATGGAGACTCCCGTCAAACCGATCACCGTCATGCTGGTGGACGACCATGCGCTGTTCCGCAGCGGCATCCGCTCGCTGCTGCAACGGCATAGCGACTTTTGCGTGGTGGGCGAGGCGGCCGATGGCGTGGAAGGCATCAAGCGCGCCATCCAGCTGCAGCCCGACGTGGTGCTGCTGGACCTGAACATGGCCGGCATGTCGGGCGTTGAAGCGCTGCAGCTGATGCAGCACGACTGTCCCGATACGGCCATCGTCATGCTCACCGTCTCGGAAGACGCCGAAGACCTGGCAACTGCCCTGCGCGCGGGTGCCTGCGGCTATCTGATCAAGAATATCGACGCCGACTACCTGGTGCGCGCCATCCGCCGCGCGGCAGCCGGCGAGGTCGTTATCGCCGAAGCGATGACGGGCAAGCTGGTGGCGCAGCTGCAGGCGGGTACGCGGCGCGAGGAACCCGTGTCGGAACTGGACAAGCTCACGCCGCGCGAAAAGGAAATCATCGACTGCCTGTCGCGCGGCGAGAGTAACAAGGGCATCGCGCGCACCCTCGACCTGGCCGAAAGCACGGTCAAGATCCACGTGCAGAACGTGCTGAAAAAACTCAACCTCACCAGCCGCGTGCAGGCGGCCGTGTACGCGGTCGAGCACCGCCAGGGCAAATAGCCTGGTAGTTGGGTTCTGACCCGCCGGGCCAGAGCCCAAGATCTAGTCCTTTTTACCGATGGCAGTCCTTGCGCTTTTAAAGTAGTATATTGAATATATCTTTAAAGGCGAATCCATCATGGCCCTTACCCCCATCAGTAAAGCTACCCCTCCCGGCATGACAAAAGGTGCCGCTCTCTGGCATGCCCGCCATGCCGTCTGGCAGCTGGGTTTCCGCCCATTTTATCTGTTGGCGGCCGTGTTTGCGGCCATCAGCGTACCCCTGTGGCTGGCCAGCTATGCCGGTTTGCTCGCGGGGGGCTTGCAGGTGGGCCTGGGCTGGCATATGCATGAAATGGTGTTCGGCTTCGCGCTGGCCGTCGTCGTGGGCTTCCTGTACACGGCGGGGCGCAACTGGACGGGTTTGCCCACGCCGCACGGTGCCAGGCTGATGGCGCTGGCGGCGCTGTGGCTGGCGGGGCGCATCGCCATGCTGTGCGGTCCCGGGCTGGTGCCGGCGCTGGTCGAGTGGCTGTTCCTGCCGCTGGCCGCCTGGCCCCTGTACCAGGTGCTGCGCCGTTCGGGCAATACGCGCAACCTGTTCCTGGTGGGCCTGCTGGCCTTGCTGGCGCTGGCCAATGGCCTGTTCCACGCGGCCGTGCTGGGCGCGCTGACGTTATCCATATTCGTGCCCGTGCAGGCGGCCATCTTCATCATCGTGCTGATCGAATCGGTGATCGGTGCGCGCGTGATCCCCATGTTTACGCGCAATGGCGCGCCAGGCAGCACGCCGGTGCCCAGTCCGAAGCGGGCGCTGGTCGCCGTGGCCTGCATGGCGGCGGCCGCCATCGCATGGCTGGCAGGCGCGCCACCCTGGCTGACGGCGCCGCTGGCTTTCTGTGCTGCCGGCGTCTCGCTGGCCAATCTGCTGGCCTGGCAGCCGCAGCGCACCTTGCGCGTGCCCCTGCTGTGGATTTTGCACCTGTCGTATGCGTGGATAGGCGTCGGCTTTGCGCTGCTGGCGCTGGCCAGCCTGGGGCTGCTGCCGGCCAGCGCCGCATTTCACGCGCTGACGGTGGGGTCGATGGCGGGATTGATCATCGGCATGATGACGCGCACCACGCTGGGCCACACGGGGCGCCCTTTGACGGGCGGCCGGGCGGAAGCGGCGATGTACTGGCTGATACAGTTGGGTGCGCTGGCACGTCTGCTGGCAGCGCTCGGTCCCGCAGCGCTGGCCATGCCGCTGCTGCTGGCAGCAGGCGCATGCTGGTCGCTGGCCTTTGGCTTGTATGCGTGCGTGTACGCGCCCTATCTGTGGCGCGCCAGGGTGGATGGGCGCGAAGGCTAAGCTGTCAGAAAGGGCGCCAGGCCATCATTTTTCTGATCTCCGGCGTCCAGTAGGACAGCGATTCGCCCACGACGAATAGCAGCAGGCCCAGCATCAAGGCTCTCAGCAGAAAATCCCTGCAGCAGATCATAACGTCCCTTCGAATTCTCATAGTGGCAAGTTTATCATTGGCATGCACTGCCATGTTGAGTTTCTGGCATGGCCGGCTGGCCCGGTGGTGGCGTTTGCGCCGTGAAGACAGCGATGGCATCGATGGCGTGCGCCAGCGCCTGTTCCAGTGTATCGAGCGCGGCCGACGCATCGTCGCCGGTGTGCAGCACCTGTTCTGCTTGCTGCGCGGCTTGCACGGTGGCGGGCAGGGCCAGGCTGCCAGCCTCGCCGGCCAGCTTGTGCGCCAGTGCGGCGGCATCGTCGCGTGCGTTGCCCTCCAGCAGCGCGCGCATGGCGCCCGCCGTGTTGCGGCAGGTACTGCCAAAACGCGACAGATGCTGGCGGTAGGGCGCCTCATCGAGCCACAGCGCCATGCCTTGCGCCAGGTCCATCACGGATGCCGCACCGCACGGCGGCAAGAGCATCGTCGCTTCGGCCACGACCGGCGTCAGGGCTGGCAGCCCTTGCGCATGACGGCGATGCGCGCGCGCGATCAGGGCGATGGTCTGCGGCACGTCGAACGGTTTGCTGATGAAATAATTCATGCCCGCTTCCAGTGCCGCCGTGCGTTGTGTCTGGAACGCCCCGGCCGTCAGCGCCACCACGGGCAGGTCCTGGAACTGCGGCAACTGGCGCAGCGCGCGCGTCGCTTGCAAGCCATCCATGACGGGCATCTGCACATCCATCAGCACGATGTCGACGGCGGCGGGATGGGCCAGTAGCCATTCCAGCGCCTGCCTGCCATCGCAGGCGAACGACGGCACTGCTCCCTGGTCGCACAGGATATGGTTGACCACATCGCGGTTCATTTCGCTGTCGTCGACCACCAGTACGCGTACGCCGGCAAGCACGCGTTCTTCCAGCATACCCAGGCTTGCATCCACGCCGGCAGCCCTGGCCCGCTGCTGGCGCGCTTCCATCGTCGCGTTGTACAGGCTGGACGCCGTCACCGGCGCGTCGAGGACGGCGTCGGCCGGATCGGCATGGCGCTGCGCTGGCCGCGTGGCAGGTGCTCCGCTGGCCGCCAGGATGATGATGGGGCAGTCCTGCGGCGGCAGGTGTGCGCGCAGCGCGCGCGCCGTGGCTTCGCCGTCCAGCTCGGGCATGCGCGCTGCCAGCAGGACGATGCCGGGCCGCGCGCCCTCGGCGCAGGCGAGCGCATGGTTGAGGGCCGCCCGCCCGTCGGACACGGCATGCACGCTCCAGCCCAGGCCGCGCGCCACGGCGGCAACGGCATTGCGCGTGTCGGCGTTGGCATCGACCAGCAGGGCATGCAAAGCTTGCATGTCGGGCGAGGACAGGGCGCCGGCGGGCATCAGCTGCAGCGGCACCGTGAAACTGAAGTCGCTGCCCTGGCCCGGCTCGCTTTTCAGGCGCAGCGAGCCGCCCATCAGGCTGACCAGCTGGCGGCAGATGGTCAGGCCCAGGCCCGTACCGCCGAAGCGGCGCGTGGTGGACGTATCGGCTTGGGCGAAGGCGGAAAAGATCGTTTCCTGCACCTTGGGGGCGATGCCGATGCCCGTGTCGCGCACGCTGAAACGCAGCAGCGCGGCATCGCCGTCGCGGCGCTCCAGTGTGGTCAACAGCTCGACCGTGCCTTGCGCCGTGAACTTGATGGCATTGCTGGTCAGATTGACCAGCACCTGTTCCAGCCGCAGTGCGTCGCCCAGCACCTGGTCTACACCATCGGGCAGTGGCCCGATGCGCATGGCGATGCGCTTGTTATGCGCGGCAACGCTCATGCTGGCGGCGATCTTCTCGATCACCTCGGCCAGGCGGAACGGCGCATGCTCGATGCTCATGTGGCCCGCCTCGATTTTCGACACGTCGAGCACGTCGTTGAGGATGCCCAGCAAGGACTGGCCGGCGGCGCGGATCTTGCGCGTCATCTCGAGTCCTTCCCCATCCAGGCTGCCCCGTTCCAGCAGCCATGCCATGCCGAGGATGGCGTTGAGCGGCGAGCGGATTTCATGGCTCATGTTGGCGAGGAATTCCGCCTTGCTGCGGTTGGCCGCCTCGGCCGCATCGCGCGCCAGCAGCATGGCCTCTTCGGCCTGTTTTTGCGCGGAAATATCCTGTGTAAAGATCAGCGTGGCCGGTCCATCCTTGAGCATCACGCGTGTGGTGGTCTTGAACACGGGCACGGGAAGGCCCTGCTTGTCCAGGCCGATGGCTTCGAACACCTGTTCGCTGGGCGAGTCCGCCTCGATCAGCGCTTCGTTGGTGGCCAGTGCCGCCTGCGATTGCGCGGAAATCATGGCGGACCAGGGCAGGCCGTTCAGATCGTCTTCAAATGCGTAGCCATGCAGCCTGCGGTAGCGGGGATTCGAATAGATGAAGCGGCCGTGGCGCAGGATGGCGATGGCCACGGGCGCATCTTCGATCAGCGTGCGAAAGCGCGTTTCGCTGTCGGACACGGCTTGCATGGCCTGGCGCTCCGCTTCCTGTTCCGCATGCCAGGCGGCCTGCTGCCGGCGCCGCCTCTGGCTCCAGAACAGCAGGCTGGCCCCGGCCAGCGCCAGCGTGCCAAAGCAGAGGACGTAGGCAAGCGCTTGCTGCCGCAACGGGGCGGCGATGGCCGTTTCTTCGCGGCTCAGGCCGATGATGATGGCACGGTCCATATGCAGCGCGGGAGGCGCGATGGTCGCCATGGCCATGATGCGGGGTGTGGCTGCGCCGGCAATCTCGACGCCGCTCAGGACGCCAGCCTGATAGCCGCTGTCGCGGAAGCGCCGCAGGAAGCTGCCGGGGACATCCATATTGCCGCCATCGGCAGCCCTGACGGGATAGTTCAGGAATTGCCGGCCGTCGCCATGCAACACCACGGCCCAGACGTCGCGGGCATACATGGCGGTGCGGAACTTGGCCGTGAAGTATTCGGGATCGAGGGTGGCCACTACTACGCCGGCAAAGTGGCCCTGCCTGTCCTGCACCATGCGCGACGCCGTGATGACCAGGTCGCGCTTGAAAGACAGGAAGGGCGCCGAGATGTACAGCATGCGCGCATCAGGGGCGTCGCGCGCCGTCTGGAAGTAGCTGCGGCGCGAAAAATCCTGGTCGGCCAGTTCCGCGATATTCGTGGCGATCGTCTTGCCCTTCGCATCGATGACCAGCATGGTGCGCACGCCCGGCATGGCGTCGACCACTGCGGCCAGGCGCCGGGGCAAGGCTTGCCCGGAGTCCGTCGCGGCACCGGCGCCAAGATAGTCGCGGATCACGCCGTCGAGCACCAGGTTGGTCGCTGCCAGGTCGACTTCGATGTTTTTTGCCAGCAGTGCCGTCAGCACGCTGAGCCGTTCACGCTCGGCCGCGTCGTGCCGCGAGGCTTCTGCCAGATGCGCATAAGCAAGGACGGCGGCCACGAGGAGCAGCCCGATGAGCAGAAACAGCCATTCGATCCATTCTTTGCGTACCGCCGCCGCATCTGTGTGCTGATTCATGGGGCGATGCTATACCCGATCGGCATGGATAACAACTTTAGCGCACAAATATGCAGGTGATAGTGTGGTCAATTTTCCGCCTGCGGTCAGTCATTGCGCTGGCCGTGCCGCCCATTAAGGTGGCGAGTTGGCGCGCGATCGCCAGGCCCATGCCGGCGCCGCCATGGGCTCGGCTCGGGGTGTCGTCCGCCTGCGAGCATTTGTCGAAGATGTCGGCTTGCAGCGCCTGTCCTCGCTGGCGGCGATGGCCCTGGCGCGGCTGTCGACCAGGCGGCCGATCCGTGTTGCGGTCCAGTCCGACCAGCATGTGGATATGGTAGTTGGCCAATGTTGCTGCATCTGCACGCGGATGTGCTCGCGGTCGGCCAGCGTGGTCGGTTTGCAGGGATGGTTCGACAGTACAGTGTCGCCCCGTTCGTCGACGATGGTATGCAGCTTGTACAGGGAGCCGGGATTGATCGTGAATATAAAATTGATTTGATTGAATAAACTGACTTTTATGCGGAAGTGTTGTATTTAACGCCGGCCCGGGAGGCTAGCGCATTGCCGCCTGGCGCGTCAGCCAGTGGTCCACCATTGCGCGCAACTGGGCGGTACTAAAGGGCTTGGACAGATAATCGTCCATGCCTGCCGCCAGGCAGCGCTGCCGGTCGTCCTCGGTAACGCCGGCCGTCAGGGCGATGACGGGCAGGCGCGGCGCGCCGCTGGCCGTTTCGCGGGCGCGCAAGGCCTGGCAAGCCTGGTAGCCATCCATGACGGGCATCATGCAATCCATCAGGACCAGGTCGTACTGCTGCGCGGCCAGTGCCTGCAGGCCCAGTGCGCCGTTCTCCGCCGTGTCGATGCTGTAGCCGCAGGCGTCCAGCTGCAGGCACACCAGCTGGCGGTTCAGCGCCGTATCCTCGACCAGCAGGATGCGCGGGCCTGGCACGCATGCCGGTGCGGGTGCGGCTGCAACTGCGGCGGGTGTCTCTGGCACCGTCTCTGGCTCCGGCGCGGAGGCGCTTGGCGGCTGGGCTGCCTGGCAGGGAATACGCACGCTGAAGCGGGAACCGGCGCCGGGCGCGCTGCTGCAGAAAATCTCGCCGCCCAGCAGCACCACCAGGTGTTTGCAGATGCTCAGACCCAGGCCCGTGCCGCCATAGGCGCCGCTGATGCTGTCGTCGGCCTGGCAAAACGGTTCGAAGATGCGGCTCAGTTGCTGCTGGCTCATGCCGATGCCCTGGTCGTTGACGCTGGCGACGAGGCAGGCGCTGGCGCCGTCCGCCGTGGCCGCTTCCAGGTGCAGGTGCACGGCGATGCTGCCGGAGGGCGTAAATTTGATGGCATTGCTGAGCAGGTTGCCGAGGATTTGCGCGATGCGCGTGCGGTCCGAGCATACCCGTTGTGGCACGCTGTTGCCGATTTCGCTGACAAGTTGCAGCTTCTTCCTGTCGGCTTGCGGGCGGTGCAGCGCCAGCACGTCGTCGAGCAGCAGGCGCGGGTCGAAGTCGTGCAGCTCGATGCCCATCTGGCCAGCCTCCACCCTGGACAGGTCGAGGATATCGTTCAGGATGCGCATCAGGTGCTGCACGCCATCGCCGATGCGGTGCGCATATTGTTGCTGAGATGCGTCGAGTTCGGTTTCCTGCAGCAGTTCGGTCATGCCGGCGATACCGGCCATGGGCGTGCGGATCTCGTGGCTCATGATGGCCAGGAAGCGCGACTTGGCGGCATTCGCCGCTTCCGCGCGCGCCTGCAGCGCCAGCGCCATGGCCGCGTCGCGCTCCTGGCGCCGCAGCAGGGCCATGATCAGCGCGATGGCCAGGGCCAGCACGAGCAGGCTGATGACCGCCGCCCCGCCCATGGCGCGCAGCATGCGCCGCCAGGCCGCCAGGTAGACATCGTCGGTAATGGTCACGTTGATAGCCAGTGGATAGTCGCGCACCAGCCGTATGGCGGCCAGGCGGTCGACCGTGCGTCCCTGGTCGGCTGCGCGAGGCAATTCCACCTGCAGCACGCCATGCGTCTTGCCCTGTTCCAGCAGGCGGTAGGTACTGCCCGTCAGATTGCGTTTGCCCATCATGGCGGGTACGGCTGGCCAGCGCGCCAGCAGCGTGTAGTCGCTGCGGTACAGGGAAAAGGCCGAGTGTTCGCCGATGCTGGTGTTCCGGAAGAATTTGCTGAAGAAGTCGCACGACAGGCCCACCAGCACCGCGCCCAGGAAGCGGCCGTCCGGGCTGCTGATGCGCCGGCTGATATAAAAGGTCCAGGTGCCATTGCTCTTGTTTTGCACGGGCGTGCTGACATGCATGCCGCCGTCCGGGTGGCGCCGGTGATAGTCGAAGAAATCGCGCTCGTCGAGGCGGATGGATGGCGCGGGATAGGCGCGGCTGAAGGCCAGCACGCTGCCATCGCTGCCGACGATGGACACGACGTCCACTTGCGGCACGCCGCCGATCTTGTGTCGCAGCATCTGGTGCATGGCCGGGGTGCCGACGACGGCGGCCAGCGCGTCCGCGTCTGCGGGGGCGGCGGCCTGGATGTCGTTGCTGACGCCGTCGAGCACCAGGCGGGCCGCCGTCATGCTTTGCGCCGTGTTTTCCGCCAGCAGCAGCGACAGCTTGGACAGATCCTGCTTCCAGTCATCGACGGCTTCGCGGTACAGCAGCACGCCGGAAACGACGATGCGCAGCGCCAGCAGGCACACCAGCACCAGGCCCACTACGGCTGCCGTGCTGCGCGGGCGATAGCGGTGCGCCAGGCGCAAGACGGCCTGGCGTGGGTTCATGCCTGCGCGCCCGTGTACTCGTGCATGCTGCGGCGCACCTCCTGTTCCACTGCGTCGAGCAGCGTTGCCGTTTCCGCCAGCCAGCCGGACCAAGCCACGCCCTGGTGACGCACCAGTTGCTCCAGCTCTGCCAGGCGCGCTACCAGGGCGCCGGCGCCCAGCAGGGCCACGGTGCCGCGCAAGGTATGGCAGCTATGCACGATGGCTTGCGCCGCGCCGCCGCGCACGGCCTGTTCCACGCGCGCAAACATGGCCGGTGACGTGTCAAGGTAGGTCTGGGACAGGGCGCGGAACATCTTCAGGTCATGGCCGGAGGCCTGGAACAGCACGGTTGGATCGATGTGGCGATAGGTTTGCATGGCGGCTCCGTGGCGAAGGGGGAGCGGTGGCGGGCTAGGCGGCCAGGCTGTTGCGCCGCGCATGGCCGGCGCAGCAGGCGCGCAGATAGCCACGCAGCTCGTCGTAATTGACGGGCTTGGCAAAGAACACCACGCCGGGCGGCACGCCGCCGCGTTCTTCCAGCTCTTCCGGCGTCAGGCTCGACAGCATGGCGATATGCATGTCCGCCAGCAGCGGGTCGGCCAGGATGGTGCGGATCACTTCGTAGCCGTCGATGCCTTCCATGATGATGTCGGCCAGCAGGATGTCGGGCTGGTCGCGGGCGATTTCCATCAGCGCCTGGTAGCCGTTCTCGCAAAAGCGCAAGCTTGCCTGCAAGCCCCATGAACCGATCTGCTTTTCATACAGCGCGCGCTCGATCGGATTGTCTTCGATCACCAGGATGGACGGCGGGCGGCCCGATGGTGCAGGGCGGTTGGCCCGTGCCGCGCGCTGGTCCTGGCCTGGCTGGCCCGGATTGCCCTTGTAGGCCTCGACGGCCGCGAGGGGAATGCGCCGGTGGCCACCCTTGGTCTTCCAGGCTTCGATAACGCCGGCCTCGACCAATTGCTGCACCGATGTGACCGAGATGCCGAGGATTTCGGCAGCCTTTTGGGTAGTGCATACGTCTGCAGTGTGCATGATGGGCTTTATGGTCGAAGATGAAGTTGAATGGAATGATACGCAATCACGCTCAAAAAATCAATTTCAACAAATTAGATGAATTCACTAAAAACCTGCCGTGCGGCGGGCCGGACTCTGGTGCGCGTGCGGCAAAGGGCAAGATGGGCGTGCGGCTCCAGGATCTCGCGCCATTCGCTCCACTCCGCGTTGCTGTGGCGCAGCAGGGTTTCCATGTGTTCTATATCCATATCCAGTACCCGCGCAGCGGCCATGGCCGGTCCGCGCGGCCCCACGCCATTGCTCAGTATCAGGTCGGCGAAACTGCTGGCCAGTTTCAGTAGCCAGGCCAGGTCTGTCATGCGTCCGGCCTGCCCGAAGTCGGGCGGCGCGGCATGGCAGCGCACGGCATCGCACAGCATGTCCGGCAAGCCCCAGCCCCGCATGAGGCTGGCTGACAGCGCCAGTTGATGGTGGCCGAAGCGCCGCGATTCCTCGCACAGCAGCAGCGTCCTGGCAGCGCTGCCGTGCTGGCCCAGCAGCTGTCCATACGCTTGCGGATGCAGCATGGCCAGGGCCAGTTGGCCGATGTTTGCCAGCAAGCCGCAAGTGTACAACTCTTTGGCCGGCGCCAGTTGCAGCGCATCGCCCACCACGCGGGCGGCGCAGGCCATGGCCAGAGAGTGCGACCAGAATCGCTGTTCGTCGAAGTGCGCACACCCGGCCGCTGGCAGGGCCGGGATGGCGAGCGCCTGGCGCAGGGCGGGCAGGCCGATGGCGGCCAGCAGCGCGGCGTCGACTGCCACATACACGCGCTCGCCCGGTCGTACGGTGGCATTCGCCAGGCCGATAAGCTTGCCGGTCAGGGCCGGATCGCAGCTCAGTTGTTCGGCCAGCTCATCGAACGCCAGCTGCTGCTGGCACAGCGTCGCCAGCCAGTGGTGCCGGCAGGCGGGCGTGGACAGGATGGCGCCGCCGAGCAGGCTCGCCAGATCGATGTGCGCATTCATGGCCGGCTCCCAATGCCGCTGCAGTCATCCGCTTGCGCGGCGCCTGTTTGCAGGGCGGTGACCGCTTGCGACAGCACGTCGAGCGCCATCAGCAGGTCTGCATGCAGGCGGCGCAGCGCGCTGATATCGTTGGAAAAGCCCGCATGCACGGCCTGGCGCGCCAGTGCCTGCAGTGGGAGCAGTCCCATGGCGTGGCTGCTGTCGAGAATTTCCTGCGCCAGCACGCGTGCCGGGGCGGGCCGTTCGCAGCGCAGCGCATGGGCGATGCCGGCCAGGCGGTCGCGCGTCTCGGCCACGAACAGGGCCAGAATCTCTCCCTGCAGGCGCCTGTCGCAGCCGAACATGGCATCCAGGCGGGCCAGCTCGAACGGCGGCGTGTCCGGCACCTCGGGCTCAGGCCGTGGCAGCGCCGTATCTTCCGCCTTGCCCGGTTGGTTGGCCCTGCGCGTTTGCAGCAGTTGATGCAGATCGGCAACCGGCGCGCGGCCGGCCTGACGCCAGCGGAGGCGGTGCCAGAGCAGGGCGGCCAGCAGCAACAGCAGGACTGCCAGGGCCAGCGCCGGCCGTACCACCGAGACGTCGTCGCAGCGAAGGTAAGGATGGACGGCGAGGAAGGCGTTCATGGCCATGCCTGCACGCAGTGAGAGTGGTTGAAAACGGATGTCATGGCGATGCTCCAGGGCGATCGATGCCGGTGATCCTGCGTCGCGGCTGGTTCAGAATTCTTCCCAGTCGCCGCCGTCAGCTGCGGCCGTGCTTCTGGCCTGACCGGCGGCGCGCCGGGCGACCAGCCTGAGCGGCGCCTTCTTGCGCGGTGCAGGCGGCTGTGCGGCCGGGGCGCGACGCACCGGCGTGCTCTGTTGCGCCGCGTTGGCCTGGCCATGCGCCAGCTTGAAGGCGCCGACCACGCTGGCCAGGTTGCCCGCCTGCTCCTGCAGCGATTGCGATGCCGCTGCCGCTTCTTCGACCAGGGCCGCATTCTGTTGCGTGACCTCATCCATCTGCGTGATGGCGCGGTTAATTTCGTCGATGCCCGTGCTTTGCTCTGCGCTGGCGGCCGAGATCTCGCTGACGATGTCGGTCACGCTGCGCACCGTGTCGACGACTTCCGTCATGGCCGCGCCGGCTTGCTGGACCAGCTTGCCACCTTGTTCCACCTGTTCCACGGAATCGCTGATGAGTGTCTTGATTTCCTTGGCCGCCGCCGCCGAACGGTGCGCCAGGTTGCGCACTTCGGTCGCCACGACGGCGAAGCCGCGCCCTTGCTCCCCGGCGCGCGCCGCTTCCACGGCCGCATTCAGGGCCAGGATGTTGGTCTGGAAGGCGATGCCGTCGATAACGCTGATGATGTCGGCGATCTTGTTGGACGAGCTGTCGATCGCCTCCATGGTGCGGATGACGTCGCCCATCACCTCGCCGCCCCGTACCGCCTTTTCCGAGGCGCTGACGGCCATTTGCTTGGCCTGGCGGGCATTGTCCGAGTTTTGCCGCACGGTGGCCGTCAGTTCTTCCATGGCCGAGGCGGTTTCTTCCAGCGAGCCGGCTTGCTGTTCCGTGCGTGCCGACAGGTCCAGGTTGCCCACCGCGATCTCGCTCGAGGCCGTACTGATGGTCTCCGTGCCGGAACGCACTTCGGAGACGATGCGCACCAGACTCTCGCTCATCTCGGCCATGGCTGTCATCAACTGGCCCACTTCGTCGTTCGAAGTAGCCTTGACCTGTACGCTGAGGTCGCCGCCTGCGATGGTGCGGGCCACGCCGATGGCGCTGGCCAGCGAGGCGACGATGCGCCGCGCCAGCAGCAAGCCCATGCCGGTCACCAGTACCGTCACGGCCAGGGCCAGGCTGATGGAAATCCAGCGCGCGCTGGCAGCGGCGTCGGCTCCTTCGGCCGCGCCCTTGGCTGCCAGGCTTTCGTTGTAGTGGTGGTGGGCAGCAAGGGCGTCGACCAGTTCCTTGATGATGGGCTGGTTCTGCATCAGCAATTCGCGCGCCGCGTCGAGCTCGCCGGCCTTCGACAGTGCCAGTACCTCGTCGCGCACGGCGTCGTAGCGCAGCAGTAAGGCACGGTCCGCGGCCAGCAAGACTTTGTCTTGCTCGTCGGAAATATTCTCTTTCTCATATTTGTCGAGCGCCTGGCTGACTGCCGCGCGCGCCTCCTTGATGCCTGCTTCCAGCCTGTCGCGCACGGCGGCATCCTTGCTGGCCATGTGCTGCCAGACGGCCGTGCGCATTTGCGTGAACGGTACAAAGGCCTGGTTCAGGGTCAGCAGGCTGGGAACGGTGTTGACCGTGGCGTAGCTGGCCGCCGTGTACACGCGGTCCATTTGATAGATGCTGAAGCCGGCCAGCGATGCCAGCCCCAGGACGACGGAGAGTATCAATGCATACAGGCGTTGGGCGATAGTCATGATGGGCGCCGCTCCACGTGAAGGTTGAAAATCGGGAAAATCGGTTCATTTGCTTTATTTTTTCATTTTACGATAAAAATTCAATTTATTCGAGAAATTTGTTGTTTATTTGATTTATTCCATGTTTTTTCAGGGTGCCGATGAAGGCGGACTGAGCGAAGGATGGGGTGTGATGAAAAGCAACACCGCGCGCATATCGCGTTGTGGCGTGTGGCATGCTTTGCCAATTAGTGAAAAAATGGCATTCCTTGATCGCCATCAAATACGGTGCGCAGTCGCGTGCCGCCGATTGACTCTTGTGAAGGAGCATCATGACTGTCTCTGCCCGGCCTGGACCTTTGCTTATCATCACCGCAGTCATCTTTATCTTGCTGGGCCTGGCGCTTGCCGGCGGCGGCGCCTGGCTCGTGAGCCTTGGCGGCTCCTGGTATTACGTCGTGGCCGGTATCGGCATGCTGGTCGCCGGTGCGCTGGTGTGGAAGGGGCGGCGCAGCGCCCAGCTGTTTCTCGCGCTGCTGCTGTTCGCCACCCTGATCTGGTCCGTCATCGAAGTGAAGTTCGACTGGTGGCAATTGCTGCCCCGCCTCGATATCTGGTTCGCCGCCGCCGTCTGGCTGCTGCTGCCCTTCATCGACCGCCGCCTCGATCCGCCACTGGCCGCAGGCGCGAAACCACGCGACGCGGGCAAGAGCGCCCTGGCGGCCGCCGTGGTGCTGACGGCTGCCGTGGGCGTGTTTTCCTTGTTCCAGGATTACACTACTTTGCACGGCGAAGTCCCGGCCGAGAACATGGCTGCCGTGCCGCAAGGCGATCTCGCGCCGGGCGTGGCGCCCAACGACTGGGCCGCGTATGGCCGCTCCGGCTATGGCGACCGCTATGCGCCGGCCGCGCAGATCACGCCAGCCAACGCCGCGCAGCTGAAACAGGCTTGGGTGTACCACACGGGCGACTTCAAGGGACCGAACGACCCGGGCGAGATCGCCAACGAAGTCACGCCCCTGAAAGTGAACGGCATGCTGTATCTGTGTACGCCGCATAACATCGTCATCGCGCTGGACCCGGACACGGGCAAGGAGCTGTGGCGCCACGATCCGAAGATCAACCGCGATGCCTCCAGTTATCAGCACATGATTTGCCGCGGCGTCGCGTACTGGGATGTCAACGCGGGCCGCGCCAAGGGCGACCCTGCACCCGAGGCGGCCGGCATGGAATGTCCGCGCCGCATCTTTGCGCCCACCATGGACGCCACCTTGATCGCCGTCAATGCCGATACGGGCGAAGCGTGCAAAAGCTTCGGCGAAAACGGGGTGATCGGCCTGTACCACGGCATGGGCATGAAGAAGCGGGGCTTTTTGATGCCGACCTCGCCGCCGGCCGTGGCGCAGAACGTGGTGGTGATGGCCGCCAGCGTGACGGACAACTTTTCCACGGAAGAACCGTCAGGCGTGATTCGCGGCTACGATCCTGTCACCGGCAAGCTGATGTGGAACTGGGATGCGTCGAACCCGGACGACACGGCGCCGATTGCCGATGGCAAGACCTATACCAACAATTCACCCAACTCCTGGGGCGTGTCCAGCGTGGATGAAAAACTGGGCATGGTGTACGTCCCGATGGGCAATGAAACCCCCGATACCTGGGGCGGCAACCGCAACCCCCATGGCGAGAAATACAATAGCGCCATCGTCGCGCTGGACCTGGCAACGGGCAAGGTGCGCTGGGTCTACCAGACCGTGCACCACGATATCTGGGACATGGATATCGGCGGCCAGCCCACGCTGGTCGACATCGATACGCCGAAAGGTAAAGTTCCATCGGTCGTGGCCACCACCAAGCGCGGCGATATCTATGTGATTGACCGGCGCGATGGCAGCCTGGTCGTGCCGGCGCCGGAAAAACCCGTGCCGACGAATAACCCCGCCCCGGGCGACCGTTTGTCGCCCACGCAGCCATTCTCGGCCCTCACTTTCCTGCCCGAGAAAAACATCAGCGAAACGGATATGTGGGGCACCACGCCGTTCGACCAGCTGGCGTGCCGCATCATCTTCCGCCAGCACCGTTATGAGGGGCCGTTCACGCCGCAAACGGTGGCCGAAGGCAAGATCAAGGGCGCCATCATCTCGCCGGGCCCGCTGGGCATCTTCGAGTGGGGCGGGGCGGCCGTCGATCCGGTCCGGCAATTGCTGCTGGTCAACCCTGACTACATGGGTTTTCTGGAACGCCTGGTGCCGCGCGCGCAAGCCAACGCGAAGGGTGGCACGGGCACGGAAATGGGCTTGCAGCCGCAGACGGGCGTGCCGTTTGCCGTGGAAATCAAGCCCTTCCTGTCGCCGCTGGGTTTCCCATGCCAGGCTCCGCCCTGGGGCTATATCGCTGCCGTCGACCTGCGCACCATGAAAAAAGTGTGGATGCACAAGAACGGCACCACGCGCGACAGCGCGCCCGTGCCCATCGCCTTGCCGCTGGGCGTGCCCAGCCTGGGCGGCATGAGCACCACGGGCGGTGGCGTGGCCTTCCTCAGCAGCACGCTCGACTACACCATCCGTGGCTACGACGTGCGCAACGGCAAGACCGTGTGGAAAGCCCGCCTGCCGGCCGGCGGCCAGGCGACGCCGATGAGCTATGTCTCCGACAAGACGGGCAAGCAATATGTCGTCGTCATGGCCGGCGGCCACGGTTCGCTGGGCACGAAGATGGGCGATAGCCTGGTGGCGTTTGCGTTGCCGGATGAGGCTGTGGAAAAGAAAAAGTAGGAAGGGCCGGGCAGATCAGCGGGCGTGAGCCCGCATCATCCAACCAGGGGCTGCCGCCAGACCGGGGTAGCCCTTTCTTATTGCGCCGCCAATCCCAGCTTCAGTCCCACCAGCTTGCCGGGCGCGGCCTCCGTTTTTTCCGGCGCGCCCGCGCTGACCCTGGCCGCTGGCGTGCCGTCCTGCTGCAAAGCGGCCAAAATCGCCGCGCTGCGCTGGGCGCCCAGCTTGCTCAAGGCATCGGCAGGCAAGGGTTGTTTGGCTTCCAGCTGCTCGCGCAAGCCGGTATAGAAGGCGCCCGTATCGGCCACTTGCGGCTCGCCTTCTATCAGCTTGCCCAGGCGTTGGAAGACGGGGATTTTTGCCGCCGCCGGAGCGGATGCGGCAGATGAGGCCGCCGCTGCCACAGGCGCGGCCGACTCCGCCGCCTTCTTCTGCTTGTCCAGCTCGGCCTTGCCGAAGCGTTCGCCGTACAGGTCGCGCAGGGCGCCCCGTATCTTGCGTTCGCCCAGGTTCAGCGGACCCGGTTCTTCGCCTGCTTCCAGCTTGATGCCGGCCTTGGCGGCGACGGTGCGGCGCACGGCCTGGGCGCGCAGGGCGGCCCCGTCCGTGTCGCTGTACTGGCCCGGCACGGCCAGCTTCAGCTGTTCGCGCTTGGCGAGGATTTGCGCCACCTGCTTGAGCTTTTCCCGTTCGGGCGGCAGCAGCACGGCGCTGCCCGCATCGAAGTCGATGGCTTCGAGCTTGTCGGCGCTGATGCCCAGCAAGTTGCCCAGCGCGCGGAACGGCGCCGTGACGATTTTCGTCAGCACATTGCCCACGGCTTTCCAGATCAGGGCGCCATAGCTGAATTGTGGGTCGTTCATGTCGCCCGACACGGGCAGCCCCAGGTCGATGCGCCCGTCGCTATCCTTGAGGATGGCCAGTGCCAGTTCCAAAGGCAGCTTCAGTGCGTCCGGGCTGTCGATGCGCTCGCCCAGGGTCAGCTTGTCGAGCACGATCTGGTTGGTGCCGTCGAGCTGGCGATTGCGCACCTTGTATTGCAAGTCCAGCGAAATCTTGCCTTCGGCCACCTTGTAACCGGCGAACTTCATCGTGTACGGCGAGGCGGACACCATGTCGACGTTCTTGAAGACCACGTTCAAGTCCGTGTTGTCGGTGGGCGCGAACGGGTTCAGCTGACCGCGCACGCGCGCCAGGCCGAATTCGTCGATGCGGCCATCGAGTTCAATCTGACTGCGCGCATCGCGTTTCGTCGACAGGCCCGTGATGACGCCATTGAGTTCATAAATCTTGGCGGCGAACTGGGGCCGCAAGCTCAGGTCGGCGAAGTCCAGCTTGGCGTTTTGCAGGCGCACGCGGCGCACGCGCACGGGGAACGCAGCGTCGGCAGTTGGCGTGGCGGTGACGACGGGGCCGGCCGACGGCGCGATTGCCGGCTCCGGCGCCTTCACCAGCAAGCGCTGCGCGTTCAGGCTGCGGTCGTTTTCGATGATCAGCTGGGCGTTCGGTTCCACCACGCGCAGCTCAGGGATGTCGACAAAATCGGGACCCACGCTGGCCGTCAGCTTGTCGGCACGCACACTTTTCCATGAAGCAAAACGCTTGCCATCCGTTTCATTGAGCACCAGGCCGGCGATATCCACGCCGCCCACATAGCGCACTTTCGGCGCTTTCGGCGCGCCGCCGCCCGTCGTCAGGCGGCCGCTGCCGGAGAGCGAGCCACCCGCCAGCTTCAGTTTCAGATGCTGCGCCAGCAACGGTTGCACGGGCGCCAGGGTCAGCTGTTCAAGGTTCAATTGCGCATCGACGGCGCCCGTGCCCGGCACGAACTTGCCGTTGGCGGTGAGCAAGCCGCCTTCGCGCAAGCCCAGGCCCAGCTCGAACGGCAGCGCCTGCTTCATATCGTTGCTGACGTTTTGCAAGGAGAGCCGCGCATCCTGCAGCGTGCCCTTGATGCCGGTGCCCGCGTCATCGAAACGGGCGCCGAACTTGCTCAGTTCCACCTTGTCTACCTTGGTGGACCAGGGCGAGGACGGCACATCCTTGGCAGAGTCGGCTTTGCCGGAGGCAAACACGGGCAGCTGTTGCGCAATCGCAAACTCTCCCTGGCGATTGCGGGCCAGGTCGATCTGCGCGCCGCTGGCCGTCAGCGCGCCCAGGTGCACGGTATGCGCCGCCAGGTCGATCTTGCCTTCCGTAAAGCCCAATTGCTCCAGTTTGAACGGTGTTTGCGCGCCCCGCTGCATGGCGAGGTCGGCGAGCGCAAAGTGCGCGCCGTCGATGACGGTGGCCATGCCCTCTGGACCTTGTTGCAAGCCCAGTTGCAACTGCAGTTGCACCTGTTTCGCACTCAGCTGCAGGGCAGGCGAGACGGTTTCATCGATGGCGGAGACGTCCACGTTGGCCAGCGCCAGTTGTTTCAAGTCCACCTTCCACTTGCCAGGCTTGGCTGGTGCGGCAGGCACGGTGGCTGCCGATGCAGCCGGTGCGGGATTGCCAGGCAGCATCAGGTTCGCCACGTCGATCTCGCCCCTGGCATCACGACGCACGGCCACCTTGCCGCCGTACAGATTGATCTTGTCGATCGTCACGCTTTGGCGTGCCAGGTCGGCGTTGACGCCGGCGACGCCCAGGGTGTTCAGCGAGGTAAACGGTGCGCCCTTGCCGTCTTGTGCCAATGCCAGGTCGCGCAAGGCCAGGCCCGCGTTTTTGAGCGTGGCTTGCAGCGTGCCATCCGCATAGGAAAAGGCGTAGGGCAGGCGTGCCGACAGCTTGCCGCTGGCGACGGTCGCGCGCGTGTACGCTTTCAAATACGCGGCCAGGCCGGGCAGGGAGGCGTCGTTCAGAATCAGTTCGCCTTCGCCACGAATCGGGCTGAGCGAGGCCGTGCCGCGCCAGTGCAGCTTGCCGCCGCGCGCCGCATCGGCGCTGAGGCTATAGCTGCCGTTGGCGTCAGGCAGGGTGGAGATATTGTCGAGCGTAAAGTTGATTGGCGTGAAGTTATCCGCATAGCCGGCCTTCTGGTCTTGCCAGTCCACTTTGCCTTGTTCCAGCGCAAAGTGGGCGATGACGAGGCGTGGCATGCCGCCGTCGCTCTTTTCCCGGTGATTGCGTTGCCAGGTAGCCAGCACTTCAGCAAGGTTGAACTTGCCGTCCGGCGTGATGGTCAAATGCGTCTGTGGTGCCGTGATGCGGATTTCCGCCAGGCTCCAGGCGCGGCGCACGATGGATTTCCATTCCAGTTGCACGGCCAGGGAGCCGATGGACAGCAGTGGGGCACCGCTCGTGCCGCCCTTGCCATCTGCGCTGGGCGCTTCCTTGAAAGCAATCTGGTCCGCTTCCAGCCGCAAGGTGAATGGATTGAAGCGCACGTCGGCGATGCTCGCCTGGCGCGCGAGTTCTTTCTCGGCAAATTTGGGTAGCTGGTTTTTGATGACGTAGGGCACCAGCCAGAAGCCGGCCGCGCTGTAGGCGGCCAGGGCGCAGCCTGTGCCAACGGCCCAGCGCTGCCAGCGTTTCCAGCGAAATGTTTTCGTCTGCACGCTTTTGTTGTCGATTGTGTTCACAAACTAACCTTTTGATCTTGTTGGGCGGCACATCGCGCGTGCCGTGACTGTCAGTATGCCTCTTTGCGGCCTCGTCTGCAAAATCCAAACGTGTTCATGTGATAACAGGCTGCCAGGCACACTGTTTATCTTGTGAAAACTTTCACATTCTCACGAATTGTCACTTATTTATTGCGAATGATTCTCGTTACGAATATCATGCCGCGTAACTTGAAGTTTCCTCCATTACTGTTTTCTATTGAAAGACCTGTCTTTATGCGTGCAGCATTTCCTTCCTTGCAACTACTTCCAGTGGCCGCCGCCTTGTCGCTGGCCTTCGCTTCCCATGCGGCCAGCGCGGCCAATGGTGCCAATGGCCAGGACGATTTCACGGCTGGCGATGAGAAAGTCATGCAAGCTGTACAGGTGACGGGCGCGCGCGCGCAAGGCCTGGTGCCTGTCACCACGGAGGCTGGCACTTTTCGTGGCGCCAATATCATGGACGTCCCATCGACCGTCAATGTGATCACGCGCGAATTGCTGGAGCAGCAAGCCGTCTCGGGCCTGTACGATGCCGTGCGCAATACGGCGGGCGTGACGCGCCAGCAAAATGGCGGCGAAACGTGGGATCAATTGGTCATACGCGGCATTGCCGTGGAAAACCGCACGAATTACCGACTTAACGGTTCCATGCCCATCATGAACTTCTCGCAAGTTCCCATGGAAAACAAGGAAAGGGTGGAAGTGCTGAAGGGCGCCTCGGCCCTGTACTACGGCTTTACTTCGCCGGCGGGCGTGGTCAACTTCGTCACCAAGCGGGCCGGCAGCAAGCCCGTCACCAGCGTGGGCTTGAGCCTCGACGACCGTGGCAGTGCCGTGGCGAATGTCGACGTGGGCCGCCGCTTTGGAGAGGCGCAGGAATTCGGCGTGCGCATCAATGCGGCTGGCGGGACGCTCGGTTCCTACCTGGATAAGGTGGGCAATGGCAACCGCCGTTTTATCTCCACGGCGCTCGACTGGCGCGTGACGAACAAGCTGCTGCTGAAGGCGGACCTGGAATACGAGCGCCGCAAGGTGACGGAGCAGGCGGGCGTGGCCTTGCCCACGGCCGTGAAAGGCGTGATCAGTTTGCCGCGCGCCGTCGATCCGCGCCAGTTGATCGGCCCCGACTGGTCGGCGTTCGAGGCGCAAACGAAAAACGCGCAATTGCGCGCCGACTATGCCATCACGGATGGCTGGGCCTTGACGGTGGAGGCGGGCCATTCGGAAACGGCGCGCGACCGCCGCCTGGCCATCTTCCGCCTGAACAACGCTGCTGCGCTGGCCACGGGTGCGGGCCGCATCACGGGCAATATCCAGCACAGCGTGACTGCGTCGGACTTGCTGCGCGCGGAACTGGCCGGCAATTTCAATACGGGTTTCATCGCCCATGAACTGACCCTGGGCGCTTCGCGCACGGACAAGTCGCAAGATCCTATTTATCAGAGCAACTATACGATTGCTTCGCAAAACCTGTACCAGCCCGTGCCCGTGACGAATGTCGTGTTCGGTCCCAAGCCGACTTCGCCGACGACGGCTGGGCTGGACACGCGCGACACGGGCTTGTACGCGCTCGACCGCATGGTCTTCAGCCCGCAATGGCAAAGCGTCATCGGCGTGCGCCGCAGCAGTTACCAGAGCGACCAGGGCGCCAGCCATTACGACGTCAGCAAGACCACGCCGATGGCGTCATTGATCTACAAGCTGACGCCAGCCATCTCGTTCTACGCCTCGACGGCGCGGGGACTGGAAGAGGGCGAGACGGGCCCGACGGGCACCGTCAACCAGGGCGTCAAGATGGCGCCTGGCGTGAGCAAACAGAAAGAGCTGGGCGCGCGCTGGCTGACGCCGGGCGGCACCTTGGTCTCCGCCGCATTGTTCGACATCACGCGCCCCGGCTACTACACGAATGCCAGCAATGTATTCACGTCGGATGGCGAACAGCGCTACCGTGGTCTGGAAGTCTCGACGCAAGGCAAGCTGACGCGTCAGTTGTCGTGGCAGACGTCGGCGCAGTTGCTCGACCCGAAGTTTGCCCACATCAACGCCGATTACAACGGCAAGGCGCCGGAAAACGCGTCCAAGCGCACGGGCAGCGCCTTCCTCGCCTACGCGTTTGACTCTGTGCCGGGCCTGTCTGTCAACGGCGGCGCGTATTACAACAGCGCCCGTCCCGTCAACGACCTGAACCAGGCTTTCCTGGGCGGGGTGACACTCTTCAGTGCCGGCGCCCGCTATGCCAGCACGGTAATGAACACGTCTGTCGTGTGGCAGTTGAACGTGGAAAATGCGGCCGACAAACGCTACTGGGCTGGTGCCGGCACGCGCCTGGCGTCCGGTGCGCCGCGCGCCATCAAGCTGTCGATGAAGGTGGATTTGTAAGAACGCCTATCAAAACCTACTGCGCGTCGGTATAGGCGGCCTGCGATGCTCACCGTGCTCAAGCGCGGTTGCGCTTCTCAGCCACCTCTCCCTTCCGCTCGCTACGGTTTTGTTAGGCGTGTAAGTCAGGCTTGACCTGCGCCCTGTGCGCAGGGTGCTTGCGCTGATACAATGTTGCCATGTTCATCTGCAAAAGCAAGGCCAGCATCGTCCTGTGGATCGCGTGTATCGCCATCTTCCTGGCCGCGCTCGCCCCTACGGTGTCGCGCGCGCTGACGGTCGCCAGCGGCATGGCCGTGCCCAGCCTGGAAATCTGCTCGGTGGCGGGCGGCATGCAAGCCATGCCCGTCCGCTACGGCGCGGAGCAGCCATCGGCGCCTGAAAAATCGGGCATGCGCATGACCGACTGCCCCTGCTGCAGCATGCATGCTGACACTTTATCGATTCCGCCTACCTCCCTCGTGCCCGCCTCCGGAGAAATCCTCACGGGCATGCTGCCCGAGCTGTTCTACCAGTCCGCCACGCCGCTGTTCGCCTGGACGCCTGTCCAGCCCCGTGGCCCGCCCGCCGCTTTCTGACCTGTCCCTTCCCCTGAACTGCCTTGCGCCGCGCGTGTCGTGCGCTTGCGTCTGTTCGTCTGACCTATACAGAATCTGAAAGCAGCAGCATGAAACATTTACCGTTATTGATTTCCCTCGCCATCGCCATGCCTGCCTTGGCGCAAACCCGCAGTGACGCAAACACCACCGTTTTGCCCGAGATGAAAGTCATCGTCACGGGCGTCAAGGAAGGCTACCGTCCCGCCGCCGACACGGCGTTGATGCTGTCGAGCACGCCTGGCTACAGCGTGGCGGCAGGCGGTGGCGTATCCGGCTTGCCAGTGGTCAATGGCTTTGCGGATGACCGTATCAAGATTCGCATCGACGGCATCGAACTGACCTCCGCCTGCGCCAATCATATGAATGCGCCGCTGTCCTATATCGATCCGCAACAAGTGCAGCGCATCCGCCTGATCGCGGGCGTCACACCCGTCAGCGCGGGAGGCGACAGCATCGCCGGCACCATCGAAGTGCAGTCGAACGCGCCCGTGTTCGCCCAGCCTGGCGCGGCGCTGCTGACGCAAGGCAGCTTTGCCGTCTCGGGACGCAGCGTCAACAATAGCGTGGCGACCAGCGTGCATGCCTCGGCGGCCAGCGACAGCTTGAGCATCGGTTACAACGGTGCTTACACGCGCGGCCACAGCTATGACGATGGCCACGGCAACAAGGTGCTGGGCAGCATGTTTGAGAGCATTAATCAGGCCATCGTCCTGGCGGCGAAAGGCCAGGGCCAGCAGCTGACCCTGCGCGCCGGCGTGCAGCACATCCCGTACCAGGGTTTTCCCAACCAGTACATGGACATGACGGACAACCACGGCCAGTTCGCCAATCTCGCTTATAAAGGCGAGTTCGGCTGGGGCGTGCTTGACGCGCGCGCCTACTGGCAGCAGACGGACCATGAAATGGGCTTCTTCTCGCCCGAGCGCAAGGGTTCAATGCCGATGATTACGCATGGCCGCAACACGGGCTATGCGCTGATGGCCAGCCTGCCCACGGGCGCTGGCGAGTTGCGCCTGGGCCAGGAATGGCACGGTTTCCGCCTCGACGACTATTGGCCTGCCGTGCCCGGTTCCATGATGATGGGCCCGCGTACCTATCTGAACATCAACGACGGCAAGCGCGACCGCACCGTGCTGTTCGGCGAACTGGAAACGCGCCACGATGCGCGCTGGACGAGCGTGCTGGGCTTACGCGGTGAGTCCGTGCGCATGGACACGGGCGACGTGCAATCGTATGGCACCAACATGATGAACATGCCGGACCTGATGGCCGCCAGGGCCTTCAACGCGCGCAGCCGCAGCCAGCGCGACACGAATATCGATGCCACGGCACAAGCCACCTTCACGCCCGACGCGGCCAGCAGCTATGCATTCGCGCTGGCGCGCAAGGTGCGCTCGCCCAACCTGTACGAGCGCTATTCGTGGGGGCGCGGCTCGATGGCCATGACCATGACCAACTGGTTTGGCGACGGCAACGGTTACGTGGGCAGTATCGACCTTAAGCGCGAGACGGCTTACACGGCGGCGTTCACGGCCGACTGGCACGGCGGCGGCGAAGAGGGCTGGTTCCTGCGCGTCAACCCCTACTACAGCAAGGTCGACAATTACATCGACGTCGACGTGCTGGCGTCTTTCCACCCGTACATGAAAATGGGCGCGAATGGCAACTTGCTGCGCTTTGCCAACCACGACGCCAAGCTGTATGGCGTGAATCTGGCATGGCAGCTGCCGCTCGCCAGCAGCGCGCGCTGGGGCCGCCTCATGGCCACGGGCAATGCCGCTTACACGCGGGGCAAACGCAGCGATGGCGGCGACCTGTACCGCATGATGCCGTTCAACGCCTTGCTGGCCGTCGAGCACAAGCTGGGCGCCTGGAGCAGCCGCATCGAAACGAAGATCGTTGCCCGCAAGGATAAGGTCGATGCGCGCCGCTTCGAACCCGAGACGGGCGGCTACGCCCTCGTCAACCTGCGCAGCAGCGTGGCATTGAGCAAGATGGCCAGCCTGAGCGCGGGCGTGAGCAACTTGTTCAACCGCGCGTATGCGGACCCGCTCGGTGGCGTGTATTTGTCGGGGCTGAAAGCGAATGGCGGGGCGTTGCAAGCCTTGCCGGCCGAGGGGCGGTCGATTGATATGGGGCTGCAGTTGACGTTCTAAAACGGAAATAGCGCACCTTCGTCCCGTTAAGGAAAGGGACGAAGGTGCGTATTGTTGGAAATTTCGATAACAAATATCGGCCGTGCAGTTATGATTTGACCTTTAATGTAAAGTTATCGGCCATTCAGAATGATGAAAAACGTTTCCTGTTTTATCTTTGCCACAGTTTTTAGTATCGTGGCGCATGCGCAAACGCCAGAACCCTGGTCGATTCCGGACCCCATGGCATTAATCGAAGCATCAAATACCCTGTGCGCCGCACAGGTGAAGTCGGCCTTGGCCGCAGGGGAACTGCGGCAGCAAGGACGCAGCAAGGCGGAAGTCTTGGCGCTGCTTCCGGATAGCCCGAAAGGCATGACATTGCGCGTGGTCAGTGCCATGCGCGAGAGCATTGAAGATGCCTTTGATTTACCGGAGCTTTCGACGCAGTCCCAGTTTGCCTACCGCGCCGAGGCCTGCTTTGGCGAAACGTTGGGCGGTGCAAGGGTGCCACGCCTTGCGAACCTGCGGCCGCAGGTGGAGAAGTGCCAACAGCTTCATGGCTCTGAAAAGAGTGATGCGCTGTTCAAATGTGTCGAGGCGGTAGTGCGTAGCGCCAGGCAGTGATGGGGAATTGGCGGCGCTGGACGAGCTGCTGGTGGTAAGCGCGGGACATTGACTTCAAGCGGTGCTTCTGGAAGTTATTGTGACGATTGACAAGAAAGGCATGCATGATCGCATTTAAAGATTTCCGCTCATCTACGGCGGGCAGTCCTCTCTCCGATGGAATGGACAGCTCGCTGGTATTGGCAAATGAATGGCTGGTAAAAAACGGAGTTCGTCCTGTCAGCATCGAAACCATCACGGAAACCAGAGGCTGGATGGCGATCACTCAGGTTGAGCGAGGTATTCGGGTTTGGTATGAAGTTGGCTCTATGCCGTTGAAACCGTAAACAGATTGATATTACTCCTAGTTAATATTGGATGGACGGGCACCCGGCTGCCAATAGCGGCCGAATGAGCATTCGTCTTGCTTCCCCAGTTCGTGCCATCGGAAACCTATGAAATATAAGAAATTACTTGGCGAGGACGTGTCCGGCATCATTCTGTCCATTACAGTTGTTGCGTATGTGGCGTCATTATTATTGACAGGAATAGTGACCTCCAACGAAGTCATGCCGGGGTGGGGCGTGTTATTGCTCGGTTGGCTAGGGCCTTTGGCCGGTAGTTTTGCATGGTTTGCCAATCCGCTGCTTATTTTTGCCATGTACTTTTCGAAAGAGAAGCCAAGCGCTGCAAAGCTGGCTGCCTTTTTTGGTTTTGCGCTGGCATTGACTGCATTTGGCCTCAAAACAGTTCCCAACGATAACGATTCCGCCACGGTGCTGGGGTTCGGCGCCGGATGCTATCTTTGGTTAGCCTGTTTTCCAGCCGTGTTTATTGCATCGCTCTTAAGCGGAAGAAAATCCAGGGTCCTTTCTGCTGGCGAATAGTATTTTTTGCAGTAGCAGCTATTCCGTCCGTCCCGATCATGATAGATGACCTCCCGTCACCCATTGCCTGATCAACCATCCTTTGCCAGCGGCGCCCGGATGCGGTCTAATCATGGCTTGTCCCTTCACGAGGTTGCCATGCTGCCCACTCCCGCCATCGCCGCGCTGCGCGAAAAATTTCCCCTGATTACAGAATTGATGGCCTTGCAGCCCTTGAGCTGGTTCAATCCCGGCATCGCGCCGGCGGCCGAGGCCTTGAACGACGTGGGCTTGACGGCGGATGACGTGGCCGACGCCAGCGCGCGCCTGGCACGTTTTGCACCGTACCTGGCGAAGGCGTTTCCCGAAACGCAGGCCAGCGGCGGCATCATCGAGTCACCCGTCGTGCCGCTGCCGGCCATGCAGGCAACGTTGGGCATGACGAGCGGTCAGCTGTGGCTCAAGCAGGACAGCCATTTGCCCATTTCCGGCTCGATCAAGGCGCGTGGCGGCATCTATGAAGTGCTGAAGCACGCGGAAATGCTGGCGCTGGACGCAGGGCTGGTGAAGGAGGGCGACGATTACAGCCTGCTGGCCAGCGACGCCGTGCGCGCGTTTTTCGGCCAGTATGCGATCGCCGTCGGCTCCACGGGTAATCTGGGCTTGTCGATCGGCATCATGAGCGCGCGCCTGGGCTTTCGCGCCACCGTGCACATGTCAGCCGATGCGCGCCAGTGGAAGAAGGAGAAATTGCGCAGCCACGGCGTCACCGTCGTCGAATACGCGACCGACTACAGCGTGGCCGTGGAAGCGGGGCGCAGGCAGGCAGAGAACGACCCGACTTGCCACTTCGTCGACGATGAAAACTCGCACGACCTGTTTCTCGGCTACGCGGTGGCGGGGGAGCGCCTGAAAGCGCAGTTTGACGCTGCCGGCGTCGCGGTCGATGCGCAGCACCCGCTGTTCGTGTACTTGCCGTGCGGCGTGGGCGGCGGCCCCGGCGGCGTGGCCTTCGGCTTGAAGCTGGCCTTTGGCGATGCCGTTCACTGCGTATTCGTCGAGCCGACGCATGCGCCGTGCATGCTGCTGGGCGTGCACACGGGCTTGCATGAAGGCATCAGCGTGCAGGAGATCGGCATCGACAACCTCACGGCCGCCGATGGCCTGGCCGTGGGGCGCCCGTCCGGCTTCGTCGGGCGCGCCATGCAGCGGCTGATCGACGGCTACGCCACCGTCACGGATGAAGAACTGTACCGTTTGCTGGCGCTGCTTGAGCAAACGCAAGGCTTGCGCCTGGAACCGTCCGCCGTGGCTGGTTTCGCGGGTATTCCTCCCGTGCTGGCGGCGCCGCAATACCAGCAATACCTGGATACTGCCACGCACTTGGTGTGGGGCACGGGCGGCAGCATGGTGCCGCAGGAGGAAATGGCGGCCTACGTGGCGCGTGGCCGCGCGCTGCTGGCGGCCGGAGCCGATTGATGCCGGCCGGCGCGCCGATCAGGGCCACGCTTGGGGCCACGCTGACGGCCAGCCAGTTCGCCAACCTGCACACTTTCCTGGTGGCGGCGCGCCACGCCAGTTTCGCGCTGGCCGCGCAGGAACTGGCGCTCACGCCCAGCGCTGTCAGCCACCGCATCGCCCGGCTGGAAGCGGGGCTGGGTCTGCGCTTGTTCCAGCGCCTGACGCGGCAAGTCAAGCTGACGGCGGATGGCGAGCGCATCTTTCTCGCCCTGCAAACTGGCTGGGACGGCTTGCAGGCGGCGCTGGCCGGCGGCGATGCGCTGGCGGGCAGCATCACCGTGCATGCGCGTCCCTCCATCGCCCAGTGCTGGCTGGTGCCGCGCCTGGCAGGGTTCGCTGCGCAGTATCCGGCATTGTCGATTGACTTGCGCGTGGGCAATGATAGCGTGGACTTTCGCGCCGGCCAGGTCGACCTGGCCTTGCACTATGGCGACGGCCACTTTCCTGGCCTCGTATCGCGCAAGCTGATGGATGAGTGGCTGGCGCCTGTCTGCAGCCCCGCCTACGCACGCGAACATGGCTTGCAGGATGCGCCGCAACACCTGCCCGGCGCGACCCTGTTGCACGACACCCTGGCCTGGCCCGCCTGCGCGCCCGATGCCGAATGGCGGCTGTGGCTGGGCGCGCAGGCGCCAGAGGTGAACTTGCCGGCGCGCAGCCTGCGTTTCGACCGCGCCGATCTGTGCGCGCAGGCGGCCATCCACCACGCGGGCGTGGCCATGGGCCGGCGCCAGCTGGTGCAGCCGTGGCTGGCCAGCGGCCAGCTGGTCTTGCCATTCGGCGGGTTTGCCCTGGCCAGCCCGCAGGCGTATTACCTCGTGCACAGCGGGCGCACCGTGCCGCCGGCGCGCGTGCAGGCGCTGCTGGACTGGCTGCTGGGGCAGGCTATTTGATACACTGCGCCCCTTATCGGCATCAGCGCACCAAGGAAATACCATGCACGCAACATTCCCACTGACCTTCACCGCGCCGCAGGAATTGCGCACGTATGCGCTCGCCTGCCTGCTCGAACCGGATCCGGCCACCAAGGTGGCGATGGTGGCGGCCATGGCCGAGGCGCAACTTTCGCTCGATGCGCATGCGCCTTTGGCGCCCACCGGCCCCGTGCCGGGCCGTCCCGAGCGCCCGGAACTGGTGCCGCCGCGTCTGGTGGGGCGGCGCTCGATGATTACGCCGGAAGGGCGCGCCATGCTCGTGCATGCGCTCGCGCATATCGAATTCAATGCGATGAACCTGGCGCTGGACGCCCTGTGGCGCTTCCCGGACCTGCCTGCAGAGTACTACACGGACTGGCTGCGCGTGGCTAAGGAGGAAGCCACGCACTTTGCCATGCTGCAGGCGCACTTGCAAGTGTTGGGCCATACGTATGGCGACTTTCCCGGCCACGACAGCCTGTGGGAAATGGTCGACAAGACGCGCGGCGACGTGCTGGCGCGCATGGCGCTGGTGCCGCGCACCCTGGAAGCGCGGGGCCTGGATGCGATTCCGCCGCTGCGCGCCAAGCTGGCGCAGGCGGGCGACATGGCCGCCGCCGCCATCCTCGACATCATCTTGCGCGATGAAGTGGGGCATGTGGAGATCGGCAACCGCTGGTACGGCTACCTGTGCGAGCAGCGCGGCCTGGAATTGCGCGCCACCTATGCTGAACTGGCGCTGCGCTACGAAGCGCCGACCCTGCGCGGGCCGTTCAACCTGGAAGCGCGGCGCCGGGCGGGGTTTTCGGAGCTGGAACTGTCCGACTTGCCCGCCTGAATCTGTCGCGGCGCCATCGTTCTGGCCGCCCAGCGCGTCCGAGTAGCCGCCCGCGCCGTCCGCGTAGCGCAAGTCGATCTGCTGGCCGTCGCTGTGGCCGCTGTGGCCGAGGATGGAACGCCCCGTTTCCGTTTGCGTCACGTGCTGGCTGCTGATGTCGTCGAAACGATAAGTCTTGCCCGCCAGCCAGGCGATGGTCAGGCGTGTGGCCCACGAATCGCTACCCGCGTCGCGCGTGCCGTAGCGCCGCGCCGCCAGCGCCGCCTCGTTGTTGGCCAGATACAGGGGGATGTAGGCTGTGTCACCCTTGAACTCCACTTGTCCCCCTTCGGCCGGATCGGAGCTGGCATCGACATTCTCGATGCGGCCTTTCAGGCGCAGCGTGACCTTGTAGCACGGTGCTGGACTTGACGACGATCAAGGCATAGCTGGCCGTGAATTCGCTATCCTGCGAGACGAAATTGAGATTCAGGTTGTAACTGCCGTTGGACAAGGATGCCAGCAATTGCTGCATCGCCGTGGCGCTGATGCTGAAGGTGCCGCTGGCCGCATCGAAGACCCAATACGGCTTGAGGCTGACGGCCACGCCGTTCGGCCTGGACAGCAGGCCATCGCTGTCGTCTTGCAAGGCCATGGGGGCGGCGCCCACCAGGCGAAATGCCAGGGCGCCCGGCTGCAGGCGGTTGCGCCCGGCTGCAGGCGGTTGTTCAGCCCCAGGCCCGTGATGGCCAGCACGGGTGCCGTGGCGGGCAGGTTGCCGTCGTCGTCCGGCTCCACATAGGTTTCCACGGCCGTGGGCAGATCCGTCTGGATCAGCAGGTTCAGGGTGGTGACCTTGTTGCCCTTGCTGAGAGAAAACTGCGCGTGCTGGTTCACGCCCGTGTCGCCGGGCGTGGAAAAGCGCAGGCTGCCGTCCTGCAGCAGCACGTCCGTGACGGCGCCGCTGACCTTGACGCTGTCGGCGCCATCCGTCAAACCCAGTTCGGCCAGCGATAGCGTCACCACTTGCGCGGGCCGCACGGGATCGAGTTCGATGCTGGCGGGCATGTCCATGTCGGGCTGCACCAGCAGCACGTCCCAGCCTTGTACCGTTGAGATGTTGTACAGTTTGGCGTACTGGCCCAGGCTGAAGAGCAGCGTGAATTCCTCGATGGGCACGGCCAGGGTGGTAATGCTGACGGTATAGTCGTAGCGCCACTGCGTGCCGCCCAGCGAGGTCGCCGTGTAGCCGATGCTGGCGGCGTGCGCGGCAGGCATCGCGCACAGCAGCAGCGCCAGCAGCGCCTGTTTGATAAAGTTCATGATCGTTCCCCCCTTGACTGGCGCCAAGCGTGCCCAGGCAAGAAGTCAAGCAGGAAGCGTTCCCGTATAAATTTTACTGTAAAAAAACAAGGGCTTGGCTGGAGGTGGTGGGTGCCGGTGTCAAATCTGCCGACACTGGCCCATACCGCTGAGCTTGTCAGTGCTGTCCTACCCATCTTGTCGAAACAGTCTGATTGTATGCCTTGCGGAAACACGCGATGATCGTGTTCATAGTGCAACAGCCAACCAATCCGACGGAGTATGCGATGCCCAAGCTAGCCACGCCCAGCCATTTGAACAAGCCGTTCCTGCTGATCTGCCTGTTCACCTTCTCGACCCTGGCAGCCACGCTGATGAATACGGGCGATGCGCAGACGAACGAGGCCGCGCCGGCGCCGATGGCGCGCGAGGCGGGGCACGGCCCCTTGCCGGTCTGCAGCAGCGATGCCCTCAAGCTGTCGGCACACTGCGAGCCTGGGCGCCAGGCTTGACCTCTGCGGCCCTTTGCAGCCGTTGCTGCAACAAGGCCAGCACGGCCGCTTCCTCCGGCGCCAGCGGCGGCAAGTCCTTTTGCAACTGCTGCCGCGCCCGCGCACGCATACCTTCCAGTAAACTGCCATCCAGATACGACTCCAGCACGGCCGGGTGCACATAGCACTTGCGGCAGATCGTCGGCGTATTGCCTGGCTTTTTTGCTACCGACTCGATCGCCTGCATGATGTTATTCTTCGCTTGCGCCTGAGAATCGACCTGCTCGAACGCCTGCAGCGCCAGCGCGGCCAGCAGGGTGCCGGACCAGGTGCGGAAATCCTTGGCCGTGTAGTCTTCGCCCGTCACCTCGCGCATGCGCTGCAGCACCCTGGCCAGCTCGCGGTCGCTGAGGCGGATAGCGTGGCGCACGCCGCTCTTGCCCTTAAAGTGGAAGGCCACGGCGCTGCCATCGACCTGCACATGGCGCGTGCGCAAGGTGCTCAGGCCAAACGATTTATTCGTGCGCGCATATTCGTCGTTGCCGATGCGCATCATCGTCAGCTCCAGCAAGTGCACGATGGTAGCCAGCACTTTTTCACGGGGTAAGCCCGGCAGCTGCATGCCGCGCGCGACGGCGGCGCGGATGGCGGGCAGGGTGCGCCCAAAGCTGAGCATGCGCTCGTACTTGGCCTCGTCGCGCCCCGTCGCCTGCAGGTGGCCGTTGGCGTGGGGGCAGATCCACACGTCCGTCCAGGCCGGCGGCGCGGGCGGTGGTGGTGGCAGATATTTCCATGACAATAGCTTACCTTGCACGCCGCCCGCCCGGCGCGCCGTTATGCTAAGGTGCGCATTCGTAACGCCGTGCGCGGCAGACAGGAGCAGCAGATGTTTAGCAGAAAAAAGAATCTGGAAGAAGACCACGCCCCCCAGGCGGACAAGCAGTATGAAAAGAAATACACGGAAGACAGCTTCTGGGACAAGGTCGTCAAGTTCGCCAGGACGGCGGGACGCGAAGTCATCGAAAAAGCCCTGTGGCTGTATTACGCGGCGCAGCAGCCGAATACCCCGCTGTGGGCCAAGACGGCCATTTATGGCGCGCTAGGCTACTTCATTTCACCCATCGATGCGATTCCCGACATCACGCCCGTGGTCGGCTATGCGGATGACCTGGCCGTGCTGGCGGCAGCCGTCGCCACGGTCGCCACCTACATCACGGCCGAGGTCAAGGAACGCGCCGCCGAGAAACTGCGCGGTTGGTTCGGCGCCTAGCGTTTCGGTGCAGCACGCGCGCCGCTGCCACCATGCGCCAGCAGGCGCAGCACGACTTCTTTCTGAAATGAACGAAACTCCTTGTCGGCGCTGACGTTGGCGAAGGCCAGCACGGCTGTCCTGCTGGCCCGGTCGACGCAGACGACGGACGCGGCGCCCGGGTCGCCGCCGCTGTGCGTGGCCAGCGCCTTGCCGTCGACATCGCGCAGCAGCCAGACCAGGGCCTGGCGCACGGACGAATCGGCAGGCACGACGGTGGCCGCTTGTGGGGCGAAAAACAATTGCAGGGTGGCATCTTGCAGGTAGCGGTGGCCATCGACCCGGCCGCCATTGCTGAAGATGGCGAGGAAACGGGCAAAGTCATGCGCCGAGCTGCGCAGCAGGCCGGCCGGCCAGTCGGGATAGCCGACGGGCGGCAGCACTTGCAGGCCCGCTTCCTTGTGCGCATACGGCTGGGCGACGACGGCGCGCCGGGGCAAGCCGGCCAGGTTCCAGGCCGTGCTGTCCATGCCCAGCGGTTCGAACAGGTGCTCGTGCGCGTAGGCGTCGAGGCCATCGGGGTTCAAACGGCCCACCAGATAACCGAGCAGGGCGATGCCCACATTGCTGTAGCGCCACTCCGTGCCGGGCCGGGCGGCAAACGATACATCCGCGTCATACCAGGCGCCGCCGCGCGACAGATAGCCCTTGACGAAGTCGCGCAGCGGTAATCGCGGGTCGCCCTGCACGGCAAACGCCGTCGTCTTTTCGTACACGGCGTCGGAAATGCCCGAGGTGTGGTTGAGCAAATGGCGAAAGGTGATGGGCACGTCGGGAAACTTCGGATGCATGAGCGGGAAGTCCAGATAGGCCGCCACCTTGTCGTCGAGCTGGAAGGCACCCTGTTCGAGCAGCATCATGACGGCCGTGGCCGTGACGAGCTTGCTGACGGAGGCGACATGAAACACCGTGTTGGCATCGGCCTTCTTGCCAGCCTGGATGTCGGCCCAGCCATAACCGCGCGCAAAAATGGTTTGCTCACCACGCACCACGGCCACGCTCATGCCCGGCGTTTCCGTGCGGGCCAGGCCTTCGCGCATGAAGCCGTCAAATTCCGTCTCCCACGCCAGCCTGACCGGATCGGTGGCGCAGCCCGTTTGCAGCAGGGCCAGTGAGACGCCCAGTCCCAGCACGCTTCTTCGTTTCATTGATTCTCTCTTTTGCCATTTTTAATTATCTTAACAATATTTCCGCCCGCCATAGGGGCAATTGACAAAACATTGCTGTGCAGCAATGACAAAGGCGGCTGACCAGCGTTTATTTGCACCAGTTATTTGCGCCAGTAGCGTTCCAGCAGGGGCTTGACCGTCAAGCCGTGCGCGACGATGGACAGGATGACGACGACCAGGGTGATGTCGGCCAGTTCGCGCGCCAGGGTGCGCGGCAAGCCATGCGCGATGGCATAGCTGAGGTAGTACAGCGAGCCGATGCCGCGCACGCCGAACCACGCCGCCAGGCCGCGCAGGCGCATGCTGGTGCCCGAGGCCAGCAAACCGAGCATCACGCTGGCCGGGCGCGCCACCAGCAGCAAGAACAGCGCCACGCTCCACGCCTGCCAGTTCCAGGCGGCGGCCGTGACGGTGCCGCCGAGCAACAGCACCAGGGTCAGTTCGGACAGGCGTTCCAGATGTTCCTTGAAGACGAGCGATTCGCCGCTGACGGTCAACGCTACCTCGCTGTCGTGCGGTTTGGCAGCGGACAGGGCATGGGTTTCCTCCGCCTGCAACAAGCCTTGCCGGTCTTTCGGCGCGCCGGCCAGGCGCAGTTCCGTCTGGCGCAGGGCCACGCCGGCAAAGAACACGGCCAAAAAACCCCAGGCGTGCAGCCACGTGGCCACGCCATACACGAGGGCGATCAAGCCCAGGGCCGCGAGGTCGTCCAGCATGGCGTGTTTCGGTTCCTTGGCGCGCACCTGCCAGCCCAGCCAGGCCAGCAGCGCGCCGCCGGCCGCGCCCAGGGCGATGGCGGCGCCGCTGGCCCAGAATAAATCGCGCCACAGCCAGGTGGCGCCATGCGGCCCCAGCTCATGCAGGCCCAGCAAGCCCAGGCCCAGCATGACGAAAGGAAAGCCGCTGCCATCGTTCATGCCCGCTTCGCTGGTCAAGATGAAGCGCAATTGCTCGCTGTCGCCTGCATGGCGCAGCTGCACGTCGGTGGCCAGCACGGGATCGGTGGGCGCGAGGATGGCGCCCAGCAGCACGCCCGCGCCCAGGGGCAGGCCCAGCACCAGGCATGAGAATGCCGCCACCAGCGCCACGGAGACGGTCATCGACAGCCAGGCCAGGCGCAGCGAGGGCAGCCAGCGCGCCAGGCTGAAGGGCACGGGCATCTTGACGCCGGCGGAAAACAGGGAGATGAGGACGGCAATTTCCGTCAGGGTTTCCAGCAGGGGCGCCTGCTGCAGCAGGTCGAACGCAAACAGGCCGAGGAACATGGGCCCCAGCAGCAGGCCCACGCCCAGGTAAGCCATGGCTGAGGTCAATGGCAGTCGCGCGATGCGGTCGGCGCCCAGGCCGCGCGCCAGCATCAGGCAGCCGATCAGGATGAACCAGGCGGTGGTGCTCATGCGGCCCATTGTAGCGGCGCGCGGGCGAGGGCAGCGCGCCGCAGGGAATTGTTACGCCTTGTAGAGCGACACGCTGTCGTTCTGCGCCCGCATGCCATGCACTTCGATGGGGTCGTGCGTGGAGCGCAAGCGGGGCAGGCCGTGCGGATAATGGCGCGTGATAAAGGCCAGCATCTGCTCGCGCACGATGCAGCGCAACTCGAAGGCCGTGCCCGAATCTTTCGCACTGATCAGAAAGCGCACGCGCACGGCCCGCTCGTTCGAATCCGTCGCCTGCACCGTGCAGACCCGGCCATCCCATTGTGTGGCGGACGCGCAGATGCGCGTCAGTTCCACGCGCAGCGGCTCGATCGGGATGCTGAAATCGAGCCACAGGAACACCGTGCCCAGGATGTCCGAGGAGGTATGCGTCCAGTTCTCGAACGGATTTTCGATGAACCATTGCAGCGGCACGATCAAACGCCGTTCATCCCACACGCGCACCACCACATACGTGCCCTTGATTTCCTCGACCGTGCCCCATTCGCCATTGACGATCAGCACGTCGTCGATGCGGATGGGTTGAGAGAACGCAATTTGCAGCCCTGCAATGAAATTGCCCAGCACGGGGCGGGCGGCGATACCGGCCACCAGGCCCGCCACACCGGCCGATGCGAGCAGGCTGGCGCCGATCTGCCGCGCACCAGGCAAGGTCAGCAGCACGAACGACAGGCCCAGGATGACGACGATGGCGTGTGCGCTGCGCGTCAGCACGCGCGCCTGGGTGATCCGGCGCCGCGCGCGCAGGTTGTCGGCCGCGTCGACGGGATTGATCTGGGAAATCGTGATGGAAAGCGACTCGATGCATTGCATGGCCAGCCAGGTCAGCGCGATGATCAGCGCCACGCTGGTGAGATGCGACATGGCGACCAGGCCCGGCGTGTCGTCGGGCGCGCCGGCCAGCACCATGCGCAGGCCGAAGACGATCATGCACAACTGGCTGGCGCGGAAGGCCACGCGCGCGACGTTGCTGGTGAACGGGTGGCCATTGGCCAGTTTTTTCAGCAAGCCGATGCCGGCCCGGTGCACGCCGATGGCGACCAGGGTGACGAGCAGGGCGGAAACAAGCACGGTCAGCGCCGAGCGCAGCGGGCCTCCCATCAGCGAGTGGAACGTGTTGAGATCCATAGGCGAAAACTCCTTGAAATTGGTGGAATGGATATCGGAAGCGGCTATTTTACGGGCAGATGACGTCGCGGGGGCGTGCGTTGCCGAACGGATAAGACCTGCATCAAGGTAGATACTGGCAGAAATTGCTGCGGTGCGCCATGCCACGTTGACGTTTCAATACGCAAAGCAAACGGGCGCCGCCGTGATGGAAACATAGCCATACTTGCAATGGTTGTTCATGTCTGCAAAGGAAAACGATGATAGTACGATCACTCCGAATGTCCTTGCGCTTCATCCTGCCACTGGCCCTGGTGCTGGGATTGTTTGCCTATATTGTGGTACCCCTGCTCGATAATATTACACTGCGCTGGTATGTGCGTGACCTCGACAGCCGGGCGGAATTGCTCGCTGGAACCCTCCGGCCCTCGCTCACCGAATACCTGCCCGCGCAGGATGCCACCCGCATTGGCGAACTGTTCCAGGGCGCCACGCGCGACGAACGCCTGATCGCCATCGGCTTTTGCGACAATGCGGGCCACCTCGTCTACCAATCCGCGCAATACCCGGCCTCCATCGGCTGCTGGAGCACGCCTTCCACAGGCGGCCTGTACAAATCCCTGGCGCAATTGCCGCAAGGGCAAGTCCACATCAGCGAAACGCCCGTCATGCAGGACGCTACCCAGCTGGGCCGCCTGGTGCTGGTGCAGGACATGAGCTTTGTCGAGCGCCGCAATACCGATACCAAGCGCTTCATCTTTGCCTTCCTGGCCGTGCTGGCCGTGCTGATTTCCCTGATGACCGTGTTCGTGGCTCACCTGAGCTGGCGTGGCTGGCTGTCGGCAGTGAAAGATATCTTGCGGGGCGAGCTGATGCCACGCAGCGTTGCGGCTGTCCAGGCTGCCGATGCGTCCGCCGCCGCGCCCGCGCCGCCGCCGGAAATGCAGCCGCTGATCGGCGACTTGCGCGAATTGCTGCAGGAATACCATCTGGAACGCCAGGGTGACAGTGGCTGGACCTCGGAGTGGACGCCGGAAAAACTGCGCGGCTTGCTGGAAGCGGATCTTGCGGGAGATCAAGTGCTGGTGGTATCGAACCGCGAACCGTATATCCACACCAAAACGGAAGATGGGATTGCGGTGCAGCGCCCGGCCAGCGGCCTGGTCACGGCCGTGGAAGCGGTGATGCGCGCCTGTTCCGGCACCTGGATCGCGCATGGCGCCGGTTCCGCCGACCGCGAGACGGTGGATAAATTCGACCATGTGCCCGTGCCGCCCGACAATCCCAGCTATACCTTGCGCCGCGTATGGCTGACGGAAGAGGAAGAGCAGGGCTATTATTATGGTTTTGCCAATGAAGGCATGTGGCCGCTATGCCATATCGCCCACGTGCGCCCCGTGTTCCGCTCGTCAGACTGGGAGCAGTACGTGAAGGTCAACCGGCGCTTCGCCGACGCCGTGATCGCCGAGGCGAAGACGGACAACCCCGTCGTGCTGGTGCAGGATTACCACTTCGCCTTGCTGCCGCGCATGGTGCGCGAAGCGTTGCCGAAAGCGACCATTATTACCTTCTGGCATATCCCCTGGCCGAACTCGGAATCATTCGGCATTTGCCCGTGGCGCGAAGAAATCCTTGATGGCTTGCTGGGCAGCACGATCCTGGGTTTCCACACGCCATTTCACCGCAAGAATTTCCTCGAAACGGTGGACCGCTACCTGGAAACCCGCATCGAGCCGGAAGCGTCGACCATTTCCTACGGCGGCGAGATGACGCAGGTGGAGGATTACCCGATTTCCATCGCGTGGCCGGAAGACAATCCGGCGCAGCCTGACGTGGCCACCTGCCGTGTGCAAATCCGTGCCGAACTGGGGGTGGCACCCGAGCACTTGCTGGGTATCGGCGTGGACCGCCTCGATTACACCAAAGGCATCGTCGAGCGCTTCCAGGCCGTCGAGCGCATGCTGGAACAGCAGCCTGGCATGGTGGGCAATTTTACGTTCGTGCAAATTGCCGCCCCCAGCCGCGCTTCGCTTGATGAATATCAAAGTTTTGACGCACGCGTGCGCAAGATGGTCGAGCGCATCAACCGCCGCTTCGGCAGCGGCAATTACGTGCCGATCCTGCTGAAAGCGGAGCACCATGGCCAGGACGATTTGCAGCGCTATTTCCGCGCCTCCGAGGTGTGCATGGTGACAAGCTTGCATGACGGCATGAATCTGGTGGCCAAGGAATTCATCGCCGCGCGCGACGACGAGATGGGCGTGCTGGTGCTGTCGCAATTCACGGGCGCGGCGCGTGAACTGCATGAAGCGCTGATCATCAATCCGTATCATATCGAGCAGGGCGCCGATGCCCTGTACCGTGGCCTGGTGATGCCGCCCGTGGAACAGCGCGAGCGCATGAAGAGCATGCGGGCTAGAGTCAAACATTTCAATGTCTACCGCTGGGCCGGGCGCATGCTGCTGGACGCGGCCCGCTTGCGCCAGCGCGACAAGGTCATGACCAAGATCGACGCCCACAGCCGCATCAAGCGGCGCAAGGGGATTTGATGGCCGATATCCTTGACGATAGCGCGGCCCTGTTGCAGCTGCTGAGCACCCCTGGCAGCGCCGTCTTCCTCGACTTCGACGGCACCCTGGTCGACCTGGCGCCCACGCCCGATGGCGTGCGCCTGGAACCGGGCGTGGTGGAAGCGCTGGCGCTGCTGGCCGAGCGCCATGGCGGCGCGCTGGCCCTCATTTCCGGGCGTCCCGTGGCGCAGATCGATGCCATGCTGGCGCCCCTGGTCTTGCCCGTGGCCGGTGTGCACGGCGTGGAGCGGCGCGGCGCCGATGGCGCGCTGCATGTGGCGGCCACGCCTGACGTGTCGCCCGTGCTGGCGCGCGCCCGGGCGCTGGCGGCGATTCATCCCGGCTTGCTGGTGGAACAGAAGCGGGGTGCCGTGGCCCTGCATTACCGCCTGAAGCCCGAACTCGAACATTTGTGCTTGCAGGAAATGACAGCCGCCGTGCAAGCGTGCCCGGGGGTGTTGCTGTTGCATGGCAAAATGGTCCTGGAAGCCAAGCCGGCCGCCACCGACAAGGGCGGCGCCATCGCCGCCTTCATGCAGGAAACCCCATTCGCCGGCCGCCGGCCCGTGTTCGCGGGCGACGACACCACCGACGAGGCAGGCTTTGCCTTTGTACAACAAGTTGGTGGGCAGGGCGTGAAAGTGGGCCTCGGCCCCAGCGCCGCCACCCTGCGCCTGGCCAGCCCGGGCGCCCTGCGCACAGCGCTGCTGGCCGCCTCCGTATCCCCAGAAGGAGTAGATGATGACGCAATCCCAGGAACAAACGTATGACATGCCCAGCGGCGCCGCCGATGCGCTGGCTGCTGCCGCTACTGCCGCGGCCAGCGCGTCGGCACCGGCCACGCCGATCCAGGCTAGCCTCAACTGCGGCGTGGTGGGCAATTGCGCCTTCAACGCCCTGATCGACCAGGCAGGGCAGATCGTCTGGTCCTGCCTGCCCCGTTTCGATGGCGATCCCGTGTTCAACCGCTTGCTGGACGACACGGAAAACGGCAGCGTGTGGGCCATCGACATTGAAAACTATGCGCGCAGCGAGCAATGTTACGAGCCGAACACGGCCGTGCTGCGCACGCGCCTGTACGACAGCGAAGGGCGCGGCGTGGAAATCACGGATTTCGCGCCCCGTTTCCTCAGCCGCGATCGCATGTTCCGCCCGCTGATGCTGATCCGCCGCGTGCGCCCGCTCGATAACGCCGTGCGCATCCGCGTGCGCCTGCGCCCCCGCTACGACTGGGGCAAGCTGGCGCCGCAGATCACGCAGGGCAGCCACCACATCCGCTATGTGGGGCCGGAACAGACCTTGCGCCTGAACACGGATGTATCGCTCAACTATGTACTGAGCGAAACGTATTTCGTACTGGGAGGCACCGCCAACTTCCTGCTGGGACCCGATGAAACCCTGGCCGGCGGCATCGACGAAACGGCGCGCATTTTCGAAAAGGAAACCATCAATTACTGGCGCACCTATACGCGCCGCCTGGCCGTGCCGCTGGAATGGCAGGACGTGGTCATCCGCGCCGCCATCACCCTGAAACTGTCGCTGTATGAAGACACGGGCGCCATCATTGCCGCCATGACCACCAGCATTCCCGAAGCGCCCGGTAGCAGCCGCAACTGGGATTACCGCTATTGCTGGCTGCGCGACGCCTTCTTTGTCGTGCGCGCGCTGAACAGCCTGTCCGAAGTGGGCACGATGGAAGAGTATTTGCGCTGGTTGACGAATATCGTCGCCCGCTCGAAGGGCGGCCACATCCAGCCACTGTATGGCATCGGCCTGGAAGAGCAATTGCCGGAATCCATGCTCGATCACTTGCCCGGCTACCGGGGCAACGGCCCCGTACGCGTGGGCAACCAGGCGCAGGAACACTTCCAGCACGATGTTTACGGCAATATCGTGCTGGGCGCGGCGCAGGCTTTTCTTGACCACCGCCTGTTCCATCGGGCCGGCAAGGCCGAGTTTGCCGCGCTGGAAGCCGTGGGCGACCAGGCATTCCGCTTGCATGCGGAACCGGACGCGGGCATGTGGGAGTTGCGCACGCGCGCCAGGGTCCACACCTCGTCCATGCTGATGAGCTGGGCCGCCTGCGACCGCCTGGCGAAAGTGGCGCATAAACTGGGCTTGCCGGACCGCGCCGACCACTGGAACAGCCGCGCCGTCTTGATCCGAGAGCGCCTGCTGCGCGAAGCGTGGAGCGAGGAGCGCCAGGCCTTCGCTGAAAGCCTGGGCGGACGCGACCTTGACGCCTCCGTCCTGCTGATGGCGGAAGTCAACTTCATCGACCCCATGGACCCGCGTTTCATCGCCACCGTCGACGCGCTGGAAGCGTCACTGTGCGACGGTCCCTACATGCGCCGCTACGAGGCACCCGACGACTTCGGCAAGCCGGAAACCGCCTTCAACATCTGCACCTTCTGGCGCATCGACGCGCTGGCGCGCATCGGCAGGAAGGATGAGGCGCGCAAAATTTTTGAGACCATGCTGCTGGCGCGCAACCACCTGGGCTTGCTGTCGGAAGACACACATCCGGTGACGGGCGAAATGTGGGGGAACTTTCCGCAGACGTATTCGATGGTGGGCTTGATTAATTGCGCCGTGAGGTTGTCGGCGCCGTGGGATAGTGCTATTTAAGTGCGGGCCTGGATTCTGGGCCCGGGGAGCCCGAGGTTTCGGGGTTCGATGTAATCATGCGCTTCGCTCACCACGCCCATACAAGCGGCACTCGGCCGCCAGCGCCAGTAAATTCGGGTCGCGCTCGCGGCTGCTGAGCATCAGCAGGGTGATTTGCTGGTGCGAGCCGTAGCGCGCGTCGAGGGGCAGCAGTTCGATGCGCGAACTGAAGGAGCGCACCCGGCCCGGCAGCAGGCTGTAGCCGATGCCGCCGCTGACGAGGTTGATCAGCGAGAAGATGTCGCCCACGCGCATGGCCGTGTCGGGCACGAAGCCTGCCAGCTCAAACGCGTGGTTGAAGCTTTGCGAGGTCACAAAACCCTCGTTGAGCGTGACGAATTTGTCCTCGCGCAGCTGCTGCAAGTCGACCGATGCTGCCCCCGCATAGGGCGAGGCTAGCGGCGCGGCCAGGTAGACGTCGTCCTGGAACAGGGGCACGGACACCAGGCCCGCATGCTGTTCGTCTTCCTGCACGCCGATGATGATGGCGTCCAGCCGGCCGTCAGCCAGGCTTTGCAGCAGGTCGCGGTTCGAGCCCAGCGTCAGGTCGATGTCCAGTCCCGGCCGGCGCAGCTTCAGGGCGATCACCAGCTGCGGGATGCAGTGCAGGGTCAAGGAATACAGCGAACCGATTTTCAGGCGCACGGGGTTGATGCCCGACATTTCGCGCACCTTGCGCACGCCTTCCTCGCATTCGGCCAGCGCGCGCCGGGCCGATTCGGCAAAGGTGTAGGCCGCATGCAGGGGGATCAGGCTGCGGCCCTCGCGCTTGAACAGGGGGCAGCGCAAGCCGTCTTCCAGCGAGTGCAGGGCGCGGTGCACGCTGACGGTGCTCTGGCCCAGCGCATCGGCCACGCGCGCCAGGTTGTTCAATTCCATGAAGCTGAGAAAAACTTCCAGCTTTTTCAGGGTAATTTCTTCGTTGATGGCCATGGCTAGCCTCTTTCATGGAGGTTCATTAACTTCAGAGTAATGAACATGGTAGCAGGTTGATTGTCGCGGTGACGCTTTCGTTCTATCGTCAGGGTTCGATAGCTCACTTCGGAGGCATGATGTCAACCGCCACAGCAGCGCCGGCGCAGCGGCAAAAACAATGGGACACGCGGCGCACCGAGAAACGCCGCCGCCTCGACGCCGTGCGCCATTACGCGAACGGACCCGTGCTGCAACAGGGCGACATGGTCGCCGTGCTCGAAGCCTTGCTCGCGCCGGGCGACCGTGTTGTCCTCGAAGGCAATAACCAGAAGCAGGCCGATTTCCTCGCCCGCATGTTGACCCAGGTCAATCCCGACAAGATCAACCATCTGCACCTGATCATGCCCAGCGTCAGCCTGCCTGAGCACCTGGACCTGTTCGAACGGGGCATCGCCCGCAAGCTCGATTTTTCCTTTGCGGGCACGCAAAGCCTGCGCATCGCCCAGTTCCTGCAGGACGGTTTGCTGGAAGTGGGCGCCATCCACACCTATATCGAGCTGTATGCGCGCCTGTTCGTCGACCTGACGCCCAACGTCGTCATGGTGGCCGGCTACATGGCCGACCGCCAGGGCAATCTGTACACGGGTCCCAGCACGGAAGATACGCCCACTTTGGTGGAGTCGGCGGCCTTCCGCGATGGCATCGTCATCGCCCAGGTGAACCAGATCGTCGACGATGTCAGCGACTTGCCCCGCGTCGACGTACCCGGCTCGTGGGTCGACTTCGTGGTGCAGTCCGACAAACCGTTCTTCATCGAGCCTCTGTTTACCCGCGACCCGCGCGTGATCAAGCCCGTGCACGTGCTGATGGCCATGATGGCGATCCGCGGCGTGTATGAAAAACACCAGGTGCAGTCGCTCAATCACGGCATCGGCTTCAATACGGCCGCCATCGAGCTGATTTTGCCCACCTACGGCGAGCAGCTGGGGCTGAAAGGCAAGATTTGCCGCAATTGGGTGCTCAACCCCCATCCCACCTTGATACCGGCCATCGAGACGGGCTGGGTCGAGAGCGTGCACTGCTTCGGCGCGGAACTGGGCATGGAAGGCTATGCGGCCGTGCGGCCCGACGTGTTTTTCACGGGCCGGGACGGCTCGATGCGCTCGAACCGCGCCCTGTGCCAGCTGGCGGGCCAGTACGCGGTCGACCTGTTCATCGGTTCAACCCTGCAGATGGATGGACTGGGCAACTCGTCCACCGTGACGAATGGCCGTCTGGCGGGCTTTGGCGGCGCGCCCAATATGGGCCACGATCCGCACGGCCGGCGCCACCCGACACCAGCCTGGCTGGACCTGATCGAGACGGACGACCCTCTGGCGCGCGGCAAGAAGCTGGTGGTGCAGATGGTAGAAACGTTCCAGGATGGCGGCCAGCCCACCATCGTCGAATCGCTCGACGCGGTGGCCGTGGGGCAGGCGAGCGGCATGCCGCTGGCGCCCGTGATGATCTATGGCGACGACGTCACCCACGTGCTGACGGAAGAGGGCATCGCCTATCTGTACAAGGCCCGTTCGTTTGAGGAGCGCAAGGCCATGCTGGCGGCGGTGGCTGGCGTGACGCCCATCGGCCTGCGCCACGACCCGAAGAGCACGGCCAAATTGCGCGCCGACGGCCTGATCGCGCTGCCCGAGGATATCGGCGTGCAGCGCGGCGAAGCGAACCGCTCGCTGCTGGCGGCGAAAAGCATCGCCGATTTGGTCGAATGGTCTGACGGCCTGTATCAACCCCCCGCCAAATTCAGGAGCTGGTAATGACGACAATGATGATGACGACAGTGCCGGTGCGGCAACGCTCTGCTGCCCTGGCGCGGCAGGTGCTGCAGGCGCTGCTCGATGAAGTGACCTTGACGCCGAAACCGGGCCTGGTCGATTTGCGCAGCCGTGGCGCCCACGCGGACTTGAATTGGGCCCTGATGTGCCATTCGGCCTGCGCGCTGCAGCCCGTGTTTTCCGCCATGGCGCAAGCGGGTTGGGAAAGCGACGATGACGACGGCCTGCGCCAGCGCATCGGCGCTATCGGCCGCGATGGCGAAGCGCTGATGCTGGCGGCCACGGATGGCGTGAATACGCACCGGGGCGCCATCTGGGCGCTGGGCCTGCTGGTGACGGCAGCGGCGCAGCTGGGCGCGCGCGGCGCGTCGCTGGCGCCGCAAGCCGTGGCGGCGCGGGCCGGCGCGCTGGCCCGATTGCAGGACCGCAGCGCGCCAGGCGAGACGGGCAACAAGGGCGAGCTGGCGTGCCGCCAGTATCGGGTGGACGGTGCGCGGGGCCAGGCCCGCGCCGGTTTTCCCCTGGTGACGGGCGCCGGTTTGCCGCAGCTGCGCGCCTCGCGGGCACGCGGCGACAACGAAACGACGGCGCGCCTCAACGCCTTGCTGGCGATTATCAGCCAGCTGGACGACACCTGCGTGCTGTCGCGCGGCGGCGAGACAGCCTTGCTGGCATTGCAAGCGGGAGCGGCGCAGGTGCTGGCGGCGGGCGGCGCGGCCACTGCCGCCGGGTCGCAGGCGCTGCTGGCGCTGGAAGCGGTGGCGCTGGCGCGCGGCGTGTCGCCGGGAGGCGCGGCCGATCTGCTGGCGGCGACGCTGTTCCTGGATCGATTGACAGAAGGAGAAGCGCATGGAAACGCGTAACTACGAATTTCCCGCCGGGCCGGCGGCGGCAGGGCGCGCCTTGGCCGGCGTGGTCGGTTCGGGCGACCTGGAAGTGCTGCTGCAGCCGCACGACGATGGCGTGATCCGCATCGTCGTCAACACCTCCGTGGACGGCAAGGGCGCCGTTTGGGATGCGCTCTTGCAGCGCGTATTCGGCGGCGAGCCGCTGCCGGCGGCCAGCATCGTCATCAACGACTGCGGCGCCACGCCAGGCGTGGTGCGCATGCGCATCGAGCAAGCTTACGAAGAATTGCAAGCGGGGAGGGCGGCATGAGCACATTACAACAACTACTGGAGCGCGACAGCTTCATCGAACGCAGTGCGCGCAGCCGGGCACGCGCCTTGCTGGACGCGGGCAGCATGCGCGAGTTGCTCGACCCGTTCTGCGGCATTGCTTCGCCATGGCTGCCGCGCCAGGGCGTGACGGCGCAGGCGGACGATGGCGTGGTGGTGGCCAAGGGCCTGTTCGACGGCCAGCCGGCCGTGGTGCTGGCCATTGAAGGCGCTTACCAGGGCGGCAGCATGGGCGAGGTTGGGGGCGCGAAGATCGCCGGCGCGCTGGAACTGGCTGCGCGCGACAACCGCCAGGGCGTGCCGACGCGCGCCGTGATCCTGTTCGAGACGGGCGGCGTGCGCTTGCAGGAAGCCAACCTGGGCCTGGCGGCCATTGCCGACATCCATGCGGCCATCGTCGACTTGCGCCGCTACCAGCCTGTCATCGGCATCACGGCCGGCACCGTCGGCTGCTACGGCGGCATGTCGATCGCGGCGGGCCTGTGCAGCTACCTGGTGGTCACGCGCGAAGCGCGCCTGGGTCTCAACGGCCCGGCCGTGATCGAGCAGGAGGCGGGCGTGGACGAATTCGACTCGCGCAACAAGCCGTTCATCTGGAGCCTGACGGGCGGCGAGCAGCGCTTCCACAGCGGCCTGGCCGACGCTTATGTGGAGGACGACACGGCGCAGATGCGCGCCACGGTGGCCGAATTGTTTCAGCGCGGCTTGCCGGCGCAGCACCGCAGCGATCAGGCAGAGGGCTTTCTGGCGCGTCTGGCCGAAGTGGACGCCAGCGTGCAAGCCACGCCGGACGCCGTGCGCACCATCTACAGCAAAGGAGTCGCAGCATGAATGCCATCACCGATACCAGCCGCGGTGCCATCTGGCTGGCGGCCCTCACGAACAACGCCGCGCCGCTGGAAGGCTACCCCGCTTCCGTGCGCGTGGTGGATGCGCCGCTGTCGGGTGAAGCGGCGCGCTACCTGGCGGTGCTGCCCGATCCGGACAACCGTTTTACGCGCGCACGCACGGGTGAAATCGGCCTGGTCGAAGCGTGGCAGCTGGCGCGCGCCGTGCAGCAGGTGGTACACGAAGACCACGCGCTGGCCGTCAAACGCCCCATCGTCGCCGTCATCGACGTGGCCAGCCAGGCGTATGGCCGGCGCGAAGATGCTTACGGTATCCACCAGGCGCTGGCCGGCGCGGCGGGGGCCTATGCCGGGGCGCGCCTGGCCGGCCATCCCGTGATCGGCCTGATCGTCGGCAAGGCCATGTCGGGCGCTTTTCTTGCGCACGGCTACCAGGCCAACCGCCTGATCGCCCTCGATGATCCGCAAGTGATGGTGCACGCCATGGGCAAGGCGTCGGCGGCGCGCATCACCTTGCGCACGGTGGCGGCACTGGAAGCGCTGGCCGAGACCATCGCGCCCATGGCCTACGACATCCGCAACTACGCCACCCTGGGGCTGCTGTGGCAAACCTTGCAGGTGGCGCAGCCGGATGCACCGTCAAGCGGGGATGTAGCCCAGGTGCGCGCCAGCCTGCAGGCGGCCCTTAGCGATATCCGCGCCGACCCGCAGCGCGACCTCTCCAGCCGGCTGGGCGCACCGCACCGCCAGGCCTCGGCAAAAGTAAGGGAGGTGCTGGGGCAGCAATGGTAAGGAGCAGGTGAAACACAAGAGAAGACAAAAAGTCATTCCTATTCCTATAACGGAGACAATCATGATCATTTACGGAACCGCACTGCTGGCCCTGTGCCATTTGCTGGGCATCTTCCTGGGCGACCTGCTCGGGCAACTGATGGGCGTCAAGACCAACGTGGGCGGGGTGGGCATCGCCATGCTGCTCTTGATCTGCGCCCGGCTCTACATGCAGCGCCGATCCTGGCTGCCGCAGATGACGGAGCGGGGTGTCGAATACTGGGGCGCCATGTATATTCCTGTGGTGGTAGCCATGGCGGCGCAGCAGGATGTGGTCGCGGCGCTGCGTGGCGGTCCGGTGGCCGTGCTGGCCGCCATCGGTTCCGTGCTGGTCTGCGGCGCCGTGATTTCTCTGATTAACAGGATGGAAAGCCCGGCCGCCATCGCCGCCGCCGAAGCTGAGTCGATTCTGATCAAGGAGCACCGTCATGCTTGACATCTTTGAAAAAGCCGCCATCCACAATGGCCTGGTGACGGCATTCGCCTTTGTCGGCCTGATCATGCTGCTGTCGGTGGCGCTGTCGAAGTATCTGACCCTGGGCCGCGTGCATGGTTCGGCCATTGCCATCGTGATTGGCCTGGGCCTTGCTTACTGGGGCGGGGTGCATAGCGGCGGCCATAAGGGCCTGGCCGACCTGTCGCTGTTCGGCGGCATCGGCCTGATGGGCGGCGCCATGCTGCGCGACTTCGCCATCGTCGCCACCGCCTTCGAGGTGCAGGCGACGGAGGCCCGCAAGGCTGGCTTGATCGGCGTCGTGGCGCTGATGCTGGGCGTGGTGCTGCCCTTCCTCGTTGGCGCCGGCGTCGCCTACGCGTTCGGCTACTCGGATGCCGTCAGCATGACCACCATCGGCGCCGGCGCCGTCACGTATATCGTGGGCCCCGTCACGGGTGCGGCCATCGGCGCCAGCTCGGACGTCATGGCCCTGAGTATCGCGGCGGGCCTTATCAAGGCCATCCTGGTGATGGTGGGCACGCCCGCTGCCGCGCGCTTCCTGCGCTTGAAAACGCCGCGCTCGGCCATGGTTTTCGGCGGCCTGGCCGGCACCGTCAGCGGCGTATCGGCCGGCCTGGCGGCTACCGACCGCAAGCTGGTGCCGTATGGCGCGCTGGTGGCCACGTTTCACACAGGCCTGGGCTGTTTGCTGGGGCCATCGTTGCTGTTCTTTGCCGTCAAGGCGGTGGTGACCTGATGCAGAGTCCTCGCGCGCATGATTTGCTATGGACTTCCGGCTTGCCGCACGGTATGTCCTTGCCCGCCTGGGCCGATGCAACCTGGCTGCGGGCGGCGCCACTGGTGGTGCGGCGCGCCAGCAGCATGCCCGGACGCATCCCCGTGGGCATGCGCGGCCTGCTGCGCAGCGAGCGGCATGCGTGCGAAGTGGAGGCGGCTGCCGTGCTGCACCGCGTGACGCCGGAAATGCTGGCGCGGCTGGCGCGCGCGCCGCTGCCTGGTTTTTCCTGCGCTGCGCTCGATGCGCTGCGGCAGGTGGCGCCCCTGCTCGACGCCACGGGCTGGGACTGGGGCCCGACGGGCGGCGTGGGTTTCGCGCTGGCCAGCGGCTTGCCCGTGCTGCGCGCCGACAGCGATCTAGATATCGTGCTGCGCATCGACGCGCCACCGGATGGCGCGCAGGCCGAAGCCCTGCGCGCCATCGCGGCGAGTGTCACGGCGTGCCGGCTGGACTTACAGATCGACACGGGCTTTGGCGGCTTTGCGTATGCTGAATGGGCGGCGGGCCGTGGGAAGGTCTTGCTGAAAACAGATCGTGGCCCAATTCTGACGGCCACGCCATGGGAGCTTGCATGAGCGTGTTATTTACCTTCCCTGGCCAGGGCGCCCAGTATCCGGGCATGCTGCATGCGCTGCCGGACGATGCGGCAGTGCGGGCGGCCCTGGACGAAGCGGCGGTAGTGTTGGGCCGTGATCCACTGGCGCTGGACACGGCCGCCGCGCTGGCATCGACTGGGGCCGTGCAACTGTGTCTGCTGATCGCGGGCGTGGCGATGGCGCGTTCCCTGGCTGCGCGTGGCGCGCTACCCGACATGCTGGCCGGCTTTTCCATCGGCGAGTATGCGGCGGCGGTGGTGGCTGGCGCGCTCGATTATGCGGATGCCCTGCGCCTGGTGGCGCGGCGCGGGCAACTGATGGAACAGGCGTATCCGGCCGGCTATGGCATGGCGGCCATCATCGGGCTTGAACTGGCGCGACTCGAATCGTTGCTGGCCCAGGTACACGGCGCCGGGCAGCCCGTGTATATCGCCAACCTGAACGCGCCGCGCCAGATTGCCATTGCCGGCAGCGAGCCCGCCCTGCAAGCCGTGATGGCGCTGGCCCTGGCGCACGGCGCCAGCAAGGCCAAGCGCCTGGCCGTCAGCGTGCCGTCGCACTGCCCGCTGCTGGACGCTGCCGCGCTGGACTTGCGCGCCGCCTTCGACGGCGTGACCGTGCGCCGCCCGTCGCTTGTCTACCTGAGCAGCAGCGCCGCGCGCGCGCTGTTCGACCCGGACCGCATCCGCGACAGCCTGGCCGCCAACATGGCGCAGCGCGTGCAGTGGACCGCTACCTCGCGCCTGGCGTGGGAGCGGGGCGCGCGGCTGGCGCTGGAAATGCCGCCGGGCAGCGTGCTGACGCGGCTGACGGCGCCCGATTTCACCGATGGCGTGGCCGTCTGCTGCGATGGCAACCGGGGCGACAGCTTGCTGGCGCTGGTGCTGCGCGAGCGGGGCGGCGCGTCTTAAAGCCTGGCGCTCAAGCCAAGCTGGAAGCTACGGCCCGGCAGGGGCGCGATGTATTTCAGTGGAGAATTGTGCGGCCTGGCATCATCATCGAGGAGGTTGCTGCCGCTGATGAACACTTCGATGCCTGCAAACGGCGAATTCGGCACCTGGATTTCGCGGCTCACCTGGAAGTTCACCATGGTGTAGCCGTCGAGCGGGACTTCCTCGCTGCCATTCTTGCCCAGGTATTTCTGCTTGTCGTACCAGGTGCTGGAAAGCCTGGCCTTCCACCCCTTGTTTTCCCACAGCAGATTCGCGCCGTAGCGGTTGGTTGGCATGTTGGGCAGGTACGTGCCGTCGTTATGCGCGCGCAGCTTGTCCGGATTGTCCGCCTTGTTCTTGACCAAGTCGGCAAATGCAGAGAGGTTCAGCTTGCCGTAACTGCCAAGCTGAATAAGCTGGGAGGCGTCGAGCTCGAAGCCCTTGACCGTCGTATCGGTCTGTTTCCAATATTTCAATGGCAGGCGATTGGCCATCTGGGCTCCTGAGTGACCCAGATAGAGATAGTTCTCGTAGCGCATGACGTAACCGGTTGCCGACATGGTAAAGCCTCGATTGCCGAACAGGGCGGTGAGTTCGGTATTCCGCGCGCGTTCGGCCTTCAAGTCCTGGTTGCCTTCTTCCTGGGTCATGATCGAATAGTGGCGGTTGCTCGCATACAACTCATTCACATCGGGCGCTCTTTCCGACGATGCATAGCGCACCTTGGCACCGAAAAGCTGGCCAAGCTTGGCCGAGGCCCCCAGGTGATAGCTGTTCAGGCTGAACGCCCGGTCTTCGAGTTTGGCATTGGTCGCATTCCTCGACGTCTTGAATCCGCTCTTGCGGATTTCGTGGTCCACTTTTTCATGGCGAAAGCCGGCATCGAAGGTGGCCCAGTCGATGTCGACGCTTTCTTTCACGAAGAGCGCCTTGCTGACCGTGCTCGCATCGGGAAGGTAAAGTTGCGGGCCGCTACCGGCAATATCCCTGGCCTTATGGCTCAGGCCAAGCAAGCCGCTCAAGGGGCCGGCGCGCCGGTGCGCGAGCAGGAGTTCGGCTTGATTGGTGCCAAACCGGAAGTCATTCGCGCTGGTGGCGCCAAGGCGTTCTCCCGATGCATTGTTCAAGCGTGACACGCGCAATTGCGCGCTTTCAACGTAGGCAACAGGGTCGAGCAGATTGGCTTCCAGCGCATATTTATCCTGCTTGATCACCACGCCGACGGGCAGTCCCGCATCATAATTCGCGCCGAACGACTTGTTTTCCATGGAAAATCCGGGGACGCCATACTCGCTGTCCTTGGAATCGAGACTGACTGCCACGTAGCCATGATCGAAAAAATAGGTGGTGCCAGCGGCAATGTGGGAGTTGCTGGCATAGCTGTTGCCCAGAGTGCCGTGGTAATCGGGGGTCACGTCCTTGCTGATCTTGTTTTGCACCATCGACGGCGTACCGGGTACGTAAGCGGGGTTGGCGGGATTGACGTAGGTCTTGCGTTGCCAGACGGACGTCGGCTGATTTGTATAGAAGGAAAAATCACCGTCCGCCCAGTCCGGATTTTCCGTCATGAACTGGTCGATAAACGGTTGCGAAGCCTTGTTGTAGACGCGCTGGATCCTCGCTTCTTTCTGGCAACTGTCGGCCAGAGAGGTATTCACGCCGCCCTCTGAGGGGAACAGCTGGCTGTTGCAAGCGCCGGCTTTGCTGTTGCCCGGAATATCGTAGTGTCCGATCTTCTGGAATGACATCTGCAAATTCGTCGAAAAGCGCTTCCCATCGTTGAAGTTCACGCGTAAGCCTTGGGCGTTGGCATCGTTGAAGCCCTTGCGCAGGACAAATTCCAGGTCCTTCTGCTTGTCTTCCATCTTCCTGGAAATGAGGCCGGAATCGACGTTGACGCTGCCGCCTATCGCATTGCCGCCGAAACGTACCGCGTCCGACGATTTGTTCACGCTCACGTTGCGCACGAAAAGTGGATCAAACGGGATATTGATGTCGCCACTGAGCGCATTCATGCCGAGGATGGACTGGCCATCCTCCAGGATCTGTACCCGGCTGCCGCTCAGGCTGCGGATCACCGGTGCGCCGGCATTCGGCCCGAAGGCGCTGCTTTGCACGCCAGAGACATGCTCGAGCAGGCCGCCCAGCGTCCTGTTCTGGACTTGCGTATTTTCGACCAGCACGACGCTGTCGATGGTGGAAGGCTTGTCTGCCCGGACTTTGATGGTGTGCAGGCTAACGTCGTCTGCCGCGTAGGCGAGCGGGGCAGTGGACAGTATGGCGGCTGCGAATACGTGATGGCGCATGGGACTCTCTAAAAAGGCGGATAGGGGTGCTGCCGCTGAACGCAGGCGCAGCATGAATATCTAGATGCAAGTGAGTTGCAATAATAGCCTGCGCGCCATTCTATTGCAAGTGAGCTGCATTTGATGGCATTGGCCGGGCTGGTGCATGGAAAGTGCGCAGCGCAGACAGCTGGCATGTGCCGGCTACTGTGGCGCAAAGTGTAGCGGTGTGATGGCCGCTATTCGCTGCGCGTTGCGCGTGCTCGGACCGGTGGCAAGGTGAGCGGCGCAGACGCAGTGAATCGGTTTTCTCCGTGATGGAATCGCTGGCCATGGTCAGGCCAGTCCAGCGGTGTATGACAGTCCAGAAAGCGCGCATGCGGCAAAAACCTTCAACATAAAACCGGTTTGTTGCCGCCATTGGGCGCCACCGTGGCGCACAGGGAGAGCCAGGCATACGCCTGGAACTTGATATTTCGATAATGAAAATCGTTCTGATTATTTGCCCTGGCGTGGCGTTTGTCCAGCATCAAAAGTGTTGCCCAGGGTTAAATTGCGCATGCTAAGATGTTAATTAAGCTACAATAAATTATTGTGATTTCTGACTTCCATCACCGGCGCTTCGGACCTGGGCGCCTATGATTTTGATCGCTACGCGCGGCTCGACACGCATGGCGCCGATTTGCGGCAAGTTATCCATGCCGTCGGCGGCGGACGCGGGCTTTGATTTGCACCTGACCAAGCCCGTGGATTTTTATGAGCTCGATGCGCTGTTGCAAAAGATGCTGCAAGCGCAGTGAGGATGGTATTGGCAGGTGAAAGTAATGGAACAACTGACAGAACTTGACATCGCCGTTTTCCAGCTCCGCATGGGCTTTGCGCCCGCGGACCGCTGCGTGGACTGGGCTGTGGAACGCCTGCGCCTGGACCAGGAAGGCGACGACCTGGACGTCGTGCTGCTGGCCAGCGCCCGTGGCCGCGATGAGGTGCTGCCGCTGGCAGACGTGATCATCGCGCGCTACCGGGGCGCGCAGCGCCTGGAAGACGAATTTCTCGCCGGCAAATACATCGTCGAATTGCGCGCCGCTTACCTGGCGGGCAGGGAAAGCGTGTCGTCGCTCGATGCCATCTTTACCCGCCTGTATCTGGCGCTCGATTATCCCGACTGGCTGGTCATGCTGAGCCGCAATTGCGAGTATGCGACGGATGTGCCGAATTTCGAGCAGCCGTTTGAGGATGAATTTCACTACATCGCCAGCCTGTGGGCGCAAGCGGAGAGTCTGGCCGCGTTCGAAAGTGCATACAGCCGACAGACTTCCAATGGCCATGACATCAAGTAAGGTGCGAATGATGGACAACAAGGTGCTGCGCGCGCTGGGCCTCACCGAAGCCATGCTGAGTCATCTGGATGGTGACAGCGTGGCGCCGCCATTCGACTACCGTTGCCAGGCGGCGCGCGCGTGGCGTGCCTCGCCTATTGCCGGGCGTGGCATGCTGCCCCAGTGGGAATCGGGCATCGTGCTCGATTACTTCCATTGCGCCTTTGAACACTCTCTGGGCGCCATCTCGTAACGTTGCGTCTAGATGGGCCCACATTTCCCGAGTGCGTCCGCCTGAGCAGGCCGCCGCTCGCTTACACCATCAAGCCGGCTGCGTGCCGCCCAGGCTGCGGCTGCGGTTTTCCACCAGCACGGAAATACCGAGCACGACGATGCCGCCGCAGGCCAGCATGGCGCCCACCCAGCCCGTCGAGCGTAAACCCATGCCCATGGCGATGGCGATGCCGCCGGCCCAGGCACCCAGGGCGTTGGCGATGTTGAAGGCGGAGTGGTTCAGGGCGGCAGCCACGGTTTGCGCATCGCCAGCCACGTCCATTAAACGCGTTTGTACGGCGGGGGCAACGGCAATGCCGGCGCCGATGGCGAACAGGTTGATCGCCGTCAGCCATACATTGCTGCTGGTATAAGTAAACGCGGCCAGGGCGGCCACGTTCCACAGCAGCACGCCAAATATGGTCCACAGGCGCGAGCGGTCGGCCAGCCAGCCGCCGATCAGATTACCCACCGTCATGCCGACACCGATAATGGCCAGCAAGATCGAGATGACCAGGGGCGAGACTTTCGTGATTTCCAGCAAGGTGGGCGTGATAAACGTGTAGACGGCAAACATGCCGCCGAAGCCGATCGCCACCATCAGCAGGGTCAGCCACACTTGCAGGCGGCGGAACACGCCCAGTTCGCGGCGCGGGCTCGAATCGCCGGCAGCGACCATGGGCACGAAGATGCGCACCATCAGCATGGTCAGCAAACCCAGTGCGGCGACCAGCAAAAAGGCCGAGCGCCAGCCCAGGGTCTGGCCGATATACGTGGCCAGCGGCACGCCGAAGATATTCGCCACGGTCAAGCCCATCAAGATGCGGGCCACGGCCTGGCCCCGTTTGTCCGGTTCGGCCAGCGCGGCCGCCACCAGCGCTGCCACGCCAAAATAGGCGCCATGGGGGATGCCGGCCACGAAGCGGGCCACCACCAGCAAGCCATAGTTGGGGGCGATGGCGCTGAGCAAGTTGCCGCCAGCGAACATCAGCATCAAACAGATCAGCATCAGCCGGCGCGGCATGCGCGCCAGGAAGATGGTGATTAATGGCGCGCCGATGACCACGCCCAGTGCGTAGGCGCTGATCATGTGGCTCATCTGCGGCAAGGTCGTGCCCAGGTCGTCGGCCACCACGGGCAAGATGCTCATGGAGGCGAATTCGCCCGTGCCGATGGCGAGGCCGCCGATGGCCAGGGCCAGGTCGGCATAACCAGCGCCAAAAGGCGCAGTGACGCGCGGAATTAGGGGGTCTACGGAGGCGTGCATGTTCTTGTTAGTTGGGTAAGGAATGACAGGGTGGAGAGGCGTGCGGTGGCCCGGCCTGAAGTGGCTATGCGCCACCAGAGTCGACGGCTGGCCGGTGTTTTCGGGCCATAGAAACTGCCCAAGGACAACATTGTAAAAGATTCGGGCAAGCTCTGCTGGGCGATGGCTAAAATCTGCTGCACTGCACACACCAGCGATTGCGCTTTTTGTTAACGATAACACGGAATGCATCCGCAGTTGGGGATCTTCCTCTAGACCTTGCTGGAGCAGGTGGGCCTCGCGGCCTAGATTTTCCTGGCGTGCTTCAAATGCAAGGGCAGCCACCACCACATGCAGATGATGAGTGAGCCCATCAGCACGCAGGCGACGATACCGGCGATGTGGCCGAACACTTCCGACATCACTAAATTGGTGCCGAGGATGAAAGCCAGCGCCAGCGACAGCGCACCCGCCATCATGATGCGGTCGGCCACGCGCTTGAAGCGCTCGCGGTCTTGCAGCGGGCGCATGACGCGGTGCTGGATGGCTGGCGCGCTGAGCAGCACCAGGCTGGTCATGGAGAGGAAAAAGGTCAGCAGGAAGACGATTTTTTCCGCCTGCACGATTTTTGCAAAACCGCCGTTGAAGGGCAGGATGATGAGGAAGGCCGTCAGCATTTGCGCGCCCGGCAGCAGGATGCGCAATTCGCTGAGCAGGTCGGACAAGTCGCCTTCCTCGCCGGGCTGGCTATTTTCGGCTGGTGGCGGGGCGTGCGGCATGGCGGCTTTCCTGATGGTGGCGATGCATCGAGTCTACGCGCACGCGGCACGCCTGACTGTGGCCCGGCGCACCTTCAGTCGCATTGCGCGATGTATAGACGCAGGCGCCACAGCGGCGACGAGACGATAGGCGTGGCGCTGTGCGAGGCGTCATGGCCGCACTGGCCGCAGCTGTGGCGGCGGTGCGGCGCCAGCGCAAAGCTGCCCAGATCCAGGTGCGGGTGGCCGCAGCGGGCGCAGTCGCTGCAGTCCAGCGGCGTGCCCGCCTGCAAGGCGGCGGCGTAGGCTTGCGCGGCGGGCGGCGTGATATTCAGTTGCACTATGTCGCGAGGAAACACGCCGGGCAGGGCGCGGCAGTCGATTGCCAGCGCAGCCGCGTCGCGCGCCAGCAGTGCGCCGCCCTCATCGGCGCGGGCGCGCAGTTGCAGCAGACCATCGGAGCCCAGGCGCAAGGTGGTGGCGTGATACTGCATGGGGTCGAACAGTTCCGGATACAGCACATAGCCCATGGGACTGGCGTGCTGGCGGCAACGCATCTGTTGGCTTGCGTGCCGGTCGGCCAGGTCGGCCTGCGTGCCCCAGTAGCATTGGTGCGTGCGGCACCAGTGGCGCGCCGCGCCATTGCGAAACTTTCCCGCGGGTAGCAGGTCGCACAGGACGATGGCGTCCAGTCCCGAGCCGGCGCGAAAGTGGCCCGTGATGTGGGCGGTGGTGACGGCAAGATGGCCCGTGCTCGCTCGCAGGGGCCAGCAGATACCGGGCAGGGTCAGCGGCGTGGCCAATGGCGCCTCCGCGTGGCTAGCGGCTTGCCAGCCGATAGTGGGCCGGAATGAAAAAACCCGCCGACTGGGGCGGGCTGTGCTGATGGGAATGCCAGGGTCATGGCCCGGTCTATTCTTCCGTATCGGCCAGTGTGACGATGGCGCGCGCCCACTTCGAGTATTTCAGGTTCGCCAGATCACGCACGGTCTTGATATTGAACGCTTGCTTGAGCAGCTCCGCATCCTTTTCGCTCACGCCTTGCAGCGCATCGACGGGCGCATCAGCGATTTCCTTGAACGTCTTTTTTTCGTAGGCTTTGTCTACCGCTTTATTGATGTTCATGTGTTGATACTCCTCAGTAAGTAGGAAAATTAATTCTACACGTTTTTGCGAAGCATCAATTTGCGCTTGCATGTTGTGCCGAACTAAATATGATGGAGGTGGGTGGCTCGACAGTGAGTCAGTCAAAGTGCTCGCCGTGAGATTGCAATTATAGCATTTATATTATTCATAGTATAATGTTTTCCATGGCGTAGAATGGTCTTCGCCATGCCGGACGCCGCAGTCACGCGGCACGAATCGATAGCGTTCAGGAGAATACGATGAGTTTGCTAGATCAACTTGCAGGACAGGCGATGAGCGCTTTGGGCAACAAGGGCGCGGATGGGGACGCGTCATCGGGATTGATGGCCAGTGTGATGGATCTGGTCAACCAGCATGGCGGCTTGCCCGGCCTGCTGCAGAAGTTCCAGGAAAGTGGCCTGGGCGACCAGGTGGCCAGCTGGATTGGCACCGGCGCCAATGCGCCCGTGTCCGGCGAGCAGATCAAGGATGCGCTGGGCGCCGACACGATCACCCAGATCGCTGAAAAAGCGGGCGTCGCCCCGGACGCGGCCTCGGGCGGCCTGGCAGTCTTGCTACCCCAGATGATCGACAAGCTGACGCCGAACGGTCAGGTACCAGAAGGCAATGACCTCGTCAGCCAGGGTTTGAATATGCTCAAGGGCAAGATCTTCGGTTGATACAGCCGCTGCAGCAACAAAAAACCTCGCGGCGATGCGAGGTTTTTTTATGTGCAAGGTGTCTGAGTGAACAGTGTTAACGTCTGAAAAACGCCTGTGGCCAGGCGCCGCCCCGAAGACAGTACGACTGTACGGCAAGGGGCCGGCAACAACGCCACAGGCGTTTTTCAGGCGGCGGCCATCATGCCGAAGTGGGGAGGCGCTCCAGTCAGCCTTGCCGTACTCCCCTCCACCAGATACGAACAATAGCGGCGCCGTTCGGCGATGCCGCCGCGCCGCTCCATCAGTTCGCCCAGCATGGCGACGGCATCGGTGGCCATCTTTTGCACGGGCTGGCGCAGGGTGGTGATGTCGTAGCTGAGCCAGCCGGACGCTTCCAGCGCGTCGAAGCCGGCCACCGACATCTGCAGCGGCACCTGGATGCCCATCTGGTGGCGCGCCGTGTCCAGGCAGCCGATGGCCATGATGTCGTTGCCGCAAATGACGGCGTCCGGCACGCGGCCCAGGCGGTCGATGACCTTGCGCAAGCCCCGTCCGCCGCTGGCGTAGTCGTAGTTGCCGCTGACGACGATGGGCGCGGGCAAGCCCAGGGTGAACAGCCGGTCGAGCACGCCGGCCTTGCGTTCCTGCGCGACAGCCGAGTCGCCGGGGCCGTCGATAATGGCGAACTGGCGGTGGCCTGCCTCGGCCAGGCACGACACGAGCAGGCGCGCCGCTTCGGCCTGGTCGCACAGCACGGCATGCACGGCATGCTCGCGGGGGCTGCGGTTGAACAGCACCAGCGGCACGTCGCGGCGGGCGAATTCGGCCATCTGCTCGTCCGACAGGCCGGCGGCCACGATGGCGCCATCGACCTGGTATTGCCACACATCGCTCAAGACTTTGCCGATGTCCGCTTCGCGCTCCAGGGTAAACAGCAATAAACGCTTGCCCTGGCGGGCGATTTGCTGGCTCAGGTCGGACAGCACTTGCGGATAATACAAATTGGCCAGGTTGGAAATGATGACGGCCACCAGGTTCGAGCGCCGAGTGATCAGGCTGCGCGCGGCCGCGTTAGGGATGTAGTCGAGGCTGATGGCCGCCTGCATGACCTTGGCGTGGGTGGCGGGCGAGACGCTGGCGCCTGGCTTGAAGCAGCGCGATACGGCCGATTGCGACACGCCGGCCAGCAGGGCCACGTCATACGAGGTCACGCGCCGTGCGGCGCCGGTGACGGGGCGGGTGATGGGTGTCCGGGCTACAGTATTCTTTTTTCGCATATTGGTCTGGCAAGCAACCTGTCTCAAAGTATTCCTGCAGGCCCGGCCGCTTGTGGCGGCCTGGGCGGGCAGAATGAGCATAGCGCAAAAGATTGCTGTATAGCAAGACTGTTTTCTTGTTTATGTTGCAAAAAATATGACTGAATGGCAAGTGGTTTACTTGCTCCTCAATCATGCTTGCCCCAAAGTCGGAGCTGTCGCAGTGGCCGCTGCCATAGCGGCTGATGCGTCCTGGTGGGTCGATGCGGCGTACGCTGAAATCGCTGGCCAGCGTGGGCAACGGTAATTCCGCCGTGGCGCTCGCTTCCGTACCGCTAACGGTCAGGGGAATGCCCGGGTCGAGCACGCCATTGCCGTTGCGCTCGTAGGCAGCGTCAAAAATGCCGTTGCGCAAGACGTCTTCGTTGGCGCAGCCAGTGGTGCCGTGCAGCGACCAGCCGACGGACACCTGCGTATCGGTACCGCCTCCGCCGCCGCAGCCGGCAAGGGAAGCGAGGAAGACAGCCAGTAAAGAAGCGGGCAGCATCGCAGCGGGCAGGTGGCGCGGGAGGGCGTAGGGCACGGTGGGTCTCCGGGAGCTTGCTGTTTTGCACGCCGTCGCTACTTGATGCAAAGCAAGCTTGTTGTCTTGGCCATGCCGGAAGTATTTTTCTGGTGCAATGGCGTGCGTTCTGATAAAATAATGCCCCTTTATTCAGGGAAGGGTCGACATGGCCAATGCTTGCGGCGTCGATTTCGGCACGTCAAATTCCACGGTAGGCTGGGCACGTCCCGGGCAGAGCACCATGCTCGGCCTGGAAGATGGCAAGACGACCTTACCGTCCGTTGTCTTCTTCAATGCGGAAGACGAGGAAGTCAGTTTTGGCCGCGCGGCGCTGGCCGGTTATCTGGCCGGCTACGAGGGGCGTTTGATGCGCTCGCTGAAAAGCTTGCTGGGCACTAGCCTCATCGATGGCCAGACGGAAGTGGGCGGCCGCGCGCTGCCATTCCGTATGTTGTTGGCGCAATTCATTGGCGAAGTGAAACGCCGCGCCGAGCAGTCCGCCGGCCGCGAATTCTCGTCCGCCGTCTTCGGCCGTCCCGTTTTCTTTATCGACGACAATGCGCAGGCCGACCAGCTGGCGCAGGACACACTGGCCGAAGTAGCCCGTTCCGTCGGTTTCAAGGATGTCGCCTTCCAGTTCGAGCCGATTGCCGCCGCGTTCGACTACGAGTCGCAAATTGACAAGGAAGAGCTGGTGCTGATCGCCGACATCGGTGGCGGTACTTCCGACTTTTCGCTGGTGCGTTTGTCGCCGGAACGGGCGAAAAAGGCCGAGCGCCGTGACGACATCCTCGCCACCGGCGGCGTGCACATCGGCGGCACGGACTTCGATAAATATCTGAGCCTGTCATCCGTCATGCCCCTGCTCGGCTATGGCAGCCGACTGCATAACAATAGCGAAGTGCCGTCCAGCTATTATTTCAACCTGGCGACATGGCACACGATCAACCTGGCCTACACCAAGAAGATCTGGGTGCAGCTGGCCGACGTGTGTCGTGATGCGCGCGAGCAAGACAAGATGGGACGATTGCAAAAGCTGATCGACGAGCGCGCCGGCCACTGGCTGGCCATGAAAGTGGAAGAGGGCAAGATTGCCCTGTCCGACGCGGCTGAAGTGCAGCTGGAGCTGGACCGTTTGTCGCCCGCGCAAAGCTTGTTGCTGAAACGTACGCAATTCGACGAAGCCATCGGCCATTTGTGCGGTTCCGTGGAAGAAACCGTGCTGCGCTTGCTGCGCGACGCGGGCGTGGCGCCAGAAGCCGTCGACACCGTGTTCTTCACGGGCGGATCGAGCGGCGTGCGCCTGTTGCGCGAAAAGATCGCCGCCCTGGTGCCGGCCGCGCGCAAGGTCGAAGGCGACCTGTTCGGCAGTATCGGTGCGGGACTGGCGCTGGACGCAGTACGCAAGTTCGGCTAAGCTTGCCCATCGCAGCATCGCAGAAAGAGCCTTACTTCATGAATGTGTTTGACAAACCGATCGTCATGATCGACTTCGAGACGACCGGTCTGTCACCCGACATGGGCGACCGCATCACGGAAGTGGCGGCCTTGCGCATTGAAGGCGGGCAAATTACCGACCGTTATGTGACCCTGATCAACTGCAATGCGCGCATTCCCTCGTTCATCACGGGCTTGACGGGCATCACGCAGGCGATGGTGGACAAGGCGCCGCCCGTGGCCGAGGTGGTACCGCAGTTGCTCGATTTCATCGGCAGCGATGCCCTGTCGGCACACAATGCCAGCTTCGATGAAAAATTCCTGCGCGCGGAAAGCGCCAGGCTGAACCTGACGCCCGCACACCATTCGCTCGTGTGTTCCTTGAAACTGTCGCGCCGCGTGTTTCCCGGCATGGCCAGCTACAAGCTGGGCTTGCTGTCGAGCCAGCTGGGTATCGCCTTCAAGAGCGCCGCCCACAGGGCCGAGTCGGATGCGGAAGTGGCGGCGCAAGTGCTGATCCATATCGCCCGTCATTTGCGCAGCAACTACGGCATCGCCGACGTCGACGCCGACCTGCTGGTGTCGCTGAACAAGCTGGCGGCGGCGAAAGTGCCGCAATTCCTGCAAAAGCATCCATCACGCCGCTGATCTTCGCATCGCCTCTAAGCGGGCTCATCAAAACGATATAATTTTGTTATTTCGTTTGAGCCTGCTCAAGTCCATCCCCCGCATCGAATTTAAAATTTAGGCAACACACGATTTCGCCGCCCTGGGCCGCCGTTTTGCGCGTGCTGCCGGCAAGCGCAATGTGGATGGGGGCGCACATGGACAAGCACCATACTGCCAGAGATAGCCACCAGGCGTATATCTGGTTCCGCACGGCTGCCGAGCAGGGCAATGCCTACGCCCAGTTTAACCTGGGCTTGCTGTACAAGAAGGGCGAAGGCGTGGCGCAAGACGATGCGCGCGCCTTTGTCTGGCTACGCCTGGCCGCGTTGCAAGGGCTGGCTTTCGCGCAGAACCACCTGGGCGCCCTGTATTACCATGGCCGCGGCGTGGCGCAGAGCGACGAGGACGCCGTGCTGTGGTTTCGCCGCGCGGCCGCCCAGGGCGATGCCTCGGCCCAGCAAAACCTGGGGCAGATGTACCGCAAGGGGCGCGGCGTGCTGCAGAGCGACGAGCTGGCCCTGGCCTGGTTTTACCGCGCCTCCGAGCAGGGCGTGGCCAGCGCGCAATCGCTGCTGGGTATAGCGTATGCCCAAGGGCTGGGAGCGAAAAAGAACGATGCGCTGGCCCTGGCCTGGTTCCGCAAGGCAGCCTTGCAGGGCGATGCGCAGGCGCAGCTGAACCTGGGGCTCGTCTACAAGCGCGGCCAGGGCGTGGCGCAAAGCGATGCGCAGGCGCTGGCCTGGTTCCGCCAGGCCGCTGCCCAGGGCTTGGCCGTGGCGCAACGGCAACTCGGCGTGGCCTATGCGGAAGGCTTGGGCGTGGTGCCCGACCAGTTGCGCGCCTATGCCTGGCTGCAGCGGGCAGCCGAGCAGGATGACACCGAAGCCCAGTTCAACCTGGGCCTGATGCTGGCGCGCGGCCAGGGTGTGGACCAGGACGAGGCGCGCGCCCTCGCCTGGTACCGGCGTGCCGCCCTGCAGGGCCATTGCATGGCGCAATACAATCTGGGCGGCATGCTTGCGGGCGGGCGCGGCATCGCCCGCGATTTGCGTCAGGCGCTGGATTGGTATGCCAGGGCGGCGGCCCAGGGCGCGTCGAATGCGCAGTTCAACCTGGGCGTGATGTATGCCAATGGCCAGGGCGTGGAACGCGACGATGTGTGCGCCGTACGCTGGTACCGCACGGCGGCCGAACGGGGTGATGCTAGCGCGCAAAACAATCTGGGCGTCATGTATGTGAACGGCCATGGCGTGCCGCAAGACGACGGCCTGGCCGTGCAATGGTATGCGCGCGCGGCCGGCCAGGGCCATGCGCTGGCGCAGTACAACCTGGGTGGCATGTATAGCAGCGGGCGCGGCGTCGAGAAGGATTTACTGAGCGGCTACATGTGGCTGGCGCTGGCGGCCGAGGGCGGCGATAGCGGGGCGTCCCGGGCCAGGGACGCGGCTGCCGCGAGGCTGGACCCTGTCGACTTGCAGGAGGCGCAGCAGCGCATGCGGCAATGGCACCAGATGCGCTCCCCGCCGCTGCCACCGCCCGACTGAAGCGCTGGCTGTGCGCATGTGCGCGCGCAGCATGCGATAATTGCCGAAGGGCATGTCGTGGCGCACGCATTGCAACAATGCGGCAATGCGTACATACGTGCGGCGCAAATTCTTGGCACAGTGAAAGGTGGAACATGGTAAGGCAGGCAGGCGAGGATGCATCCGAGCAAAAAGTCATCGACGACATCGCCACGCATGGCTGGCATGGCGTCCATATCAGTGCTGACGAAGAAGGACCGGGTTATGCCTTCACCATAGGTGCTGGCCACAGTTTCGGCCAGCCTGAATTTCTCATCATGGGCTTGCCGCGCGCCATGGCCCACCAGATACTCGACGTGGCGCTGGACGCCGCGCGCAGCGGCGCCATCACGGATTTCACGGCCACCACGGACGTCTTGCTGGAAGGCCATCCGTGCGCCTTCGTGCGCGTGCCCGTCGAGCAATACCGCAACTATGTGGGCTATGCGCGCTGGTATTACCAGGGCGATGATTTTACGCTGTACCAGATCGTCTGGCCGTCGCGCGATGGCCATTTCCCGTGGGATGCCGGGGCCAGCGCACAGTACGTGGAGAGCCAGCCCCTGCTGGGACCGGCGCCGCTGGCGGCATGACGGCAGACACCTTCGTCAGAATTGTTACCGGCACGGCAACCCTGTGCGTGTTCGACCCGGCCCTCTTGCGCCATAAGCTGGACGATGAGTGCGACTGGTGGAGCATCCCCAGTGCGGAACTGGCTGCCGTGAATGCGGGCCAGGTGGCGTTTTTCAAGGCTATGTCACCGTAAGGTGTGGGAACTCTCCCATAGTTGCCTTCAACAATGTTTCCGGGGAGCGGATGCGTCCGGCGTCGAGTATCCAGCGCCACCCCAGATAATTCGGCAGGTAA
>NZ_JBNYXS010000010.1:119459-177172 GCF_051380775.1 Janthinobacterium pasteuri | reverse complement strand
ACATCAAATGCCCACACTTATCGACTGTTAATTGTTAAAGAACGGTATTCGGTACTGCTTTCGCGCTATCGACAAAGCGTTGTGTTTGTCAGCTGCGAAGAAGGAAGAGTATGAAGCATTTCAGCACAATCGTCAACTCCTTCTTTTACTGCCCAGCCCCTAAAGGCTGTCCCTTTTGTGCCGCAAACTAGTGCGTCTCATCGGGGAGGCGAACTATAGCAAAGCGCCCCCGTAGTAGCAAGGCTTTTCCGGGGTATTTGCGGCCAACTGCTACAATTTCGCCCCCTCAGCGCAAATCCGCGTCCATATATAGAAGATTCACAATGAAACAACAAGCTCAAGGATCAGGCCTGACCCTGAAACGGGCTGGCTTTACCACTGGCTTCGGCGTGCTCGCCGCCACCCTCGGTTCCGCAGTCGGCCTCGGCAACATCTGGAAGTTCCCCTATCTGACGGGCGCCAATGGGGGCGCCGGCTTCCTGCTCATCTATTTACTCGCTACCTTATTGGTAGGCCTGCCCGTAATGATCGCGGAAATTACCCTGGGGCGCCGCGCCAAGGTCAATCCCATCTCGACCATGGAACAGCTGGCACCGAAGGGCAAGCCCTGGTGGCTGGTCGGCGTGATCGGCATGATCGCCGCCTTCCTGATCGTCGCGTTCTACTCGGAAGTGGTCGGCTGGGTGTTTGCCTATATCGCCAAGGCCATCGACGGCTCCATCCTCAGCAGCGACAAGCTGGTGACGGAAGCGGCCTTCGCCTCACTGATCAGCAATCCCCTGCAATCGCTGTTGTGGCAATGGGGCGTGCTGCTGTTTATCGGCGGCATCCTGATGCTGGGCGTGACCAAGGGCATCGAGGCGATCGCCAAGAAACTGATGCCGCTGCTATTTCTGTTATTACTGCTGCTATGTGCGGTCAGTCTGTCGCTCGATAAAGCGGGCGAAGGCCTGGCGTTTTTGTTCCGTCCGGACTTCAGCAAGCTGACGGCTTCCGTCGTGCTGACCGCCATGGGCCTGGCCTTCTTCAAGTTGTCTGTCGGCATGGGCACGATGATGACCTACGGCAGCTATTTCCGCGATGACCAGAATATCCCCGTCACGACTTTGCGCGTGATGGCGGCCGACCTCGGTGTATCGATGCTGGCTGGCATCGCCATCTTCCCCGCCGTGTTCACGTTTGGCTTTGCCCCTAGCGCGGGACCGTCACTGGTGTTCATCACCATCCCCGCCGTGTTTTCGCAAATTCCCATGGGACAAGCGCTGATGGTGGTGTTCTTTATTCTGGCAGCCGTGGCCGCCACGGGCGCGATGCTGTCGCTGATGGAAGTGCCGGTGGTGATCTTCCATGAACGCTTTGGCTGGACACGTGCCAAGGCTACGGTAGTGACCATGCTGCTGCTGGCCATGCTCGGTTCCGTATGCGCGCTGAGTAACAGCACACTGGCCAATTTCAAGCTGTTTAACTTGAATATGTTTGATCTGTTCGACTTCGTCTCGTCAAATATCTTCCTGCCCGTGGGCGGCATCGCAATTGCCTTGTTTACAGGCTGGGCCTGGGGCAAGCAGCATTTCATCGATGCGATCAGCAATCACGGCCGGTTGCAGAACAAGACGCTGGCGCATGTGCTGCTGTTCCTGCTGCGCTTTGTCTCGCCTGTACTGATCCTGATGGTGATGCTGAAGGGCCTGAAAGTCTTTTAACTAGTTAAGTAATTAAAGCACCCGGGTGTAGGTCTGGCGCACCAGCACCCGGTCGCCGCAATCAAAATGCCACCATTCGCTGTTGATGCCAAAGAAGCCAGCCTGGAACATGGCGTCGCGCAATAAGCGGCGGTGTTCTACTTGCACCTGCGTAACTTCTCCTTTTTCCAGCAAAACCAGCTCCAGCGCCGGATGCGAGCGCTCACTCAGGTCGTCAAAGCCCGTGCCCATGTCCAATTCCTGCCCGTCCGGTCCGACGATGGTGATGTCGAGCGCCATGCCAAACGAGTGGATCGAGCCGCGCGACGGTTCCGCGATATAGCCGAGCAACTCCGTTCCCTGCAGCGCATCCCACAGTTGCTGCTGCACCCGTTGCGGGCGCAGGGCATCGAGCACCAATAAATGATGATCTGGGCGATGCGCGGCCAGCCAGGCCACGGCCTGTTCCAGTGCGGCGGCCGCATCGCGGTGCAGCCAGGCGCAATCGATGGGGCTATATAAATCGCGGCCGACAAAATTGTCGGGCGTAGCGTAGCGCAAGTCGACGGCGATGCCGGCAATACTGCTCAGGTGGCGAAATTGCGGATCGCTGCCGACCGCTTCCAATTGCAAACTTGCAACAGACATCAGACTCCTCTTTCCAGGCAGTTGCGCGCCGCCACGCCAATGCTGTCGGCCAGGCGCCGCGCGCCATGCGACAGCGGCGAGTGGCTCGCCGTCAGTAAATACAGTTGGATGGGGATGGTGGGCGCCCAGGGACGGCGCTGCAGGCGATCGGGCGAGCCGGAGGCGGCCGTAAACGGGTCGACCACGGCCATGCCGGCGCCCGCTTCCACCAGGGAGCGGGCAATTTGATAAGTTTGCACCACGGTACTGAAGACAGGGTGGATATCCTGCGCCTCGCAAGCGGCCACCACCAGTTCGCCCAGCGGATCGTTGTCCGCATGGCCGATCAGCTCGCCATTCAGGCCATGCGCCGTCAACGGCGTGCCGCAATCGGCCCCCTGCCAGGTGCCGGTCGGCGCAATCACCGTCATGACACCGTGCGCAATCGGTTCGGCCACGATGCCAGGATTGCGCGGGTCTTGCAGCGATACGGCCAGGTCCGCTTCACCGAGGCGCAGGGTATTGACGATCTCGCCGGTGTGATGGGTGGCCAGTTGGCAACGCGTGTGGGGAAAGTCGCGGCGCCACTCCGTCATGGCAAACGGCAAGACGCTGATGGCGAGCGTCGGCGTGGACACCAAACGGATGGTTTCCACCGCATGGCCCTTCAGGCTGGCCGCCAGGCGACGGATGCCCAATAAATCGCGGTTGAGCTTTTCCGTCTCGACAAACAGGCGGTGCGCCTCCGGTTTCGGGTACAGCTTGCCCCGCACGCGCTCGAACAGCGGCATGCCCAGTTGCAACTCACAGTGCTGCAAGACCTTGGTCACGGCCGGCTGCGAAATATGCAGCACCTGGGCCGCGCCGCTGATGGTGCCAACTTGCATGATGGCGTGAAACACTTCGATATGACGCAGCCGCATGAGCTATTCCTTTACCTTGCCATGGCCGCTTGGGCCGTCAACGTTCAGCATATAAGAAAAAGTCATGGGCTGAAACGGCCGTGCTACTTTGTTGCAACAGCCGGCGCCGGCGTCGTCAGCACTTCCAGCAAGGCCGCCGTTTCGCCATCCGGGGTGCCGTCAAACAATGTGTTGCGGTATTTCATCTGGAAGGCGATCAGCACATTGCGCGTCGCTTCGTCGAAGATGCCCGTATTCGGCGTCGCATAACCGTGCTGGGCCAGCTTCTTCTGGAACCAGACGGCATCCGGCACTTGCTGCTCAAAAATAAGGCGCTGCGCGGCAACACGGTTGGCATCGGGCCAGACGATCAGGCCAGCATCGGCCAGCTGGCGCCATGGAAACAGCGGTCCCGGATCCTGCTTGCGCTGCGGGGCGATTTCGTTGTGGCCGAGGATATTTTCCGGCGCGATGTTGTAGCGCGCCTTGATATCTTTCAACAACGGAATCAACTCATCAATCTGTGCCTGCGGGAACGGATACCAGAGGCGACCTTCCGGCGTATCCTTGTAGCCGGGGTTGACGATCTCGATGCCAATCGAGCTGACATTCAACTGTGTATAAGTCTTCCAGTTACTCACACCCGCGTGGTTGGCCTGGCGCGATTCGTCGACCAGCACGTAAAACTTCGGCTTGTCCGCGTCGGTCAGCAAATAATGGCTGCTGACCACTTGTTCCGTCAGGATCTTGATCGAGCGGGGCAAGTCGCTGACCGTGTAATGGATGACGATGAATTTCACGCGCGGGCTCTGGCTGCGCGCCGTCAAGCTATGGTCGAGGTGCGGCGCGGGCGTGGTACAGGCGGAGAGCAGGGCCACCAGCAGGGCGAGGGCGATTTTTTTCATGAAAGATCCATGTTCGGGTTAATAAAATAATCAGTCTTTGCCGGCATACAAGCCAGCCGTCCTGGCTGCCAGCTTGGCTGCGGCCTCATGCGAACGGCCAACTTTTTGCTCCATCATCAACGATACAGGCAAAGCGGCGCGCATGGCAGCTACGATGGCTGGGTGCAATTGCGCCGCGCGTCCCGCCAGCACCACAGGACGGGGGCCGTAGCGCGCCGTCAGTGCCAGCGCCAGGCGCGCCAGTTCCTGTCCCGCGCGCTGCAAGATATCCAGCGCCAGCGGGTCGGTTTCTGCACTGGCGGCCACGGCCAGCGCCAGCCGACCGATAGCGCCCCGGTCCTGGCCATACATGAAGGCACGCGACAGCGACCAGTCGCTGCCGCCCAGTTGTGCAAACACGGCCCCGGCCATGGGCGAGCTTTGCCAGCTGCCGGGCACCTCGTCTTCGCGGCGCCAGATGTGGCGCAAGGCTTCGCGCGCGATCCAGTAACCGCCGCCGCCATCGTCGAGCAGCACGCCGCGCCCGCCCGCGCGGTGAAAGCCGCCAGCCGCATCGATCCAGGCGGCAATCGAACCCGTGCCAGCGTAGACCAGATAACCTTCGCCCGGTGCAAAACTGTCGCGATAAGCGATATCGATATCGTTACCCACGCTGACGTGGGCGGCATCCAGCGCCAGCAAAGTGGCCAGCGTTTGCGCCAGGACAACATCGTCTCCGCCAAAGCCCGTCAAGCCAGCTACCACGGCGCGCGGCTGGCCGACAGCCAGCACGGTTTGGCACAGCCGGGCAAACGTGGCGTGCACGGCTGCGCGGCCCGCATCGCTGCTCATTTGCAAGGCAGACAAGCCTTCCACGGCACCGTCGGCCACGATGACGCCGTCAACGGTGGCCAATGCCCAGCGCGTCTGCGTGCCGCCCGCGTCGATGCCCAGGCCCAGCACGGGCAGCGTATTATTGGCTGTAGGAAAGGAAATCATGGCATGAGTGTAAAGCCAAGCGAAGCTTGCAGGCATGAAAGCTTGCGCATGTTTCATGCCTGCAGGTTATGGACTGCCGGTGAGCCGGCAACAATTACTTGGCGGGGGCCGTAAACGGTTCACGCACGGTGACGCGGGGACTTTCATTGCCGAGACGGTCCACGGCGCTGACCACCACCGCGTTGACTTTACCAGTGGCGTCATCGACCAGGGTCAGCTCGCCTTGCACGCCCGTGACCACGGTAAAACGCCAGTCTTCACCGTAGCGGGCCCAGACAGCGTACTGGGCTACGGGTTTGCCGCCGCCCGCCGCCAATTTAACGTTCAGGCTGCTGGAATCGCGGCGCAAGGCCAGCACAGGCGTCCCCGGCGCATCCTTGCCCAGCCACGGTGTAGCGGGAATCAGGGCTGGGCTTTGATACACGGTCGCTTTGAGTTGCTCGCTGACACCCTTGCGGTTCTGCATCAGCGGCGCCATGCTGAAATGCACTTGTCCATTCGCGCCGGCGCGCGTGCGCGTCACTTCGATCTGCTTGATGATCTCTTGCGGCGTGAAAGACTTGGCGGAATTGTCGATCCGGCTCGTGTACAGGCCGGGCCACACATGGCGGCCATACGGATTTTGCGCCAGCCAGTAGTCGAGCAGTACGCCAAACGCTTGCGGCGCCTGCGCCACGGGCCAGTACAGCTGCGGCGACAGATAGTCGAGCCAGCCCTTGGCCAGCCACAGTTCCGCATCCGCATACAATTTATCGTACTGGCTGAAGCCGACGATGCCGGCAGGGCGGCGGTCGGGACGGCCGATGCCAAACGGGCTGATGCCGAAGCGCACCCAGCTCTTTTCGCGGTGGATGCCTGTGTATAACGCTTCGATCAGCTGGTTGACATTCTGGCGGCGCCAGGAAGGGCGGTCCAGCTGGCCACCGGCCAGCAGATATTGCTGCCAGGAAGGTTCATCGGGAAACGGCAGTTCGCGCTTGGCGCCGCCATTGCCCGCATCCAGCGCGGCCGTCTCCGCACCGGCACCGGCGCCAGGCGCGTCGATCGGATACGGATAAAAGTAATCGTCGATGTGCACGCCATCGATATCGTAGCGGCGCACCACGTCCAGAACCACGTCCGTCGTGTGCTTGGAGGCGGCGGCGTCGCCCGGGTCCATCCACAGGTAGCGGCCGTATTGCTTGACGGACGCCGGGTTGGTGGAAGCAAAACTGTCGCGCGCCAGCGGCGACTTGGCTGTCGCGTGACGGGCCCGGTAAGGGTTGAACCAGGCGTGCAATTCCAGGCCCCGCGCATGCGCCTGCGCTACCCAGAAAGCCAGCGGGTCATACAGGGGCAATGGCGGCTGGCCTTGCTTACCGGTCAGGTATTCCGACCACGGTTCCAGCTGCGATGGGTAAATCGTGTCGGCGCTGGGCCGCACCTGCAGCACAATCGCGTTCAGATTCAAGGACTTGGCGCGGTCAAGGATGGCGATAGCCTCGGCTTGCTGCTTGGCCACCGGCAAATTGTTGCGGCTGGGCCAGTCGATATTGGCGACCGTCGAGACCCACGCGGCGCGAAATTCGCGCGGCGCCGGCGGCGGCACTTCGCCCGTGATGTGCTGCACGGGCGGCACGGCAGGCAAACCCGCGTCGCCCGGCGTCACTGCGGAGGGTAGCTTGGTGCTGGTACAGCTGCTGAGCAATGTGGCGGTGGCCAGCGCGGCCAGCACGCCGGCCGTGGCGCCCAGGCGTTTTTTGAAAGTAGACAACAAAACAATTCCTTGCAGTGGTGGAGCGCAGGTGTATCGGTGCGGGCATTTTACTGTGCGCCCGCCATCCTTGCGGGCGCACGGTTCAAAAGAATCAGGCCTCGGCCTTCTTGCCGAATTCGGGATCGATCTTGACCAGCGCGGCCATGATGAAAGCAGGAATGGTGGCGATGCACACCCAGATGAAGAAATGCTGGTAGCCGAGCATTTGCTGGATCCAGCCGCTCGCCATACCCGGCAACATCATGCCCAGGGCCATGAAACCCGTGCAAATGGCGTAATGGGCCGTTTTATGCGCGCCATCGGAGACCATGATCATGTACAACATATAGGAAGCGAAACCGAAGCCATAGCCAAATTGCTCAAGCGCAATGCCACCGGCGATCACATAGATGCTGCTGGGCAAGGCGCTGGCCAGGTAGACAAACACCAGATCGGGCAAGTGGACGGACAGCACCATGATCCACAGGCAGCGTTTCAAGCCGAAGCGGGAAATGATGAATCCGCCCAGCAAGCCACCGAGGGTCAGGGCGATCACGCCGATGGTGCCGTAGACCAGGCCCACCTGTTCCGTGCTGAGGCCCAGGCCCCCCTTGGCGACGGGGTCGAGCAGGAAGGGCGCGGCCAGCTTCAACAGTTGCGCTTCGCCGAGGCGGAACAGCAGCAAAAATCCCAAGATGACGAGAATATCCTTCTTCTTGAAGAAGGCGGCAAAAGTGGCGATGAACTCTTGCAAAGGAGAAATACCGGCACCCTGGATGCTGGGACGATCCTCCTTCGGTTTCGGCAAGACAAAATAGTGATACAGGAAGAGGGCGATGAACAGGCCAGCCAAAATCGCAAACACGACGGACCAGGCCAGCTGCACATTGCCCGTCGCATGCGTCAAATAGCCGGCTAGAAACACCAGGCCACCCTGGCCCGCAATCATCGCCAGACGGTAGAACGTGCTGCGCACGCCGACGAAGGCCGCTTGTTGGTGTTCTTCCAGGCCCAGCATATAAAAGCCGTCGGCGGCAATATCATGCGTGGCGGAACTGAAGGCCATCAGCCAAAAGATGGCCAGGCTAATCTGGAAAAAATGCGGCAAGGACGTCGTCAAGGCCACCAGCGCCAGCGCAGCGCCGATCACCAGCTGCAAGCCGACGATCCAGAAGCGCTTGGTGCGGTACATATCGATGAAGGGCGACCACAGGGGCTTGATGACCCAGGGCAAATACAGCCAGCTGGTATACAGGGCGATATCCGTATTGCTGAAACCATAGTTCTTGTACATGATCACGGACAAGGTCATGACCACTACATAGGGGATGCCCTGGCCGAAATACAGGGAGGGGATCCACAGCCACGGCTTATTGGTGCGCGCCGCGGTGGTTTGTTTCGCTAGCTCCATACATCCTTCTTTGTCTCCCAGACAGAAGAATGCCGCGCCATCGGATCAGGCCGCCAGTGCCGCCCGCACACTGCCGTCCGCGCCGGCCAACAATGCCTGTGCCTGGTTTGTGTTGATTTTTTTGATCAAGGCAACAATCGCCACCTTGACGTGAAATTGGCATTGCTCGAGCACGGTCCTGGCCTGCGCCTCGCTGGCGCCGGTGGCATGCATGGTCAGACGCACCGCCCGCCAGATCAGCTTGGCGTTGGTCGGCTTCAAGTCTACCATCAAGTTTCCGTAAGTTTTATGCAAACCCACCATCAGGGCGCTGGAAATCGTGTTCAGGGTGATTTTTTGTGCCGTGCCCGCTTTCAAACGCGTACTGCCGGAAATGACTTCCGCACCCGTGTCGAGCACGATGCCGCATTGCGCCTCGTGCGCCACCGGAGCATCCACATTATTGGCGATGCCGATGGTCAGGGCGCCCGCCGTGCGCGCGGCCAGCAGCGCGCCCATCACATACGGCGTGGCGCCGGAGGCGGCCAGCAGGATCACCACATCATTGGTCTGCGGCTGCAGGGCCAGCAAATCCCGCTCGCCTTGCTGCACATCATCTTCCGCCCCTTCGACGGCAGCAAACATGGCACCCGCGCCGCCAGCCAGGATGGCGACGGCCCGCTCGGGCGGCCAGGAAAAGGTGGGATGGAGTTCAACGCTGTCGAGTACGCCCAGGCGGCCCGACGTGCCCGCCCCCACATACAGCAGACGTCCGCCAGCGGCGATGCGGGGCAGGGCGGCCGTGATGGCGGCAGCAATGTCGGGCGAGGCCAGCCGCACGGCTTCGACGGCCCAGAACTGGTCATCGACCAGGGCCGCCACCAATTGCTCTACCGGGTACAGATCCAGATCCGGATGCCGCCGGCTCGGGGTTTCAGTTTTCAACATGATTTCAGAACATGGTTGAAGGTGAAACCAGTTTAATACCGATGTGCAAGTTCAGCCATGAAAGCTTGGCGTGCAGGCATAACGGGAGCTTATGGCTAATGCAGGAAGGTGGCGTACTACTTGTCCTGCGATACGCTCCCGTTTGTGTCTATACTTGGATTCGACGCCCAAATCCACGACACGCCCCATGATCGCTCGCCAATTGCTGTTCCTGTTTAGCGCCCTTGGCGCCATCAACGGTATTTTTTTGGCCGTCTATTTTTTCAGCCGCCGGCCCCGCTGCCTCGCCGACTGCATGCTGGGTGCATTGCTGCTTGCCGTCGGGGTGCGCACCGCCAAATCCGCTTTCCTCTTCTTTAACCCTGCGATCGCCCTTGAATTCCGCCAGCTGGGCCTGTCGGCCTGCCTGCTGATCGGTCCCTTGACCTATCTCTATGTACGCTCTTTCATCGCCGGGCACGCGCAACTGCCTGCCGGCCAACAATGGCGTTGGCATCTCGGCTTGTCCTTCCTGCTGATAGTCATTGGCGTTGCCTTTCCGTATTCCGCGTATCGTTCTGCCTGGGACCTGTCGAGCCATGCCATTCATGTGTTCTGGCTATGCTACCTGCTGGGAACTGCCAAGTTGCTCTGGCAAAGCCGCCATGCGTGGCTGAACGACGGACAGCGGATGGCCACCAGCAGCGTGCTCCTGCTGAGCGTCTTTGCAGGCAGCTGTGTCATGCTGGCGGCGTACGCGAGCACGCCGTTCACGTCCTATATTGTCGGCGCCTTGTCGTTCACCTTCTCGCTGCATGTGGCGGTCATGGTCTTTCTGCTGAGAAAGGAAACCTCGACGCCTGCCGAGCCGAAGCAGAAGTACCAGAATAGCCGTCTGACGCACGACGATGCGCTTGCCGTGCTCGCTGCGCTGGAACATCAGATGAGCGGGCAGAAATCCTATCTGAATCCGAACCTCACCCTGGCCCAACTGGCCAAGCGGGCGGGATGCACGCAGGCGCAGGTATCGCAGGTGCTGAATGACAAGCTGAGCAAGAGCTTCCATACCTACGTCAACGAATACCGTATCGCCGAAGCAAAACAGGTATTGACCGACGAGCCGCAACTGAACATGGATACCGTTGCCGAGCGCTGCGGATTCAATTCCAGTTCCACCTTCTACTCGACCTTCAAGAAAGTTACTGAGCAGACGCCAGCCAGCTTCCGCGCCCAATCTGGCCAGGCGGCCAGGGCCATTTCCGCGTAAAACCTCTCCGGAATCGCCATTCCGGAGTCTGAAATCATGTTTGGCGACATCAATTCCCCTGCATTTCGATAACTTATCGACCAGCAACGATCTGAAATAGTCGTTGCTCCGATAAACGCAGTTCTTCATTCAGGGTAAAGTCATGATTCAGTTTTTATTGCGCACGGTACTCGCCTGTTACTTGCTAAGCATCGCCGCCGTCGGCACCGCCGCAACCGCAGACCAGGACGACAATGCCATCCGGGAAACCGTGCGCTTGTATCTGCATGGCACCAGCTTCAACGTACAGGACGAGATCAACCAGGCCTTCCATGCCACCGCCCGCCTTTACCTGGACGGCAAAAACGATGCGGAATGGGAGTTGAGCGGTCAGGAATACACAAAACTCTTTTCCCAAGAGAAAATAGGGCAATTCAATGGACGCCACTGGCGACTGATCAAGGTAGATGTGAGCGGCAAGGTGGCCACCGCCAAGGCCGAGATCCACATTCCGCAGCAAGGGGTACGCTATGTGGATGTATTCCTGCTGAAAAAGATCGCCGGCAACTGGAAGATCGTCAGCAAGTCGGCCCATCGCGAGCCAGCAGCCCCGCGCCATGCACGCAAGGTGCTGCTGGTCGTGTCGAATGTGCATCAATATCCCGGCACGAAAATTAACGCAGGCAATAATTTTCCCGAGCTGGCCTATACCTATGATGCCTTTCGCAAAGCAGGGTACGCGGTCGACTTCGTCAGTCCCGAGGGTGGCGCCATTCCGCTGGAAATGATCGTCACGTCGGACGAGTTATTAAAAAGGCATCTTTACGACAGTGATTTCATGTGGGCACTGGCCCATACCAAGCCTGTCTCCGAGGTCAGGGCAGACGAGTATGCGGGCATGGCGTTCGTCGGCGGCGGCGCGGCCATCGTCGGCATCCCGGACAACAAGCCGCTGCAGGACATCGCCTTGCGCATCTACGAACAACAAGGCGGGGTGATCGCGGCCATCTGCCATGGCACCGAGGGCATCAAGAATCTGACGCTCAGTGACGGTACTTTCCTCATCCAGGGCAAGGTGCTCACCTCATTCCCCGATGCGTTTCTCAACAAGGAATCGCCGGTATACAAGGCCTATCCCTTTTCGGCAGAAGCCAGCATCAAGCGCCATGGCGGCATATTCAGGCATGGCGCCAATGGCAAGAGTCACGTCGAGGTCGATGGCCGGCTGGTGACCGGCATGAGCTGGGAATCGTCCGTCGGCGTGGCGGAATCCATGATCCGCCTGTTCCAGCAGTAGATTTATGGGGCGCGGCGCATTTCGGCGACGAAATCATAGTGATCGCTGCGGCAATACGAATGCGTGAGTTCCACCGCTTCGCCCGACTCCAGGTAGGCGATGCGCGTGATGAACAACACGGCCTGGCCATCGGGGATGCCCAGCTGCTTGGCCAGCACGTCCGTCGCATTCATGGCGCGGATGTGCTGCAAGGCGCGCACGGGGGCCTTCTTGATACTGCTCAAGTATTCATACAGCGAATCGCCCATTGCGGCCGGGTCCGGCACCACGCTGAAGGGCAGCACGCTCACTTCATACGCCATCACCACGTCGTCGGCCAGGCGCAGGCGCTCCAGGCGCGCCACTTTCGTATTTTGCGCCAGCCCCAGGCTCAGCTGTTCATCGCTGCTGGCGATGACGACTTCACGCTTGAGCCAGCGCGAGCCGGGGCGGTAGCCGCGCTGCTGCAGTTGTTCGGAAAAGCTCGACAGGTTCGACAGCGGCTGCTCGATGCGGGGTGCAATATAGTTGCCCGAACCACGGCGGCGCACGACGAGGCCTTGCTCGACGAGCTGATCGATGGCCTTGCGGGCAGTCACGCGCGATACGTCAAGCAGTTCGGACAGGGTACGTTCAGAGGGCAGGGCCTGGTCTACCTGGTAGCGGCCGTTGCGTACGTCATCGCTCAGCTTGCGGGCGATCTGCATATATAAAGGCGAATTGTCATTTAAATCGACCTTGAGTTCTACGCTGGTCTGGCTCATACAGTTCTCCTTGTCCTCCTAGTGTAATAGCGATGACGCTTGCGCGTAGCCCGTCCGCCCATGAATAAATGGAAAATAGCTATAAATAACGGTTATACACTTAAAAAAACAATGTTTTACCGTACGTATAGCTTTACATTATAGATAAATAAGCAATTTTCATTAGCGTAGCAAACCATCCCACCCTATGCTGGCAAGGCGTCCATCCACCATGACACAGGGAAAGCATGATCAACAAGATGACGGGTTTGCTGGGCTTGCTGATGCTGGGTACGACCTGGACGGCGCTGGCCACCCCGCTTGGCACCAGCACCAGCACGATGCGACACGACCAGCAGCGTGCGCTCGATGCAGCGCTGTCGGCCATCGTCGATGACCCGGCCCACCCGCTGGCCAGCCTGTCCGTGCTGGCCATTCGCCACGGCAAGGTATCGTATCAGCAACAATTTGGTTACCGGCACATCGGCGTTACGCCAGCGGACAGCTTGCCCGTAACGCCGGCCACCCTGTTTCGCGTCGCCTCCGTATCGAAGATGATGACCGCGCTGGGCCTGATGCGGCTGGTCGAGCAGGGCAAACTGAGCCTGGACCAGGATGTGGGCATCTATCTGGGCTTTTCCCTGCGCAACCCGCATTTCCCCCAGCAAGCCGTGACCCTGCGCAGCTTGCTCAGCCACACGTCCTCGCTGCGCGACGCGGGAGGCTACGCATGGGGACCAGAACGCAGCCTGCGCGACGTGTTTACAGCCGGTGGCAACCTCATGTGGGACAAGCACACCGCGCCGGGCGGCTATTTTACGTATGCCAACTTGAACTGGGGCGTGATCGGCACCGTGATGGAAAAGGTCACGGGCGAGCGCTTCGACCTGCTGATGCGGCGGCTGCTGCTCGACCCCCTCGATGTACGCGGCGGTTATTATCCGGCAGCATTTTCCACGGACGAGGTGGAGAATACGGCCACGCTGTACCGCAAGCGCACGCTGGAGACAGAAGTCTGGCAGCCGCACGGCCCCTGGATCGCCCAGGCCGATGATTTTTACAAGCGCCCATCGGCCGGCAAGGACAACTATGTGATTGGCAGCAACGCCACCGTCTTCAGCCCCACGGGCGGCTTGCGCATTTCCGCCGCGGGACTGGGCACCGTCATGCAGATGCTGCTCGACGGTGGCCGCCATCAAGGCAAGCAACTGCTGCAGCCCACCAGCATCGCGCTGATGTTTGGCCGGCAATGGCAATTGGCACCGGACGCCAGCAATGGCAACAGCGAGCGGGGCCTGTACCGCGCCTGGGGACTGGGCAACCAGCAATTCGATGCGCTGGCAGGGCAGGGCAACGGCCTGGTCGAGGGCGCCAGTTTCTCCGCCGTGGGGCATCTGGGTGAGGCGTACGGCCTCGTCTCCGCCTTCGTGCTCGATTTCAAGAACAAAAACGGCATGGTGGTCCTGGTGGGTGGCACGGGCAGCGACCCAGAACACTATCCGGGCACCTATTCCGCCATGGGGCGCAGCGAGGAATTGATACTCACCACCTTATACCGTGGTGCGATCGACAAGCATGAATCATCTCACTGAAACAGTGCATTCCTGAAAGTTATGGCTGCACCATGATGTTTCATTGGCTCCCTGAACGGCCAGCCTCTAAGCTCTTCCCGAATGCTTCCGCATCATGGGAGCGCAACGCAGCGAGGCAACATGCAGCAACAAGTCATCATCATCGGCGGCGGCGTCGTCGGTCTGACATCGGCCTGGTGGCTGGCCGAGGCCGGCTACAAGGTCACTGTACTCGAACGCAATGAACAGGTGGCCATCGCCGCCAGCTACCGCAATGGCGGCCAGCTCAGCTATCGCTATGTGGCGCCCCTGGCGGACGCGGGCGTGCCCTTCAAAGCACTGCAATGGCTGCTGCAAAAAGATGGCCCGCTGCGCTTCCGTCCCGAAGCGGACTGGCGCCAATGGCGCTGGATGGCCAGTTTCCTGCGTAATTGCAATGCTGCCAGCAATGCCCGCACGACGGCCAAGCTGCTGCAACTGGGAGAATTAAGCCGCACCGGCATGGCGCAACTGGAGTTGACGGTGCCACCCGAAGCGTATGCCTGGCGCGATGCGGGCAAGCTCATCGTCTATCGTTCGCCGGCCATCTTTCAGCGAGCCGTGGCCCGACCCGAGTCGGAAGAGGCGCGCATCGTCTTGTCTCCCGCAGAAGCGGTGCAGCGCGAACCGGCGCTGGCCGCCTTGCAGGGTGCCCTGGCAGGCGGCATCTTCACGCAGGGCGAAGCGGTGGCAGATTGCCACGCCTTTTGCCTGGCGCTGGAAGCGCGCTTGCTGCAGCACCCGAATTGTTCACTCTTGCTGAAAGGCGAGGCGCGCCGCCTCATCACGCGCAATGGCAAGATCGCGGGCGTCGACACCAGCCTGGGCCTGTTGCAGGCAGATCACTTTGTGCTGGCGGCCGGCATCCAGAGCCGCGACCTGGCCGCCACGGCGGGCATTTACCTGCCCCTGTATCCCTTGAAAGGCTACAGCCTGACGGCACCCATCCGCGCGCAAGACCGGGCGCCCGAGATCAGCATCACGGATTTCGAGCGCAAGGTGCTGTATGCGCGCATCGGCGGCGACCTGCGCGTGGCGGCCATGGTCGACATGGTGGGCGCCGACAACAGCATCGATTGGAAGCGCATCGCCGGCCTGACGCGTCTGGCGCGCGAAGCCATGCCGCACGGCGCCGATTACGAGCAGGCCACAGCCTGGGCCGGCCTGCGCCCCGCCACGCCGAACAGCGCACCGCTGGTGGGTGCCAGCAAGTACGCCAATCTGTGGCTCAACGTGGGCCATGGCCCGCTGGGCTTTACCTTTGCCGCCGGCACGGCGCGCATCCTGGCCGACCTCATGGCCGGCAAGGCGCCGCCGTTTGCGCTGGACTTCCTCAGCCCGAAAAAATAGCAGGCCAAGACGGCGCGCGCGCGCCGCTGCCGATATGGCGGATAATTGCGGAACTTTCTGATCCCTCTTTTCTGTTCCTTATTGCCAGCGCATGCCCACACCCTCGACATCTGCCGCCTGCCCCTGTGGCGGCGCCTCCTACGCCAGTTGCTGCGGCCCGTATATCGCGGGCGACGCCTTGCCGCCCACGGCCGAAGCCCTGATGCGCTCGCGCTACACGGCGTTCACCTTGCGCGACGAGCCCTACCTGCGCGCCACCTGGCACGCCAGCACCCGTCCCACCGACGCTTTATTTGCGGAAGAAGAAAAAGTCCACTGGCTGGGACTTGAGGTAAAATCTGCTTTACGTTTACGTCAACGTAAAGCAGAATCCGCAGATCAAGCCGAAGAGATACACCGCGACAGCGTGGAATTCGTGGCCCGTTACAAGGTCAACGGCCGCGCGCACCGCCTGCATGAAGTGAGTCGCTTCGTGCGCGAAGCTGGTGACGGTGGCATGCGCTGGTTTTATCTCGACGGCAGTTTTCCCGAATAGCGCGACCCGAGAGACCGGGCGATCATAACAAGGAACCGCAATGCCGCACATCGAAAGCAAACTCAATCCCCGCAGTGAAGATTTCAAGGCGAATGCCGCGGCCATGCAAGCCATCGTCGACGATTTGCGCGACAAGGTCGAGAAAATCGCGGCCGGTGGCGGCGAGGCGGCGGCCGCCAAGCACCTGGCGCGCGGAAAACTGCTGCCGCGCGACCGCGTGCAGATGCTGCTCGATCCCGGCACGCCCTTCCTCGAGTTTTCCCAGATGGCCGCCTACGCCATGTACCAGGACGCCAAGGGCGTCGATGCGGCGCCTTCCGCCGGCATCATCACGGGCATTGGCAGGGTCTCGGGCCAGGAATGCGTCATCGTCTGCAACGACGCTACCGTCAAGGGCGGCACCTACTACCCGATGACGGTGAAAAAGCACTTGCGCGCCCAGGAAATCGCCGACCAGAACAACCTGCCCTGCATCTACCTGGTCGACTCGGGCGGCGCCAACCTGCCGAACCAGGACGACGTCTTCCCTGACCGCGACCATTTCGGCCGCATCTTCTACAACCAGGCAAATCTGTCGGCCAAGGGCATTCCGCAAATCGCCGTGGTGATGGGTTCTTGCACGGCTGGCGGCGCCTATGTGCCGGCCATGAGCGACGAATCGATCATCGTCAAGGAGCAGGGCACGATTTTCCTCGGCGGCCCGCCGCTGGTCAAAGCGGCTACCGGTGAAGTGGTGACGGCCGAAGACCTGGGCGGCGGCGACGTGCACACGCGCTTGTCCGGCGTGGTCGACCACCTGGCGCAAAACGATTTGCACGCGCTGTCGCTGGCGCGCACCATCGTCTCGAACCTGAACCGCACCAAGCCGCAGCAGATGGCGCTGCGCGAGTCCGTGGAACCCAAATACCCGACGCAGGAACTGTATGGCGTGATCCCCGTCGACACGCGCAAGCCCTTCGATGTGAGGGAAGTAATCGCACGCATCGTCGACGGCAGCGATTTCGACGAGTTCAAGGCGCGCTACGGCACCACCCTGATCTGCGGCTTTGCGCATATCTATGGCGTCAAGGTGGGCATCATCGCCAATAACGGCATCTTGTTCTCCGAATCGGCGCTGAAAGGCACGCATTTCATCGAATTGTGCTGCCAGCGCAAGATCCCGCTCGTCTTCCTGCAAAACATCACCGGCTTCATGGTGGGTCGCAAGTACGAAAACGAAGGCATCGCCCGCAATGGTGCCAAGATGGTGACAGCTGTGGCTACGGCCGCCGTGCCGAAATTCACGGTAATCATCGGCGGCAGCTTCGGCGCCGGCAACTACGGCATGTGCGGCCGCGCGTTTTCTCCCCGTTTCATGTGGATGTGGCCCAACGCGCGCATTTCCGTCATGGGCGGCGACCAGGCGGCTTCCGTGCTGGCCACCGTCAAGCGCGACGGCATCGAGGGCAAGGGCGGGGCATGGAGCGCGGACGAGGAAGCCGCCTTCAAGCAGCCGATCAAGGATCAATATGAGCACCAGGGCCACCCCTACTATGCCACCGCGCGCCTGTGGGACGATGGCGTGATCGACCCGGCCGACACCCGCATGGTGCTGGGCCTGGGCCTGTCGGCGGCGCTCAACGCCGACATCCCGGACACGAAGTTCGGCGTATTCCGCATGTAAGGGGAAGAAAAATGGAATTTGAAACCTTAAAGCTGGTCATCGAGGGCAATGTCGCCACCGTGACCCTGAACCGCCCGGACGTGCGCAATGCCTTCAACGAGACGACGATCGCCGAACTGGCGCGCGCCTTCGAAGGGCTGGGACGCAGCGAGATGGTGCGCGCGATCGTGCTGGCGGCGAACGGCGCCGCCTTTTGCGCCGGTGCGGACCTGAACTGGATGAAGAAGATGGCCGGCTACACGCATGCCGAAAACCAGGCCGACGCGCTGCAGCTGGCGCAGATGCTGCGCACGATTTACCTGTGTCCCAAGCCCGTGGTGGCAAAGATCCAGGGCGACTGCTATGCGGGCGGTATGGGCCTGGTCGCCGCATGCGATATCATTCTGGTTGCGGAAGACGTGCATTTCTGCCTGAGCGAAGTGCGGCTGGGACTGATCCCGGCCACTATTTCACCGTATGTCATCAAGGCCATGGGCGAAAACGCGGCACGCCGCTATTTCCTGACCGCCGAGCGATTCTCTGCGCAGGAAGCGCTGCGCATCGGCTTTGCCCACGAGGTAGTCGCTGGCGACGCGCTGGACGCGAAAACAGCCGAGGTGCTCAAAGCGCTGACGGGCAACAGCCCGCATGCCGTGGCGCAAGCGAAAACGCTGGTGCGCGAGATCGCCGGCCAGCCGGTCGACGATGCGCTGCTGGCGGACACGGCCGAGCGCATCGCGCAGATCCGCGCCTCGGAGCAGGGACGCGAAGGCGTGCAATCGTTCCTCGACAAGCGCAAGCCGAGTTGGCTCATGGGCTAGCAATATCATTGGAGCAGTTTTGAAAGCAGAAAAACAATCGGGCTGGGTCGAACGCAGTCTGCGCAGCGTGTGGCACCCTTGCACGCAAATGCAGCATCACGAGACGGTTCCGCTCATCCCCGTCAGCCACGGCCGCGGCGCCTGGCTGTATGACCACGAAGGCCGACGCTACCTGGACGCCATCAGCTCCTGGTGGGTGAACCTGTTCGGCCATGCGAATCCGCGCATCAATGCGGAACTGAAGGATCAGCTGGACCGCCTGGAACACGCGATGTTGGCCGGTTTTACGCATGAACCGGTGGTCGAACTGTCGGAAAAACTCTCTGCCTTGACGGGCGGCGTACTCGGTCACAGCTTTTACGCGTCCGACGGCGCCTCGGCCGTGGAAATCGCCCTGAAAATGAGCTTTCACGCGTGGCGCAACAGCGGCAAGGGTGACAAGCAGGAATTCGTCTGCCTGAAAGGCAGCTATCACGGCGAAACCATCGGCGCGCTGGCCGTCACCGATGTGGCCCTGTTCAAGGATGCCTACGGCCCTTTATTACGCGCCTCGCAGACGGTGATGTCGCCCGACTTCCGCCAGGCCGCCGAAACCGAATCTGCCGAGGACGTGGCGCGCCGCGCCGCTGCCGACGTGGAACGCCTGTTCCAGGAAAAATCGGACAAGATCGCCGCCATCATCATCGAGCCGCTGGTGCAGTGCGCCACCGGCATGGCCATGCACGACCCGTTATACCTGTCGCTGGTGCGCACCCTGTGCGACCGCTATCAAGTCCATTTGATCCTCGATGAAATCGCCGTCGGCTGCGGCCGCACGGGCACCTTCTTTGCCTGCGAACAGGCCGGTATCTGGCCCGATTTCGTGTGTCTGTCAAAAGGCATCAGCGGCGGCTATCTGCCGCTATCCCTGGTGATGACGCGCGAAGACATCTACCAGGCGTTCTACAGCACCGATGTGCGTCGCGGCTTCCTGCATTCGCACTCGTACACGGGCAACCCGCTGGCCTGCCGCGCGGCGCTGGCGACCCTGTCGATTTTCGAGGAAGACGATGTGCTGGTGGCCAACCGGGAGCGTGCCGCCAAAATCACGCGCGCCCTGGCGCCGCTGGCGCAGCATGAAAAAGTAGCACACTTCAGGCAGCAAGGCATGATCTGGGCCTTTGACGCCATCGATGCGACGCCCGATTTTTCGCGCCGCTTCTTCAGCACGGCGCTGGAACACGAACTCCTGATGCGCCCCATCGGTTCGACCGTCTACCTGATGCCGCCCTACATCCTCGACGACGCAGAAATCGCGGGCCTGGGCCAACAGACGCTGGCCGTCTTCAACAGCGTGATCGGGGCCTGAGATGGAACTGATCGCGCGATTACAACAGCAGTTGCAAGGGCTGGAAGAGCGCAGCCTTATCCGCCGCCGCCGCACCGTCGACACGCCGTGCGCGCCGCGCCTGACGGTCGACGGACGCGACATGCTGGCCTTTTGCAGCAATGACTACCTGGGTCTGGCGTCGCATCCACGCATCGTGGAAGCGCTGAAAGAGGGCGCCGACCTGTATGGCGCCGGCAGCGGCGCTTCGCACCTGATCAGTGGCCACAGCCGCGCCCACGCGCAGCTGGAAGAGCGCCTGGCCACTTTCGTCGGCGCCAACCTGGAACAGGCGCGCGCGCTGTATTTCTGCACCGGCTACATGGCGAATTTAGCTGTGCTCACGGCCCTGGCGGCGGGCGACGCGGAGACCGAGATCTTCTCGGAAGCACTGAACCATGCCTCGCTGATCGACGGCACGCGCCTTGCCCGCGTCAAGACGCGCGTGTATCCGCATGCGGACCTGGACGCGCTGGCGGCCCTGCTCGCGGCCAGCACGGCAACAACCAAGATCGTCGTCACCGACAGCATCTTCAGCATGGATGGCGACCTGGCGCCGCTGCCCGCGCTGCTGGTCCTGTGCGAGCAGCACGGCGCCTGGCTGGTGGTCGACGACGCGCACGGCTTCGGCGCGCTGGGCGAGAACGGCCGCGGCGCACTCGAACACTTCGGACTACAGTCGCCGCATCTGGTGTATGTGGGTACCTTGGGCAAGTCGGCCGGCGTGGGCGGCGCCTTTGTTTGCGCGCACGAGGCAGTGATCGAAACCCTGATCCAGAAGGCGCGCCCTTACATCTTCACCACGGCCGCCGCGCCCGCGCTGGCGCATGCGCTCTTGGCCAGCCTGGACATCATCGTGGGCGACGAAGGCCGGCAGCGCCGCGCCCACCTGGCGACGCTGGTGGCGCAATGGAACGAGGGCTTGCAGCTGCAACGCTGGCAAGCCTTGCCGTCATTGAGCGCCATCCAGCCTGTCATCATCGGCGAAAATGCGGAAATGATGGGCATCGCCGCCCAACTGTACCAGCAGGGGCTGTGGGTCGGCGCGATCCGCCCGCCTACCGTGCCGGCGGGGTCGGCGCGCCTGCGCGTGACCCTGTCGGCCGGCCACACGGCGCAGGAAGTGGCGCAATTGATCAACGCAGTCAACACCCTGGAAAGGACTCGCCATGAGCCTTGATGATCCTGTCCTGGCAGAAGTGACAGCAGTACCGGCCGTGCGGCCGGCACCCGCTGCCACCGGCCTGCCTTCGCGCTTTGCCTGTTTCGTCACCGGTACCGACACGGAAATCGGCAAGACCCTGACGTCGTCGGCCCTGCTGCACGCGCTGGTCGCGCGCGGCGTGCGTGCCTGCGGCATGAAGCCCGTGGCCGCCGGCGCCGAGATGCGCGACGGCGAACTGCATAATGAAGACGCCGACAGCCTGATCGCCGCCGGCAACGTCACCATGCTGCGCAGCCTAACCACGCCCTACATGCTGAAGGAGCCGGCCGCGCCGCACATCGCCGCCGCTCTCGAAGGCGTGTGTATCGAATCGGTGCCGATTCTGGCCGCCTACCTGGAAATCGCCGCCGCCTCAGACGCCGTCGTGGTCGAAGGCGTAGGCGGTTTCCGCGTGCCGCTATCGGCCGGTTTCGACTCGGCCGACCTGGCGCAGCAGCTCGATTTGCCGGTGATCCTGGTGGTCGGCATGCGCCTCGGTTGCATCAGCCAGGCCTTGCTGACGTTGGAAGCCATCGAAGCGCGGGGCCTGACGGTGATCGGCTGGGTCGCCAACACCCTGGAAGTGGAAATGCGCTTCCTCGACGAAAATATCGATGCACTGATCGAGCGCATCCCGGCGCCGCTGCTGGGCAAGGTGCCGCGCCTGGCGCAGCCCTGCGCAGAAGCGGCGGCGTCGTATCTCGATTTCACCGGCTTGCCCAACTGGCCGGCGCAGCACCCAAACACTTAAACGTATCCAAAAATTAGAAACGAAGGAATCACATGTCTCACGTCCAAGAAACAGCAAAAACCGTCGAACTGCACCGCCCTGCGGCGCGCATCACCGTGCCGGAAGCGGCCACCTGGCCCGTCGCCGATGTGCTGGCCCTGTTCGACCTGCCATTCAATGACCTGATGTTCAAGGCCCAGCAAACGCACCGCATCAACTTCCCCGATGGCGACGTGGAACTGGCGACCCTGCTGTCGATCAAGACGGGCGGCTGCGAGGAAGACTGCGGCTACTGCCCTCAAGCAGCCCGCTACGACACGGGCGTGGAAGCGAAAAAAATCCTCGACATCGACACGGTGCTCGACGCGGCCCGCCAGGCGAAAGCCAACGGTGCCACGCGCTTCTGCATGGGCGCCGCCTGGCGTGGCCCGAAGGACCGCGACATGGAAAAAGTCGAAGAGATGGTAAGCAAGGTCAAGGCGCTGGGCCTGGAAACATGCGCTACTTTGGGCATGCTGGAAGAGGGACAAGCGGACCGCCTGAAAAACGCCGGCCTGGATTTCTATAACCATAACCTCGATACGGCGCCCGAGTTCTACGACAACGTCATCTCCACGCGCGAATACCAGGACCGCCTGGACACCCTGGGCCGCGTGCGCGAAGCAGGCTTGAAAGTGTGCTGTGGCGGCATCGTCGGCATGGGCGAGACGCGTCTGCAGCGCGCGGGCCTGATCGCCCAGCTGGCCAATTTGAATCCATACCCGGAATCGGTGCCCGTTAACCACCTGGTGCAGGTGGAAGGCACGCCTTTGTATGGCCTGGAAGCGCTCGACCCGTTCGAATTCGTGCGCACGATCGCCGTCGCCCGCATCACCATGCCGAAGGCGCGCGTGCGTTTGTCGGCGGGCCGGCGCCAGATGGGCGAAGCCGTGCAAGCCATGTGCTTCCTGGCTGGTGCCAATTCCATCTTCTACGGCGACAAGCTGCTCACCACCGACAACCCGGAAGCGGAAGACGACCGCACCCTGCTGGGTAAACTTGGCCTGCAGACGCGCGGCGCCATGCTGGACTCGGTGCAGAAAGAGAAGTGCGGCTGCTGATGCGGCCATCGGAATGCGCCCCACCAGGGCGCATTCCTTCATCGCGACACCTCAGATAAAAAACTTCCAGCCACGAGCTGCAAAGAGAGAGACCATGTTCACTAAAATCCTGATCGCCAACCGCGGCGAAATCGCTTGCCGTGTCGCCGCTACCGCACGCCGCATGGGCATCCAGACTGTCGCCGTGTATTCCGAAGCGGACGCCAACGCCAAGCACATCGCCGTGTGCGACGAAGCCGTCCTGATCGGCCCCGCGCCGGCCAAGGAAAGCTATCTGTGCGGCGACAAGATCATCGCTGTAGCGCTGGCGACAGGTGCGCAGGCGATCCACCCCGGCTATGGCTTTTTGTCCGAAAACGCCGACTTCGCCGACGCCTGCCAGGCTGCAGGCCTGGTCTTCATCGGCCCGCCGGCGTCCGCCATGCGCGCCATGGGCTCCAAGTCGGCCGCCAAGTCGCTGATGGAAAAAGCCAACGTGCCGCTGGTGCCCGGCTACCACGGCGACGAACAGGATGCGGACTTCCTGCACGGGCAGGCCGACAAGATCGGCTACCCCGTGCTGCTGAAGGCGTCTGCTGGCGGCGGCGGCAAGGGCATGCGCGTCATCGACAACAGCGCCGACTTCAAGGCCGCGCTGGCCTCATGCAAGCGCGAAGCGATCAGCTCTTTCGGCGACGACAAGGTGCTGGCAGAGAAATACCTGTCGCGCCCGCGGCATATCGAAATCCAGGTGTTCGCCGATACCCTGGGCAACTGCATCTACCTGTTCGAGCGCGATTGCTCGGTACAGCGCCGTCATCAAAAGGTGCTGGAAGAAGCGCCTGCGCCGGGCATGCCGGTTGAACGTCGCGCGGCCATGGGCGAGGCAGCCGTCGCCGCTGCCAAGGCCGTCGGTTACGTCGGCGCGGGCACGGTGGAATTCATCGCCAACCAGGATGGCTCGTTCTACTTCATGGAGATGAACACCCGCTTGCAGGTCGAGCACCCGGTGACGGAAATGATCACCGGCACGGATCTGGTGGAATGGCAGTTGCGCGTCGCCTTTGGCGAGCCGCTGCCGAAAAAGCAGAGCGAATTGACGATCCACGGCCACGCCATCGAGGCACGCATCTATGCGGAAAATCCGGAGAAGGGCTTTTTGCCATCGATCGGCACCCTGCGCCACATGCAGTCGCCGCAAGCCGTGACGTTCGAGCTGGGTGGCACGCTGGTTCCGGCCGCCGTGCGCATCGATTCGGGCGTGCGCGAGGGCGATGCGATTTCGCCGTTCTACGACCCGATGATCGCCAAGCTGATCGTCTGGGGCGCGGACCGCCGAGAAGCGCTGGCACGCATGACGCAGGCGCTGGCCGAATACCAGATCGTGGGCCTGGCCAGCAATATCGCCTTTTTGAAGCGCCTGGTCGAAGGCCAGGCATTTGCCAGCGCCGACCTCGATACGGGTTTGATCGAGCGCAATCAGGAGTCGCTGTTCCCCGCCTTGCAGCCGGCACCCGACACGGCCCTGGCGCTGGCGTCCGTCGCCCTGCTGCTGGAAGAAAAAGCGGCAGCCGAGGCGCAGTCGAGCCACCGCGCCGACCCGTGGGGCAATGCCCTGGGCTGGCGCTTGAACAGCACCCTGGGACGCAGCCTGGCGTTCGCCGACGAATTCGCGCTGGCCAGCGACGACAAGACCTATGCCGCGCGCATCGCCTACCAGACGGATGGCTGGCTGTTCAACGGCCAGCCCCTCACCCTGACGGCGCGCGCAGGCAACGAGCTGCACATCAAGCTGGGCGAGCGTGCCGTGCACGGCACGGTGCTGCGCGACGGGGAACAGTTCCACGTGTTCACCAATGGCTTGCACACCACCTTGCATTACAGCGACCCGATGGCGCATGCGGGCGAAGTGGAAGCGGAAGGCGGGCGCCTGACGGCGCCGATGCCGGGCAAGGTCGTCGCCGTGCTGGTGAACAAGGGGCAGGACGTCAAGAAGGGCGAGCCGCTGGTCATCATGGAAGCGATGAAGATGGAGCACACCATCGCCGCGCCGCACGACGGCCTGGTGGAAGACGTGCTGTACGCGGTCGGCGACCAGGTGGCCGATGGTGCGCCGCTGCTGGCCTTCAAGGCCGCCGCATAGAGGCTGCCACAATGCGCATCCTCTTACAACGTTCGGACGGCAAGGAAGCGGCGTGGATCAACGACTTCCGTGACTTGCTGCCCGAAACCGAGATTGTCTTCTGGCGCGAAGGCGACACGTTCGCGCCTTGCGACTACGCCGTCGTGTGGCAGCCGCCAGCGGCCATGCTGCCGGCATTGCGCGAAGTCAAAGCCATCTTCAACACCGGCGCCGGCGTCGACGCTCTTTTAAAATTTGGCGATGCGCTGCCCGCCCACGTGCCGCTGGTACGCCTGGACGACGCGGGCATGGGCGTGCAGATGGCCGAGTATGTGAGCCACGCCGTGCTGCGCCACTTCCGACGTCTCGACGACTACGAGGCGCAGGCGCGCGCCGGCATCTGGCAGCCGCTGCCCGCTTTCGACAAGGCGGATTTCCCCGTCGGCGTATTGGGCATCGGTGTGCTGGGCACACGCGTGCTGGGCGCGCTGGCGCAGTTTGAATTCCCGCTGCGTGGCTGGAGCCGCAGCCGCAAGCACCTCGCTGGCGTACAGTGCTTCGCAGGCGAAGAGGGGCTCGAAGAATTTTTGCGCGGCACGCGCGTGCTGGTGTGCATGCTGCCGCTCACGCCAGAGACGCACAACCTGCTCGACCGCACGCGCCTGTCGATGCTGCTGCCGGGCGCCTATGTCATCAATGTGGCGCGCGGCGCGCATATTGCCGAACCAGATTTGCTGACCCTGATCCGCAGCGGGCATATCGCCGGGGCGACCCTCGACGTGTTCCGCAACGAGCCGCTGCCGCAGCAGCACCCATTCTGGCAAGAACCGCGCATCACCATCACGCCGCATATTTCGGCCGCCACCCTGCGCCGCGAAAGCGTGGCGCAAATCGCCGCCAAGATGCGCCGCCTGCACGCCGGAGACTCTGTCGCCGGCATCGTCAACCGTTTGCAAGGATATTGAGATGAGCAATCAACCGAATTTGCCGAAACAGGTCAAGATCGTCGAAGTGGGCCCGCGCGACGGCCTGCAAAACGAAAAGGAAACTATCAGTGCGGCCGTCAAGATCGAGCTGGTCGACCGCCTGACCCTGGCCGGCTTCGCCAATATCGAGGCGGCGTCGTTCGTCTCGCCGAAATGGGTGCCGCAGATGGCCACCAGCGCGGAAGTGATGGAAAAAATCGCACGCCGCCCAAGCACGATTTATTCGGCGCTGACGCCGAACATGCAGGGTTTCGATGCAGCGCTGGCGGCAAAGGCCGATGAAGTGGTGATCTTCGGCTCGGCATCCGATGCGTTCTCGCAAAAGAACATCAACTGCTCGATCGCCGAATCGATCGCCCGCTTCGAAGGCGTGGCGAAGGCGGCCAAGGAACACGGCCTGCGCCTGCGCGGCAGCATCAGCTGCGCCTTCGGCTGCCCCTACCAGGGAGAAGTGCCGCTGGACGCCGTGGCCGACGTGGTGGGACGCATGCGCGACCTCGGCTGCGACGAGATCGACATCGCCGACACCATCGGCGTCGCCACACCGAGAAAAACGCAGGCGGTGATGGAACGCGCCATTGCGGCTTTCCACGTGGGCGGCCTGTCCGGCCACTTCCACGACACCTATGGACAGGCGCTGGCGAACATCTACGCCAGCCTGGAAACGGGCATTGCGATTTATCATTCGTCCGTCTCCGGCCTGGGCGGCTGCCCGTACGCCAAGGGCGCTACCGGCAATGTGGCCACCGAAGACGTGCTGTACATGATGCAGGGACTGGGCATTGCCACCGGCATCGACCTGGACCTGGTGGTGGACGCGGGCCAGTTCATCTCGCAGCAGCTGGGGCGCAAGGGATCGAGCCGTGCCGGCAATGCCATCGCGGCGAAACGGGCAGGCTGAGATCTGGGGTCAGACCCTCAATGCCGCTAGCGTCAAGCTCAGCGCCAACACAGCCGGGGGTCTGACCCCGGCTGTGAAGACTTCTGCAGTGTGAACGCAGCGATCAACCGTACAGACGAAAAAAAACCCAAGAGCCTGAACTCTTGGGTTTTTTTCTACAAATTTGGTCGGAGTACAAGGATTCGAACCTTGGACCCCCTGGTCCCAAACCAGGTGCGCTACCGGGCTGCGCCACACTCCGAAGACCAAGATAATACAGGCCGTATCGACTTCGGTCAAGGGTCAGGTGAAACTCTGTGTAAATTATTTACGCGCGGCACAGGAACCCCTGTATTTTTCAACATGCATGAAATATGCGACACTCACTACGCAAGTTTTCCCGATCAGACATGAAGGCGACGACGGCAATGGAGTTCAGAATAGAAAGAAGCGACGGCGGGTGGCCCATGCCGAACCGCCGCGGCATCGTGCTGGGTATAGCCGTGTCCTTGCTGCTGCATGGCGCATTGATCTATCTGTGGCGCCATGTGCGGCCACCTGTCCCGCCGGATACGGCACCGCGCGTGGAATCGATCGCCGTATGGATACGTCCGCTGGCCGCCAAGCCGCCCCCGCCACCGGTCGAAGTCGTCAAGCCGAAACGCGAACCCAAGCCCATCAGCAAGCCGAAACTCGCCGCTACGCGGGAGACGCCAGTGGCGGCCACGGTGCCGGCGTCCAGTCCGCAAGCCATCACGGTCGTGCCGGCCTCACCGGCCACGCCGGCGGCCAGTTCCGATGCCTTCAGGCAAGAAACCCCGGAAACACCGAAATTCGATATGGAGGCGGCCAGGAAGACGGCCCGCAAGGTGGCGGGCGAGCGCGATCCGTCCAAGGTGGGCACGGCCGTGGGGCAAATCCCCGACAAGCCGCTGCAAACGGAAACCCAGCTGGCACGCGATATCGCGCAAGGCAAGCGCGGCGATTGCCGCACCGCCTATGCGGGCGCAGGCTTGCTGGCGCCCGTGCTGATGTTGCTCGACAAGAAGGATAGCGGCTGCAAGTGGTGAGAGCCCGCTTGACTATACCCATATTGGGTACTAACATACCCAATATGGGTACTTTCGCAGATACATTGTTTTCCAAGACACAGCAACGCGTGCTGGCCTTGCTCTTTGGCCAGGCGCAACGGTCTTTCTATGCGAATGAAATCATCGCCTTCGCGGCCATCGGCTCGGGCGCCGTGCAACGCGAACTGGCCAAGCTGGTGAAATCGGCCCTGGTGACCGTCAAAAAAGTGGGCAACCAGAAGCATTACCAGGCCAACCGCGATGCGCCGATATTCGACGAGCTACGCAGCATCGTGCTGAAAACCTTTGGCGTCGCCGATGTGCTGCGCGTCGCGCTGCAACCGTACTGGCAAGAAATAGACCTGGTCTTTGTGTACGGTTCCATGGCCAAGGGCACGGAACACGCACACAGCGACATCGATCTGATGGTCATCGGCAGCATGGCATCGAACACCCAGTTGCTGGCAGCCTTGCAGCCAGCGCAGCAGCAGCTGGGGCGCAGCATCAACCCGACCTTGTACACGCCAGAAGAATGGCGGCAAAGAATAGACGACGGCAAGTCGTTCGTCGTGCGCATCCTCGAACAGCCCAAGATTTTTGTCAAAGGCTCCAACGATGACCTCATCGAGCTCACAGGCGCTGGCAAACCTGGCGCGCATCGGCCAGCTCAAGGCTGAGCCAGCGGACGCACGCGAACGCGCGGGCTTGCTGCGCTCGGCCACCTTGCGCCTGCGCGATGCCAGGCAGGTGATACTGTCGCTGGAAAGCCGCTTCGACCTGGCGTATAACGCCGCGCATGCGGCCGCCTTGTCTGCGCTGCGTCAACATGGTTATCGCAGCGACAACCGCTATCTCGTCTTTCAAAGCCTGGAGCACACGCTGGATTTTACGCCGCAGCAATGGCTGCTATTCAATCAGGCGCACCGGAAGCGCAATCTGGCCGAATACGAAGGCGATCTCGATGTCACCGAGGGCTTTGTCGACGAGTTGATCGTGCATGTGGAACAGTTACTCATGGCGGCCAGGGCACTGGATGTCCAGCCGCCATCCTGATCCCTTATTCCTGCCCCTTCAACTGCAGCGCCCGCTCATACAGAGCATTTTTCTTGCGCCCCGTGATCTGCGCCGTCAAATTCGCCGCCTGCTTGACGCTGCATTCGGCCAGCAGGATGTTCAGAATGCGCTCCGCTTCCACGTCTTCCGCGTCCTGCGCTTCCGTGGCGCCTTCCAGCAGGACGACAAATTCTCCCTTTTCGCGGTGCGCGTCGGCACGGATCCAGCTTTCCGCTTCGGACAGGGGACAGCGGTGGATTTCCTCGAACATTTTCGTCAGCTCGCGCGCAAACACCACCTGGCGCGTGGGTTCGAACGCTTCCACCAGGGCCGTGGCGCAATCGAGGATGCGGTGCGGCGCTTCATAGAAGACCATCGTCGCCGTCACGCCGCGCAGGCTGTGCAGCATGTTTTCGCGCTGCTTGGCCTTGGCTGGCAGGAAGCCGACGAAGTAAAACTGGTCATTCAATAGCCCGCTGGCGGAAATGGCGGTGATCGCCGCAGACGGGCCGGGCAGGGGCAGCACGCGCAAGCCGGCCGCGCGCACGGCGTCGACGATGCGCGCGCCGGGGTCGGAAACGGCGGGTGTGCCCGCGTCGGAAACGAGGGCGATGCGCTCGCCGGCGTGCAGGCGGGCAATCAGAGTCTGCGCCACTTCGCGTTCGTTATGTTGATGCGCCGCAATCAATGGCTTGTTCAGGCCAAAGCGCGTCAGCAGGTGCGCCGTGTTGCGCGTATCTTCACAGGCGACGGCGTCGGCAAGGCTCAGCAAGTGCAGCGCGCGCAGGCTGATATCGGTCACATTGCCGATCGGCGTGGCCACTATATACAATGTTGCGATAGGATAGACCTGGTGCGCGGCCTCTGTCATGATGGGCAGGCTGGCGATGGAACTGATTTCTTGTACGGTCATTTTGGAGGTTAAATGCTTGCTAATAGTGTGAAGTTACTGCTTGTTTGTGCCGCGACCGGCATGCTGAGCGCTTGCAGCACGCCTTGCGACGCGCCCGGGCAATTGTGCGCGCCTATTGAATCTAACACAAGGGCGCTGCCGCCACCGAAGCCGCTGCCACCGCCCGTGCCGCCCAAGCCGCCCGCGCCCGAACCGGTGACGTTTGCCGTGGCAGTACCCGATATTACCGCGTACGACGGCAACGGCGCCCCGCTGGCGCCCATCAACACCAAACCGGCGACCGGCACACCGCAAGACATGCCAGCGGCCACGGCGCCGGCGCCGTCCGACGGCCAGGTCCACCACATCGGCCTGCTGCTGCCGCTGCGCTCGGCTTCCCTGGGGCCGGCCGCCGAATTGCTGCGCGCCGGCTTCATGGCCGCATATGAGCGCGACCGCAGCGGCTTTGAAGTGACGGTGATCGACACGGGCGATGGCAGCAGCGACGTCCTGAACAAGTTTGCGCAAGCGCAAGAGGAACAGGACGTCGTCGTGGGGCCTTTGTCGCGCTCGGCCGTCACGGCCGTGGCAAATAGCGATCTGGTGCGCAAGCCGACGATCGCCCTGAATCATCCGGACAACCGCGGCGAGGCGCGCCTGCCGGCCAAGCTGCTGGTGATGGGACTGTCGATCGAGGCGGAAGCACGCCAGGTCGCCGCCTGGGCCGCCAGCGAACAGCCTGGCGCCAGCGCGCTGATCCTGTCAGCCGGTTCGCCCTCGCAGCGCCGCATCAGCGCCGCCTTCAAGCAGGAATGGCTGCGCCAGCGTGGCAAGATCGAGACGATGGACTTGACGGCCACGAATGGCTACCTGAGCGATGCCGAACTGGTGCAGCTGCGCGCGCGCCTGGCCGCAACGCCACCAGGCCTGCTGTTTGCCGCACTCGACGCCGACCAGGCGCGCCAGCTGCGCGTGGCCATCGGCAGCGATCTGCCCCTGTATGGCACCTCGTCATTGAATCCCGGCGCCGGGCGTGGCGCCAGCGGCCCCGAGCTTGACGGCGCGCGCCTGCTGGACCTGCCGTGGCAAGTGCAACGCAACCATCCGCAAGTGATGGTGTATCCACAGCCGCCGCAGCCAGGCGACGTCCGCCTGACGGCGGATATGCAACGCCTGTATGCGCTGGGCATCGATGCCTTCCGCGTGGCGCGCGAAGTGGCGCTGCGCCCGAACGCGCCGTTCACGCTCGATGGCGTCACGGGCCGCCTGGCCGTACGCTTTGAGAATGATCAAAGCGTATTCGAACGCACGGAGCAGGCCGCCACCTACCAGCAGGGCGTGCTGGGCACCTGGCCGCCGGCCGCGACCGCACCTGTCGCCGTGCCGCCAGCCCAATAAGGATGCGCCATGCCACCCCTGCCGTTCCAGAATAAACAGGCACGGGGACGGCAAGGGGAAGACGATGCGCTCGCGTATCTGTTGCTGCAAGGCTTGGTGCTGTTGCAACGCAACTATCTGTGCAAGGGCGGCGAGCTGGACCTGATCATGCGCGATGGCCGCTCCATCGTTTTCGTCGAAGTGCGGCTACGCAGCAGTACAGCCTTCGGCGGCGCGCTGGCCAGCATTACGCCAGCCAAGCAGCGGCGCATGGCGGTGGCTGCGCAAACCTGGCTGCTGGGGCAAAAAAGCGTGCCGCCATGCCGCTTCGACGCACTCGCTATCGATGGCGGGCGCATCAGCTGGCTGAAAAACATCCTCGATATGTAAGCATTTTTAACAGTGCTTGTCCGCCATGCCACGCGCCTGCACTATAATCGGCAGACTATGAATAATCAACGCATCCTCTCGCACTTCCACGAAAGTGCCGAACTCAAGATCCAGGCCGCCACCGTACTGGCGCAACCCATTGCGCAGGCGATCGACCTGATGTTTTACGCATTGTCCAACGGCAACAAGATCCTGGCCTGCGGCAACGGCGGTTCCGCCGCCGACTGCCAGCATTTTGCGGCCGAGCTGGTGGGACGCTTCGAACGCGAGCGCTTTCCGCTGCCGGCCCTGGCGCTGACGACGGATACGTCGATCCTGACGGCCGTGGCCAACGACTACAGCTACCGCGAGATTTTCTCGAAGCAGGTGCAAGCGTTCGGCCAGGCCGGCGACATCCTGCTGGCCATCTCCACGTCGGGCAATTCGGCCAACGTGATGGCCGCCGTGGAAGCGGCGCTCGAGCGCGAAATGCGCGTCGTGGCGCTGACGGGCAAGGATGGCGGCGCCATCGGCAAGATGCTGACGGACGCCGACGTGCATATCTGCGTGCCGGCCGAGCGCACGGCGCGCATCCAGGAAGTCCATCTGACCACCATACATTGCATCTGCGACGGCATCGACGTCGCGCTATTCGGAGGAGACGTGAATGACTAAATTCGGTACTGGCCCAGGCTGGAAACGCGTACAACGCCCATTGGCGACCGCATTGCTGTGCGGCGCCATGCTCACCTCGCTCACCGGCTGCATCGAACTGATGGTCGGCGGCGCCGTGATGGGCGGCGTTGCCGCGGCAGACCGCCGCACCCTGGGCGCCCAGACCGAAGACAAGTCGATCGCCGTCAAAGGCGAATCGCGCATCCCCTCCATCGTCGGCGATGCCGGCCATGTGAATGTCACCAGCTTCAACCGCCGCGTGCTGCTGACGGGCGAAGTGCGCGACGACGCGATGAAAAATGCCGTCGAGCGCGAAGTGCGCAATATCGAAGGCGTGGAATCGGTGGCCAATGAATTGATCATCGCCGGCCCGGCCAGCTACACCTCGCGCTCGAACGACGCGCTGATCACCACCAAGGTCAAGGCCAGCCTGGTGGACATGAAAACCATTTCGGCAGCCTCGTTCAAGGTCGTCACGGAAAACGCCACCGTCTTCCTGATGGGCCGCGTTACCCAGCGCGAAGGCACGGTCGCAGCCGATGTGGCGCGCGGCGTGGGCGGCGTGCAGAAAGTGGTCAAGCTGTTCGACTACATTTCGGAAGCGGAATTGAAGCAATTGCAACCCGACCCGCCGCAGCAGCGCACGACGGGCAGCGTCGGCGACAGGCCCCAGCAGTAAGCCTGTACGTCGTTTGACCTACGGCTTTGACGCGGGGATACGGCTATAATTGCCGCATCGCCGCGCTTCTCAAGTGAACATATTTCAACTTCTCCATGTCAACTTCGCCCTCCGCAAGCAAGTCCTGGATCAAACCAGCCCTGATCGCCGTCTTCGTGGCGGGCGTGGCGGCGGCAGCTTACCTGTCGCTGAATGACAAGCAAAGCGCGCCGGACGTGACGTTCCACGGCATCCATGGCGAGAAAATCACCTCGGCCAGCCTGCGCGGCAAGGTCGTGATGGTCAATTTCTGGGCCACCTCGTGCACCACCTGCGTGGCGGAAATGCCGGAAATGGTCGACACTTACAACAAGTATAAGGGCCAGGGACTGGAATTCGTGGCCGTTGCCATGAAATACGATCCGGCCAACTACGTGCTGAATTTCGCCGAAACGCGCCAGCTGCCATTCAAGGTGGCGCTCGACGTGACGGGCGAGGCGGCCAAGGCCTATGGCGACGTGGCCCTCACGCCCACCACCTTCGTGCTCGACAAGCAGGGCAAGATCCTCAAGCGCTACGTGGGCAAACCCGAATTCACCGAACTGCACAAGTTGCTTGAGACAGCCATCGCTGGCTAAGTCAGCGCACAAACACGGTATAAAACCTTGTTGCCAAGTGTTATCAACCTGTTATAACCTTCTCTTGCGTGACCCCATTCACCTTGTGAAGGCCAGCCGTGTCCCTAGCCGCTCAATCGCTTGACCCGCAACAACTCAAAACCTGGCTGCTTGCCGCCGGGAACAAGGACGCCACGGCGTTCCGCCAGCTATATAACTCCACCTCATCGAAACTGTTTGGCTTCGCGCTGCGTATATTGCATAAGCAAGAGCTCGCTGAAGAAGCCTTGCAAGAGGGTTTCGTCGCCATCTGGAACAACGCTGCCACCTACCAGAGCCATCTGGCGGCGCCGATGACCTGGATGGCCACCATCGTGCGCAACAAGGCGTTCGATGTGCTGCGGCGCAGCGACGATACCGTGGAAATCGATGCCGAACAGTTTGATAGCGAAGTCATGAATGCACTCCGAGACCCCCAGGCCACGCCGATCGAATCACTGCTGATGAGCGGTGACGCCAAGGCGCTGGCGTTTTGCATGTCGGCCCTGGAAGGGCTGCACCGGCAGGTGGTCGCCCTGGCGTTCTATCATGACCTGTCGCACAGCGAAGTGGCGCAGCAGATGTCGCTGCCGATCGGCACCGTGAAGACCTGGATACGCCGCAGCCTGGAACGGCTGCGCACGTGCCTGGCAAAACGGGAGACATCATGAATATCCGCGGCAATGACGTGCTGCGCCAGAAACTGGCGTCCGAATACGTGCTGGGTACCCTGAAAGGGGGTGCGCGGCGGCGTTTCGAAGGCTGGCTGTACAACGACGCCGATTTGCGCAATATCACGGCCGAATGGCGCCAGCGTTTGGAACCGATGGCGGAATTTGCCACGCCCGTGGCGCCGCCCAAGCGCGTGTGGCAACAGATCGAGCAGCGCTTGCACCTGGCGCCGCAGGGCGGCTGGTCTTTGTTCCGCGATTCGCTGTCGTTCTGGCGTTCGCTGGGCATGGCCTCGAGCGCCATCGCCGCGCTGCTGGTGATCGTCGTGGCCACGCGCCTGCTGGACGCGCCGCAAATCAGCTATGTGGCCAGCCTGACGGACGAGAAAGCGCAAACGGCCCTGCTGCTGACGGCCGACAGCCGCCATGGCGCACTCGAAGTGCGCATGGTGGGCAACGCGCCCGTACCGAGCGATAAGGATCTCGAACTGTGGGCCGTGCCGAAGAGCGGCAACCCGCGCTCCTTGGGCTTGCTGGCCGACAAGGGCAACGTGAAACTGGCCCTGTCGCAGCGCGCCATCGGCAACGACGTGGCCTTGCTGGCCGTCACCCTGGAACCGAAAGGCGGTTCGCCGAATCCGGACGGACCGACGGGACCGGTTTTGTACAAGGGTAACTGGGTGAAAATTTAACCCGAAGGCAGAAATCCGGGGTCAGTCCCTGCGGGATCGGAATTTGCCCCATTAGGACAAATTCCCCCGTCGGGTCTGACCCCAGCAGTTGATTTGGATTGCTTACCTTACTTCGGATACAGAATCATCTGCGTGCAGCGAAACAGGGCGATGGTCTTGCCCGTTTCCTTGCTTTTCACCACGGCATCCCACACTTGCGTGTTGCGGCCCTTGTGCTCGACTTTCGCCGTGCAGGTGAGCGTACCTTCGCGGGCCGTACCCAGGTGGTTCGATTTCAACTCGATGGTGGTGAAGTTGCTGGCGCCCTCAGGCAGGTTGACGATGCAGCCATAGCCGGACGCCGTGTCGGCCAGGGTCACCACGCTGCCCGCGTGCAGATAGCCGTTCGGCGCCAGCAAATGTGGCAGCACGGGCAATTCCGCCGTCAGCTGGCCGTCGCCCACTGCCGTGATGACGATGCCCAGGTGGCCGGGCAGGCGGCCTGTGCCGCGTTCATTCAACATTGCTACGGTGATATCGGGATTGCTCATGCGGGTCCTTGTGCGGGTGAATCCGGACAGGGATCTGCCGGAAAATACTATGATGATAGCAACTTTCCCCGCAGCGGTTTGGCGGCTGCCTATTTCCGGCTGCGCCGCCTTTTCCACCACACCAGTGTCCCCGTCAGCAGGAACAGCAGCGGCATCAAGCCAAAGACGGTAATGAAGGCGCGCCCGGCCACGCCGAACGCCTGGCCCGAATGCAGGGGGAATTGCCAGCCCAGGAAGCGCTCGCCATACGAGGCCGTGAGCGGATCGCGGATGCGCAGGGGCAAGCCGCTGCGCGCGTCCAGGGTCAGCCGCGTGGCACCGTCGCCGTGGGCAATTTCATCCGGCTGGCGCACGCGGATCTCGTACGGCTGGTCCTGTTTCGCCGGCAAGACGATGCGCGACACGCGCGCCTGCGGATACAGCAGCTGTGCAGCAGCCATGGCCTGGCCCGCATCGAGCAGGGCGCCGTCCTGCGCCGCATTCTTCAGTTTGGCCGTCTCGGGCACCGTCGACACGAGCGCCACCAAGGGCACCACCAGTTGCGGCAAATTGAAATAAATACCGGAAAAGGCGATCACGGCCAGCGCGGGCGCGGCAAAGAAGCCGACCGCCTTGTGAAATGTATAGTTAAAGCGGGGCCAGGAGCCGCCATGCGACACCGTCAGGGCGCGCTTGATCGCCGTCCACTGCAGGCGCGGCCACCACAGGTAGATGCCGCTCAAGGCCATCAGCAGCAGGGCCACGCCGGAAATCCCCGTAACCGTCTTGCCCGCATCGCCCGTCAGCAGATAGCGGTGTACATGAAACATGCCCGACATCAGCAGCGGACGCGTGAGACCGAAGCGGCCCCAGTCGCGCTCGCCTTTGACTTGCAAGGTGTAGGGGTCGACCATCACCTGGCGCACGATGGCCTGGCTGAAGGAGGAAGGTTTGCCTGGCTGGCGGTACGAGGCCACATACACGTCGCGCGCATCGGCGGGCGGATTGAGCTGGCTTGGCTTGCCGTAGGCGGGGTCGGCCGCGAGCCCATCCACCACCGCTTGCAGCGTGCGCGGCGTGACCTGGAACACCTGGCCCGGCGCGGGCTTACTCGCTTGCAACAGTGTGGGATTGAGCCAGGCATCGAGTTCCGGCATCCAGGCGATGGCGGACCCCGTCAAGCCCAGCACGACAAACAGAGCGCCAAACCACAGGCCCGCATACAGGTGCAGTTTGCTGATCAAGCACTTGCTGAGGCGTTGCGACATGGACACTTTGGGAAATTTTGGGCTGCGGAACGATAGCATGAAAGGCATGGAGTGAAAATCATTATCAGATGGCATTCTGTCGTGCCCACCCAGCGCAAATGAATTGCAACAAGCGCTGACAGCGAGGCGATTTTCTTGCTACTATGCGCCCATGTCTTCCCGCCAGCCCACCCGCAAGCTTGCCCATCACGCCGCCGCCGCCCTCGCGCGCAGGCCGTGGCAGCTGTGCGTGGCGCTGTTCAGTGCGCTGGCTCTCGTGTTCCTGCTGTCGACGGCCGCTTCGCACCTGCACAAGACGACGCTCGACGCGGAAGAGTGCGCGCTATGCGCCACGGTCATCGACAAGGTGGCCGATATCGGCGTGCCGCCGGCCGTCACCGAGCCACCTGCCCAGTTACTGCCCTACCGCTTGCTGGCCCTCGCGCCCGCCACCCTGGCGCCCGCCGCCGCCCTCATCCTGCCGCCCGTGCGCGGCCCGCCTGCCGCCTCGTTGTAGTTCCCACGCTGTTTTTCCTTTTTCAGGCTGCCCCTTGTCGCGCTTTCTTGCGCGCCGGGCCGCCTGGCGTTGACTATTTTTGAGGTTTACCATGCAACACACACCACGCCTGAGCGCGCTGTCGCTCGCCCTTGCCAGCCTGTTCACCGTTTCCGCCCATGCCACCGAGCCTGTCGAAGCCAAGACCGATGCTGCCCCACAAGATATGCAAAAGGTTGAAGTTACCTCCGCCCATTTGAAAAGCGCGCGCATCGAGCTCTCGCCGAAAGTCGGCACCACCATCTACAGCATCGACAGCCACATGGTCAACATGCTGGGCCAGGGTGACAACACGCCGTTCAATGAAGTGCTGCTGCGCCTGCCGGGCGTATCGCAGGATTCGAAGGGCTCGGGCGCCCTGCACGTGCGCGACGACCATGCCAACGTGCAATACCGCATCAATGGCGTGCAGCTACCGGAAAGCATCAGCGGCTTTGGCCAGTCCATCGACACGCGTTTGATCGACAAGACGGATTTCATGACGGGCGCCTTGCCGGCCCAGTTCGGCCTGCGCACGGCGGGCATCGTCGATATTGAAACGAAAGAGGGTGGACTGACGCCAGGCGGGCGCATCGGCATCATGGTCGGCAGCCACGACCACGTAGAGCCGAGTGCCGAATTTTTCGGCAGCGTGGGCAAGTTCAATTACTACCTGTCCGGCAGCTACCTGGGCAATGCCCTGGGCGTGGAAAACCCGCAAGCCACGCGCAGCGCCTTGCACGACAAGACGCGCCAGAACAAATCGTTCGGCAGCCTGTCGTATTTCCTTGATGACAACACCCGCCTGGGCGCCATGTTCGGCACGTATAACGGCCGCTTCCAGATTCCCAACAACCCCAACCAGGCGCCCGCCTTCTCGCTCGATGGCCACAGCGATGCGCAGGCAGGCACATCGACCTTGCCGTCATCGCAATTGAATGAAAACCAGCGCGAAGTGAACCGCTTCCTCGTGCTGTCGCTGCAAAAGAGCCTGGGCGACGTCAATTACCAGGTATCCGCCTTCCACCAGTATTCGGAACTGCACTTCACGCCCGATGCCATTGGCGACCTGATCTACAACGGCGTTGCCTCGGATGCGCGCCGCGCGAACAGCGCCTCCGGTGCCCAGTTCGATATCAGCTACAAGCTGCACCCGGACCATACCGTGCGCGCGGGCCTGGCCTACACGCGCCAGAAGACGACCAGCGACAACATGGTGGCCGTCTTCCCCGCCATGGACGGCGCGCAAACCTCCACCACGCCGATCAGCATTCTCGACAACAGTGGCAAGACAGGCACGCTGGCCAGCTTTTACCTGCAGGATGAATGGCATATCAGCAAGCCCCTGACCCTGAACTATGGCGCCCGCTTCGACAAGGTCTCGGCCTACACGAGCGAGCAGCAATGGAGCCCGCGCGTCAACCTGGCGTATCAGCTGGCGCCGGGCACGGCCCTGCACGCCGGCTATTCGCGCTACTTCACGCCGCCGCCGCAGGAACTGGCGGCGCAAGGCAGCATCGACCTGTACGCGAACACGACGAATGCGCCGGAAATCGGCCAGTCGGACAACGTCAAGGCCGAGCGCACGCATTACTACGACGTCGGTATCAGCCACCAGGTGAGTTCGAAACTGACCGTGACGGCGGACGTGTACTACAAAAAGATCAACAACCTGCTGGATGAAGGCCAGTTCGGCCAGGCGCTGATCCTGACACCGTTCAACTATGCGGACGGCTATGCCAAGGGCCTGGAATTGTCGGCCATCTACAGCGAGAAAAACTGGGGCTTGTTCCTCAACGCCAGCACGCAAAAAGCGCAGGGACGCAACATCAATTCGGGCCAGGCCCTGTTTGGCGCCGATGAGTTGAACACCATCAGCAAGCACTATGTTTACCTCGATCATGACCAGAAATACACGCTGTCCGGTGGCGGCCATTATCACTTTGGCGATTCACAAGTGAGTGCTGACTTCCTGTACGGCAGCGGCCTGCGCATGACTCCAGACGGCGGCATGCCCAATTCCGGCCATCTGCCGAGTTACTTTACCGTCAACACGGCGCTCACGCACACGTGGAAAAACACGCCGGTCGGCAAGGTGGAAGGACGCCTGGCCCTGATCAACCTGTTCGATAAATCGTACCTGCTGCGCGACGGTTCCGGCGTGGGCGTGGGGGCGCCGCAGCATGGTGCCCGCCGCAGCATTTACGCCGGCCTGTCCACAAGCTTCTAAAAGTTACGCGCGAAGACAGCGGCAGGGAGCAACGCCTGCCGCTGTCGGTTGCCGTCATACACTGCTACCGCCCAAGGATCACGACTTTGACTTGCGCGAACGGCGTCAGGTCGAAGGCCCGAAGGATAGCCTTGCCCGGCAGAAAACACGGTCACGCCGCATATTCCGCCTTGACGAGGCGGCCAGGCGTATATCCATGCGTCACATCATAGCTAATTTATCAACCATGCTTTTTCAGCATGCAAATATCGGATGTTCGGCAGCATGGCGTGCATAACGCTGCGGGCAGGCAAAAAAAAGCCGCCAGCGTGAGCAGGCGGCTTTGATGTGGCACAAAAGGCTTAGAAATTCAGCGCCGATTCCACGCCGGCGCTATGCGCCTGTTCATCCGCGTGGTACGAGCTGCGCACCATGGCGCCCACGGCGGCGTGGGTGAAGCCCATTTTATACGCTTCTGCTTCGAACATTTTAAACACGTCCGGGTGCACGTAGCGGCGCACGGGCAAGTGGCTGTTCGATGGTGCCAGGTACTGGCCGATGGTCAGCATGTCGATGTCGTGCTCGCGCATGTCGCGCATGACTTGCAGGATTTCCTCGTCCGTCTCGCCCAGGCCCACCATGATGCCGGACTTGGTTTTCACGTCCGGGTACATGGCCTTGAAATCCTTCAGCAGTTTCAGCGAGTGCATGTAGTCAGAGCCGGGACGCGCTTCCTTGTACAGGCGCGGCGCCGTTTCCAGGTTGTGGTTCATGACGTCAGGCAAGCCATCCTTGAACAGGTTCAACGCTTTTTCCAGGCGGCCACGGAAGTCGGGCACCAGCACTTCGATGCGGGTGTTCGGCGACAGGGCGCGCGTTTGCTGGATGCACTCGACGAAATGGCCGGCGCCGCCGTCGCGCAAGTCATCGCGGTCGACGGAAGTGATGACGACGTAATTCAGGCGCAGCTTGGCGATGGTTTTCGACAAGTTCGATGGCTCTTCCTTGTCCAGCGGATCAGGACGGCCATGGCCGACGTCGCAGAACGGGCAGCGGCGCGTGCACTTGTCGCCCATGATCATGAACGTGGCCGTGCCCTTGCCAAAGCATTCGCCGATGTTCGGGCAGCTGGCTTCCTCGCACACCGTGACGAGCTTGTTTTCGCGCAGGATGTCCTTGATTTCATAGAAACGGGTCGATGCCGAAGCGGCCTTGACGCGGATCCAGTCCGGCTTTTTCAGGCGCTCGACTTGCTCGATCGGAATGATCTTGATCGGGATGCGCGACGTCTTGCTGGCGCCTTTTTGCTTTTCGCTCGGGTTGTACGCGGGAGCGGCAGTAGCGGCGGGGGCGGTGCTGGAAATGGTCTCAGAAGTCATGGCTGCAAGCCCTTGAGGGGCATGTTGGTTTGTTTGCTCAGGCATCCGCTGCCTGAGGCGCGCCTGCGGCGCTGTGTACTTCGCTTACATCGAGTAATACGGTCAATTCATGGGCCAGGGCCCGCTGCACCTCGGCCAGCGGCACCGACACGCCCATGCTGCGCATGTCCACCGTCTTCAGGCCGGAATAACCGCAGGGGTTAATCCAGGAAAACGGCGCCAGGTCCATCGCCACGTTGAGCGATACGCCATGGTAGGTGCAGCCGTTGCCGCGCACTTTCAAGCCCAGCGCGGCGATCTTCGCACCCTTGCTTGGTCCGCCGGCGATATAGATGCCGGGCGCGCCATCGATGCGCTCGCCAGCAAGATTATACGCCGCCAGCACGTTGATGATGGCTTGCTCGATTTTATGCACGAACTGGCGCGCATACAGCTTGCCGCCCGGCTTGTTGCGGCGCAAGTCCATCAACAGGTAAATCACCACCTGGCCGGGGCCGTGGAACGTCACTTCGCCGCCACGGTCCGTCTGCACCACGGGGATCGCGTCCGCGCCGGCCAGCAGATGGCCGCGGTCGGCCGCCAGGCCCAGGGTGAACACGGGCGGATGCTCGACGATCCACAGTTCGTCGCGCGTGTCCGTCGTGCGCGCGTCGGTAAACGCGCGCATGGCGGCAAAGGTCGGCTCGTAATCGACGCGGCCCAGCTCGCGGATCAGCGCCGCTTCGGTTCGGGTGGTGGTCATGACAGATTCTGTAATCAGCTGCCGGCGCCCTGCGGACGCTGCGGCGAAGCCGTGATTATAAGCCAGGCCGCCGTTTCATTCAGCCCCGGGCACAGGCAACAGCAGCAAGCTGCCCAATTTTTGTGCAGCGTGGCGCACCTGAGCCAGGCTCAGCGCCGTGTAGCCCAGCAGCACGGCCGGTGCCAGCCTGGCGCTATGGCAAAAATCACCGAGCGGCTGCAGCGCCAGTCCCTCCTGCGCGGCGCGCGCGCAAAACGCCCGTGCGTCGCTGTCCGGTGGCAGCCACAGCACGCAATGAAAACCCGCCTGCTGGCCCGAAATCGTGTAACGGCCTGGGGCGACCTGCTCCAGGCAAGCCAGCAGCAGGTCACGCCGCTCCTTGTAGGCCAGGCGCGCCTGGCGCAAATGGCGAACGAAAGCGCCTTCCTCCATCCAGGCGGCCAGCGCCAGCTGTTCCGTCACGCCCACGGAACGGCCCGTCAACTGCACGATGCGCAGCAGTTGCGGGCGCAAGGGGGGCGGCAGCACCATGAAGCCCACGCGCAGGCCGGCAAACAGGGTCTTGTTAAAACTGCCACAGTAGATCACGCGCTGGTACTGGTCCAGCGCCTTCAGGGCCGCGAGCGGGGCGCTGTGATAATTGAATTCACTGTCGTAATCGTCTTCCACCACCCAGGCACCGCTGTCATTCGCCCATTCGAGCAAGGCCAGGCGGCGCGTGACGGACATGGTCACACCCAGCGGCGACTGGTGCGCCGGCGTCACATACGCGAGGCAGGCGTCGGTGTGCGCGGCCAGGGCGGCGCAATCGATGCCCTCGGCATCGACGGCAATGTCCACCGGCACGGCGCCCGCGAGGGCGAACAGGGCGCGCGCGGCTGGATAGCCGGGCTCTTCCAGGCAAACCTTGTCGCCATCGCGCACGATGCTGCGCGCCAGCAAGTCGATCGCGTGGCGGATGCCGGTGGTGACAACGATGTCTTGCGGATCGCAGCGGATGCCGCGGTACTTGGCGAGGAAATCGGCGATCTGCTGGCGCAGTTCGGGCAGGCCGGACGGATCGGCGCTGCACAACTGCTCCGGCGTGGCGGCGGCCAGCGCCCGCGTGGCGCACTTGGACCAGGCGGCCATGGGAAACAGGCTGGCGTCGGCGCGCCGCGCCACGAAGGGCAAGCCGTCGCGCACGCCCGTGTCCGAAGCGAGTGCGGGCACGCTAGCCGGTGCGGCCGGGGTGGCATCGGCGAAGCCTGCCATCAGGAAGCGTTCCGGCACCACGGCGCACACGCGCGTGCCGGAACCGGGCACGCGCGTCACATACGCTTCCGCGTGCAGGCGGTCGAACACGGTTTCGATTGTGCCGCGCGACAACTCCCACCGTTCGGCCAGGGTGCGGCTGGACGGCAAACGGCTGCCCGCCGGCAGCATCTTCGTCAGGATGGCCGAGCGCAGCGCTTCATACGCGCCATCCTGCTTGTTGACGCCCGCCTTGGCTAGCCAGCTAGTGGGACGAGGCAAGTCCAGGGCGTGCGGTGATTTTCCTCGCGGCATAATAATCGTCCAAGTGGTCCAATGAGTTTTCTGATGACTGGCACTTCGCATTACACCACAAACCTTCTACTCTCACCGTTCCGGTGCGCCAGCGGGGCGCACACTTGCAGAGATCGAGTAAAACAATGCAGAAACAACTCGCTGTATGGGCCTGGGGCGGCATCGTGCTGCTGCTGGTCTGCCTGTCGCGCATCAGCATCGACATCTATTTGCCTTCGCTGCCGGCCATGGCCGATGCCCTGCATGCCAGCGATGCCCAGTTGCAACTGACCCTGAGCCTGTTCATGGCCGGCTCGGCCGCCTCGATGCTGGCTTGCGGGCCGCTGGCCGACCGTTATGGGCGCCGTCCCGTGCTGCTGGCCGGCACGGGCATTTATGTGATTGCCAGCATCGTCTGCAGCGTGACCTCCGATGTGCACGTGCTGATCGCCGCGCGCGTGCTACAAGCGTTCGGCGGCTGCAGTGGCACCATCATCGGCAGGGTCATGGTGCGCGACCGCTTCGACCCCGCCACGCAGGCGCGCATGCTGGGACGCATCTCGATGGTGATGGGCCTGTCGCCCATCGTGGCGCCGCTGGCCGGCAGCGTGCTCGATGCAGCATTCGGCTGGCGCGCCGTGTTTGGCCTGCTGTGCCTGCTTGGAGCGCTGTCGCTGTGGCTGATCGCCGCCTACGTGCCGGAAACGAAACCCGCCGACGCCGTGCCACAGGGCAATACCCTGGCGTTGTACCGCCGCCTGCTGGGCGACGCGTATTTTCTACGCTATGCGCTGGCCATTGCTTGTGTATATTGCACGTATTTTCCCTTCATCGCGGAATCGTCCGTGTTGTTGCAAAGGGGTATGCATCTGTCACCGCACGCGTATGCGCTGGTGTTCGCGCTGACGGTCAGCGGCTATGTGGCGGGGTCGAGCCTGTTCCGCGCACTGGGACCGCGCCTGGGCGCCGATTATATGCTGGGTGTGGCGGTGCTGATCAATGTGGCGGGTGCGGCCAGCTTGTTGCTGGCAGGCAGCCTGGCGCCGCAGCACGTGGCCTCGCTGGTGGCGCCCATGCTGCTGGTGATGGTGTCGGTGGGCATGGCCATTCCCGCTTGCCAGCTGGCCGTGCTGCAGCCGTATGGCGCCCAGGCGGGCAGCGCCTCGGGCCTGTTCTTCTTCGTGCAAATGCTCATCACGGCCGCCTGCGGCGCCGTCATCGCCGCCATCACCGACGGCAGCGAAAAGCCCCTGCTGTGGGTGACGGCGGCGGCCAGTGGCGCCTTTGCCGCCGTCTGGCTGCTCACGAAGAGCCGGGCCAGCGTGGCGGCAGCCAGCCTTACATGACGATCTTGACCATCGGGTGGCCCGACAGCGCCATGTACAGGGCGTCGAGCTGCTCGCGGCTGATGGCGCGCACGGTCACGGTCAGGCCCGTGTAATTGCCCTTGCCCGATGGGCGCTCTTCCATGCGGCCCACGTGGAAGGTCGGATCGTGGCTGATGACCAGTTCCAGCATGGTCGGCGCGAAGTCGACATGCGTCGGACCCATGATCTTGATGGGAAAATCGCTCGGGTATTCGATCAGCGATTCGCTGGGAGGAATCGTGACTTCGGTGGGTGGGGTGGTTTGCATGGGAAATCCAATCAGTGCCGGTCAGAACAGGCGGCGCAGCATACATCGCGCGGCGACTGCATAAAAGCGTATTGTAGCCAACTTTGGGGGCGCATGCGCCCGTTGCCATGGTGCCGGCGTGGCGGAAAAAAAAAGCCAGCTTGGTAAGCTGGCGAAAACTATTTCGTTTGAACAAAATAGCCGGAAAAATCGGTGCTGTCACGCAGTGGAGAAGCAGTGGTCGTACTGTAGACAAAATACGCCGGCCTTACCCCCTGCATGTGACGAACTGCCGCTTTTTCAGCCTGAGTGACGATACGGCGCGACAGACGGCACAGCCGTCAGCGTTCCGCTTCCTGCATCCGGCCATTGCGGCCCGGACCGCCGCGCTCATTGCCTCGGTCATTGCTCCGATCACGGGGCGGCCCGCTGCGTTCGCCGCCACGCGCTTCCTGAGGTGGACGGGCGGCGGGTGCCGGTGGAGGCGGCGGCGCTGGACGCGGGGCGGCCACGGGCGGCGGGGCAGGCAAGGACGGCGGCGGCGCCGTCTGCAGCATTTCGCGGCGGGAGCCACGCTCTCCGCGCTCCCAGCGATTGCCGTCCGGGCGTGGCTGCGGCCGCTCCTCGCCACGCCAACCGGGACGGCCCACCTGGTCTTGCACGGGTGGCAAGGCCGGCATCGCCGGCATCACGGGTTGGGCCGGTATCGGCGGCTGTTGCGGCTGGGCCGGCACGGGCGGCCGGTTCGGCTGCATGGGACGCGGCGCCATATGCGTCTGGCCATCGTCCGTCTGCAAGCGGCCCGGGCGGTTGACCCAGTCGCGCCGGAAACCGTTGTCGCCGCGCGGCACCTCGGCAGGGCGTTGCCAGTTGCCCGCCGGCGCAGGCGCCGTGCTCAAGGGCAAGCTTTGCAAGACGGGTGGCGGCATGGTGGTGCGGTTGCGGCGCGGCACGCGGCCGCGCTCGCGTCCCGGTGCCCAGCCCCAGCGGTGGCCCAGCAGCACCCAGCGGCCGTAATGCGAGGGCGCATAGCCCCACGGCGCATTATCGACCCAGGTCCAGCCCCACGGCGCGATCCATGTCCAGCGCCCGTCGCTGTAGGGTGCCCAACCAGCCGGCACCGTGCTGGGCAGCCACAAGGGGCCGTATTGCGCATCATCCTGCCAGGCGCCGTAGCGGTCCAGCTCTTCATAGCCGGTGGTATCGTCCGTGACATAGCGCAAGGCCGGCGTGGCGACGGGCAAGGCTTCGGGCCAGTTGTCGAAGGCGATCCTCTGCAAGGCACCCGTGCGCAATTCCGCGTCCGTCAGCTCGGCCCGCTTGCCGGCACGCAAGGTCACGCTGCCTGTCGCGCCATCCACGTCGGCCGCCCCTTCGAGCACGCTGACGACGCTGGTGCCGGGCTGGCGTCCCGCATCGACGCGCACCCAGCCCGGTTGAGTGAGATTCACGCGCGCCTGGGCGGTGGTCAGTTCGAAGCCGCGCAGCGCATTGGGATTGCGCACGCGCACGCTGACTGTGCCATAGCTGAGGTGCAGGGTGAAATGGTCGTCATCGAGCTCCCTTACTTCCAGCTCGGAATCGCCGTCGAGGCGCACGGCAGCCGCGCCCACGCGAAATTCCGCCAGCGCTGCGCGCATGGTGCTGAGCCGGTTATCCGTCGTGACAGGCCAGTTCAGCAGGGCGTTTTGCGCCTCGCCATCGCCGGCGCGCACCAGCACCTGCCCTTCGACGGTGGAAATGCGGCCCACGCGGGCCGGCAGGTCCTGCGCCAGGGCGAAGGTGCACGCCGACGACAGCAGCATGGCGCACACAGTGTTCAAGAGGGGGAGAGACAGGATCGGACGCATGGCAGCGCTCCAGGCAGGACGTACAATGATGATTGCTATCGATTACATCCGCATCGGGCGGGCATCGCAAGCGGGCTTACAAATGTTTGCATATTGATCTGGCTCAGGATGCCGCCTGGCTGCCGCGCTTGACGAAGAACAAGGCGGCGCCAACGGCCATCAACAGGCCGCCAAAGAAGCGGTTCTGCTTTTTCACGGCCTTGGCATCGCGGAAAAAGCGCTGCATCGACGAAGCCAGGAAGGCGTAGCTGTGCATGACGATCTGATCGATCGTGCACATGGTGACGGCCAGGATCAGCAGTTGCGGCAACAGCGGCGCCGTGGGGCTGATAAATTGCGGCAATACCGCCACCATGAAGATGATGCCTTTCGGATTCGTCACATTGGTCAGAAAACCTGTCAGCACGCGCCGGCCCATGGACGGCACCACCGCGTCGGCATGCAGGTCGCCCGTCACCGCCACCCTGGCGCGCCATTGCGACAAGCCCAGATAGATCAAATACAAAGCGCCCACCGTCTTGACGATATTGAACGCCACTTCAGAGGCCAGCAGCAAAGAGCCCACGCCGGCGCCGGCGATGCCCAGCACCACCAACAGCCCCAGCTGCAGGCCCAGGATGGTGGCGCTGGCCTTCTTCACCCCGTAGGACAGGCCATGCGACATCGACAGCACGGCGCCCGAGCCGGGCGAGACGGCGATGATGGAGGCAGCAATGACAAAAGTGATCCAGGTGGCGAAATGCATGCGGTGTCCAAAAAAATGGTGACGATGAGCAATTTTAACCCGGCCCGTGCGGCCCTGCCGGCCCTGCCTGAGGTAAGATCGCAAGGATGACTTACCCACGTCACCCCTTGCCGTACAACCAAGAATAACATCATGAAAAACAACACTTTCCTCGCTCTAATATTTTCTGCCACCACTGCGGGAGCGCGCTGAGATGGCCGGCTCCAGCCTGCTGGCCCTGCTAGACGACATCGCCAGCATCCTCGACGATGTTTCCCTGATGACCAAAGTGGCCGCCAAGAAGACGGCCGGCGTGCTCGGTGACGACCTGGCATTGAACGCGCAGCAGGTGGCCGGCGTGCGCGCCGAGCGCGAACTGCCTGTCGTCTGGGCCGTCGCCGTCGGTTCTCTGAAGAACAAGGCCATCCTCGTGCCGGCCGCGCTGGCCATCAGCGCGTTTGCGCCGTGGGCCATCACGCCGCTCTTGATGGTGGGTGGCGCCTACCTGTGCTTCGAGGGTTTCGAAAAGATCGCCCATCAATACCTGCACCCGGACGACAGCCACAAGGCCGAGCTGGCACAGGCGCTGCGCGACCCGCAGGTGGACCTGGTGGCGCTGGAAAAGGACAAGATCAAGGGCGCCATCCGCACCGACTTCATTTTGTCGGCGGAAATCATCGTCATCGCCCTCGGCACGGTGGCTGCCGCCACCTTCGCCGAGCAGGTGGCCGTCGTCGTCGGCATCGCCATCATCATGACGGTGGGCGTGTATGGCCTGGTGGCTGGCATCGTCAAGCTCGATGACGCGGGCTTTTATCTGGCGGCGCGCAAGGGCGCGGGCGCGCTGATGAATGGCGTACGCGGTTTTGGCCGCATGCTCGTGTCGGCGGCGCCGAAACTGATGAAATTTCTCTCCGTGGTGGGCACGCTGGCCATGTTCATGGTGGGCGGCGGCATCTTGACGCACGGCTGGCCGTGGGCCAGCGCCATGTTGCACCACGCGGAAGAAGCCGTCGGTGGCGTGGCCGGCATCGGCCCCGTGCTGGCAGCCGTCACGCCCAGCCTGATCAACGCGGTGGCCGGCGTCATCGCCGGTGGCCTGGTGCTGGCCGGCGTCACCGCCGTATCGGCTTTGTGGCGCATGGTCAAATCAAACAAATAAGCTTTCTGGTCTGATGGGGCGGCAGGCGCATCCGTGCCTGCCGCCCCGGCCATGCCGGCGGCGCCTGCCTGCCCATGGAGACCCTATGCAGCCTTCCCCCATCCAACGCCCCAGCAACGCCTTCATCGGCGCCTCCTGGGCGGCCCTGCTGATCGGCGCCATTACCTATTTGTCCGGCCTCTGGAACGCCACGATGGCCCTCAACGAGAAGGGCTATTACTTTACGCTCCTCATGTATGGCCTGTTCGCCGCCGTCTCGCTGCAAAAGTCCGTGCGCGATGTGGCGCGCGCGTCGGTCGCCACGCCAGCCGACGCGCCGGGAACTTAAGCACCAGCGGCGCGTCTATCTCTATATCCATAGCGGGAGAGGACGATGAGCGACCAGCAGAAACGTTTACAGATGGCGCTGGAGGCGGCGCACATGGCGATATGGGATTCGCGCATCGTCGCTGGCCGGGTCATCGACGGCACGGTCATCTGGTCGGCCAGGGGTGCAGCCCTGCTGGGCCTGGAGGAGCGCGCCCTGACCCATTCCTTCCCCGCTTTCCTCGACTGCGTGCATGCCGATGACCGCGACAAGGTGGTCGGCGTGCTGCAGGACGGCGTGCGGCGGCGCGGCGCCTACGCCCTGCAATACCGCGTCATCTGGCCCGACGGCAGCGAACACTGGCTGGCGGCCAAGGCGCAGGTTTTCATGGATGGCGGCGGTCATCCCGAGCGCACCCTGGGCGTCATCTGGGATGTCACCGAGCACATATTGCGCGAACTCATGATCGCCGAGCGCAAGGAACTGGCCGAAGTGACGCTCAGCTCCATCGGCGACGGCGTCATCACCACCGATCCGCAGGGCAAGACGCGCTACCTGAACCGCGTGGCCGAGCAACTCACGGGCTGGAGCAGCCAGCTGGCCGAGGGGCTCGACATCATGGAAACGCTGTGCCTGGTCAATGAACACCTGAGCCAGCCGCTCGAGCACGTCGCCATCAAGTGCCTGCGCCAGCGCCAGGCCATCGGCGTATCCACGCACACGCAACTGATCACGCGCGAAGGCCGGCGCATCGCCATCGAAGAATCCGCCGCGCCCATCTGGTCGCGCGACGGCGATATCCTCGGCGCCGTCGTCGTGTTTCGCGACGTCAGCCACGAACGCAAGCTGAGCCAGCAATTGTCGTGGCAAGCCACGCACGACGCCCTGACGGGCCTGATCAACCGGCGCGAATTCGAACACCTGGTGGCGGGCGCCCTGCATACGGCCAAAGAAAGCGGCCACGCGCATGCGCTGCTGTACCTCGACCTGGACCAGTTCAAGATCATCAACGACACCTGCGGCCATGGCGCCGGCGACGTGCTGCTGCAGTTGCTGGCCAAGATGCTGCAGGGACAGATGCGCGACAGCGACATCCTGGCGCGCCTCGGTGGCGACGAACTGGGCGTGCTGCTGCCCCACTGTCCGCTCGAGCATGCGTGCCTGATCGGCGAACAGCTGCGTCAGTCCGTGCGCGAATTCCCGTTCGCCTGGGACGAACACAGCTTCGAACTGGGCGTGAGCATCGGCATCGCGGAAATCAACCAGGACAGCAAGTCCATGAGCGAGCTGCTGAGCGCCGCCGACCAGGCTTGCTACCTGGCCAAGGAGCAGGGCCGCAACCGCCTGCACGTGTACCAGGAGTCCGACGTCATGCTGGCGCAGCGGCACGGTGAAATGCTGTGGATTTCACGCCTGAACGAAGCGTTCGCACACGACTATTTCCGCCTGTACGCCATGCCCATCGTGCACCTGCGCGACAGCCCGGAACAACATGACGAAGTGCTGATCCGCATCCGCAACAGCCAGGGCGACCTGATACTGCCCGGCGCCTTCATTCCCGCCGCCGAACGCTACGACATGATGCTGTCCATCGACCGCTGGGTCATCCGCGCCGTCTGCCAGCATATCCAGAGCGTGCGCGACAGCCTGCCGCCTTTGGCCGCGCTGGCGGAAAGCCGGCGCCGCACACCGGCCCTGTATTCCGTCAACCTGTCAGGCATGTCGCTGGCCGACACGGGCCTGCAAGACTACATCACCGGGCAATTCGTGCAATACGCGATTGCGCCCGAACAAATCTGCTTTGAAATCACGGAAACGGCCGTCATTGCCAATTTGCCAAAAGCGCAAGTATTCATGCGCCAGCTCAAGGCCATGGGCTGCCGCTTCTCGCTCGACGACTTCGGCAGCGGCTTTTCCTCGTTCGGCTACCTGAAAGCGCTGCCCGTCGACTACCTGAAAATCGACGGCGTCTTCGTGCGCGGCATCGCCACCAATGCCATCAACCGCGCCATGGTCAAGGCCATCAATGAAGTAGGCCACGTGATGGGCTTGAAAACGGTGGCCGAATACGTGGAAAACGCGGAAACCCTGGCCATCATCCGCGAGCTGGGCATCGACTACGCACAAGGCTACGCCGTGGGCAGCCCGCGGCCGCTGACGGCAGGCGTCGATTAGCCACCGCCGGCAACCATTAACTTTAAAACAATGCCGCATTGCTATCGCTAAATGCGTGCGAGCACGACCAATCTGGAGGATTTTGATCTACATCAATAAATTTGCGCAAGCGACTCCTTACACTGATCTCCATTCTTGCAATCGTGCAAGTCTTACTCACCAATGAGCTCTTTAACTGATCAGGAAGCCGCGACCATGCGCCAAAATTTGCCAGTGACTAACCGTGAAGTCCTCGTCTTGGACGATCAGGCCATCGTGTCGAAAACGGATATGAACGGCAATATCGTGTATGTGAATCCGTACTTCAGCCAGGTCAGCGGCTTCAGCGAGGCAGAGCTGATCGGTTCCCCGCAAAATATCGTGCGCCACCCGGACATGCCGGCCGAAGCGTTTGCCGACCTGTGGGCATCGATCCAGGCTGGCACGCCGTGGACGGGCCTGGTCAAGAACCGCTGCAAAAACGGCGACTTTTACTGGGTGCGCGCCAACGTCACGCCCATCCGCGAAGCGGGCAAGACCATCGGCTACATGTCGGTGCGCGTGAAGGCCGACAAGGATCAGGTCAAGGCGACCGAGGAAGCCTACGCGGCCATCCGTAACAAGGAAGGCGGCAAGATTGTCATCAAGAACGGACAAATCGTGCGCCCTGGCCTGGCGCACCTGCTGCACAACCTGACGCACATGTCGCTCAACTTGCGCATCTGGGCCGCCACGTCCATCGTCAACTGCCTGCAGTTACTGGTGTGCGTCATCAGCCTGTTCGCCAGCGGCGGCAAGATCACCAATTACGCCATCTTCGGCGCCACCCTGTTCGGCTTCCTGATCAACGTTTTCCTCTGGTACACCTTGCGCACGTCCGTGCTCAAGCCGCTGGGCAAGGCCTTGAATGGCGCGCGGGCGATTGCCGCCGGCGACTTGTCGGGCAGCTTTGAAACGGACAGCACGGATGAAGTGGGGCAATTGCTGCGCGCGCTGCAACAGATGAACAGCAACCTGATCGCCACCATCCGCGACGTGCGCATCAACGTGGAAACCATGGCCGTGGCCACCAAGCAAATCGCCGTCGGCAATATGGACCTCTCGGGCCGCACGGAATCGCAGGCGGCCAGCCTGGAAGAGACGGCCTCGAGCATCGAGGAATTCTCGTCGACGGTGAAACAGAACGCGGACAACTCGGTGCAGGCGAACGAGCTGGCCGTGGCCGCCTCAAAAGTGGCCGTGCAGGGCGGCGAGATCGTGGCCGAAGTGATCACCACCATGGACGACATCAACACTTCGTCGAAGAAAATCGTCGACATCATCGGCCTGATCGAAGGCATCGCCTTCCAGACGAATATCCTGGCCCTGAACGCTGCCGTGGAAGCGGCACGCGCCGGCGAGCAGGGCCGCGGCTTCGCGGTGGTGGCGGGCGAAGTGCGCAACCTGGCGCAGCGCTCGTCCGTGGCGGCCAAGGACATCAAGCAACTGATTGAAATTTCCGTCGGCAAGGTGGGCGCCGGCATGCTGCAGGTGAACAGAGCCGGCGCCACCATGGAACAGGTGGTCAGTTCCGTCAAGCAGGTGACGGCCATCATGCAGGAAATTTCCATCGCCTCGCGTGAACAAAGCATCGGCGTCGACCAGGTCAACCAGGCCATCGCCCACATGGACCAGGTGACGCAGCAGAACGCGGCCCTGGTGGAAGAAGCCGCCGCCGCCGCCACGCGCCTGGCGGAAGAAGCCGCCAGCCTGTCGCAAGCCGTGAGCCTGTTCAATTTCGGCAAGATGCCGCCACCGCGCCGCGTCGCCATGCCCGGCGGCAAGAGTGGCGCCGCGAACACCGGCAAACCCGCCGCGCTGAAACGCCTGGCCGCCTAACACCTTTCAAGACCTTACACACATCATGCCTACACTACTCAGCAGTGCTTCCGCCGACCTGGACGCCGTCGTCGAATTCGACCCGGTCATCATCGGCAAGATGAGCCAGTCCGGCCCCCGCTACACGTCCTATCCGACCGCCGACCGTTTCAGTACCGACTTCGGCTACGGCAATTTTCTCGAAGCACTGGCCGCGCTGCGCATGCGCGGCGGCCGCCGTCCGCTGTCGCTGTACGTGCACGTGCCGTTTTGCGACACCCTGTGTTACTACTGCGCCTGCAACAAAATCATCACGAAAGACCGCAGCAAGGCCGCCACCTATCTCAGCTATCTGAAACAGGAAATCGCCATGCAGGGCAAGCTGTTTGCCGGCATGAACCAGATCGAACAGCTGCATTTCGGCGGCGGCACGCCCACTTACCTGAGCGAAAAGCAGATGGATGAACTGATGCTGCATTTGCGCCAGCATTTCGAGTTTGCTTCCGATGAAGACGGCGAGTATTCGATCGAGATCGACCCCCGCACCGTCTCGCGCGAACGCGTGTTTTCGCTGCGCGCGCAAGGCTTCAACCGCATCAGCCTGGGCGTGCAGGATTTCGACGCCGACGTGCAGAAGGCCGTCAACCGCATCCAGCCGGAAGCGGAAACGGTGGCCATCATGCAGGCGGCGCGCGACGCCGGTTTCCGCTCGATCAGCATCGACCTGATCTACGGCTTGCCCAAGCAAAGCCTGGAGACCATGACGGAAACCTTGCGCAAGGTGATTTCCGCCAGCCCCGACCGCATCGCCCTGTACCACTACGCGCACATGCCGCACCTGTTCAAGCCGCAGCGCCGCATCCTCGACGCCGACATGCCCGACAGCGCCACCAAGCTGGCCATGCTGGGCCTGTGCATCGCGCGCCTGACGGCCGCCGGCTATGTGTACATCGGCATGGACCATTTCGCCAAGCCGACGGACGACCTGGCCGTGGCGCAACGCCAGGGCCGCTTGCACCGCAACTTCCAGGGCTATTCGACGCGCGCGGAAGCGGACCTGATCGCCTGCGGCGTGTCGGCCATCAGCTCCGTCGGCGCCGTCTACAGCCAGAATGAAAAAACGCTGGACGCTTACTACGAAAAGCTCGACGAAGGCGTGCTGCCGATCGCCCGGGGCATCAAGCTCGATACGGATGATTTATTGCGCCGTATCATCATCCAGATGCTGATGTGCAATTTCGAATTGTCGATCGCCACCATCGAACAGGCGCATCCCGTGAAGTTCCGCAGCTATTTTGCCGCCGAGCTGGAAAAGCTGCGCGAACTGGCCAGAGATGGCTTGCTCGTCATCGAGGAAGACTGGCTGACGGTAACGCCGAAAGGGCGCTTGCTGATCCGCAATATCTGCATGGTCTTCGACCGCTACCTGACGCAGGCCCGCGCGAACGCGGCGCCGGACGCGGTGCAGCCGCTGCGCTACTCGAAAACGGTGTAACACCGCCCGATGAACGCCCTCAGCCTCGTGCCCATGTTCCTGGTCGGCCTGGCCGGCAGCGTACACTGCATCGGCATGTGCGGCGGCATCGTCGGCGCACTGTCGCTGGGCGGTGGCACGCCGGCCGCTCCTGTCCGCCCGGTCATTTCCATCGCCGTGGCACGCCCCGCATTGCAGACAAGCTTGCAATCGAACATGCTGCGCGTGCTGGCGTATAACGGCGGGCGCATCGTCAGCTACATGCTGGCCGGCGCCATGGCCGGCAGCCTGGCCGGCGCGGGCATGCTGCATATGGCGTCACTGCAAGTGGCCGGCTACTGGCTGGCCAACCTGATGCTCGTCGCCCTGGGCCTGTACCTGATGGATGCCTGGCGCGGCCTGGCCCACCTGGAAGCGGCCGGCAATGTCGTCTGGCGCCGCGTGCGCCCCCTGCTGAAACCGTTGATGCCGATGGATACGCCATTCAAGGCGCTGGCCGTGGGTGGCCTGTGGGGCTGGGTGCCGTGCGGCATGGTCTACAGCGCCCTGCTGACGGCCATGCTGCAAGGTTCGGCCATCGACGGCGCGGCCGCCATGGCTGCCTTCGGCCTGGGCACCCTGCCCATGCTGTTTGGTATGGGCTTGCTGGGCACGCGCCTGCGCGCGCAGATGCAGCGCCGTCCCGTGCGCATTGCCAGCGGCTTGCTGGTACTCGGCTTCGGCCTGCTGGGCCTGCTGCGCGCCGCGAATGGCGTCTCGCTGGGCTGGCTCGACGCCCTGTGCGTCACGGGCCATCCATGAAAAGACGCATGAAAACAAACCTATGAATGCTGTTTTAAAACCGTCCGCCTGCTTCCATTGCGGCTTGCCCGTGCCAAGTGGCTCGAACTGGTACGTCACTATCGATGAGCTGCCGCGCGCCATGTGCTGTCCCGGCTGCGAAGCGGTGGCGCAAACCATCGTCGACATCGGCCAGAGCGCCTACTACCGCGACCGCGACGAATACGCCGTCAACGCAGCCGATGCCACCATGGTGCCGCCTGAGCTGCGCCTGTACAGCAATGACGATGCGCAATTCGCGCGCGACGCCAGCAGCTGCGAAGCGACACTGTCCGTCGAAGGCATCCGCTGCGCCGCCTGCGTCTGGTTGATCGAACGTCAATTAACGCGCCTGCCCGGCGTGCAGGCGGCCAGCCTGAACGTCGCCACCGAGCGTCTGTACGTGCGCTGGAGCCGCGCGCAGTGCGAGCCGGGCGACATCCTGCAAGCCGTGCGGCAAGTCGGCTACACGGCGTATCCGTATGACGCCGTGCGCCATGGTGAGCGCCTGCAAAAAGCCAGCAAGACCCTGGGCCGCCAGCTGTTCGTGGCGGGCCTGTCGATGATGCAGGTGATGATGTACGTGGCGCCCGCCTACCTGGCCGCCGAGGATGGCACCCTGGACGACAGTATGGCCAGCCTGATGCGCTGGGCCAGCCTGCTGCTGACCTTGCCGGCCATCTGCTATTCGGCCATGCCCTTCTTCCAGGGCGCCTGGGCCAGCCTGCGCGCACGCACCCTGGGCATGGACGTGCCCGTCGCGCTGGGCATCCTGGCGGCCTTCTTCGGCAGCGTGGTGGCGACCTTTACGGGCCGCGGCGAGGTGTATTACGACTCGGCCACGATGTTCATCTTCCTCTTGCTGTGCAGCCGCTATTACGAGCTGCAGGCGCGCCGCAAGGCAGCCTCGGCGCTGGAACGGCTGCAGCATGCCTTACCCGCCTCGGCCTCGCTGATGGCGGGCTTTCCCGACAACCGCGCCACCACCCTGGTGCCGGCCGGCACGCTGGATGTGGGCGACATCATCCTCGTGAAACCGGGCGAGGCGATCGCCGCCGACAGCGTCATCATCGAAGGCACGAGCGCGCTCGATTTATCGCTGCTGACGGGCGAAAGCGCGGCGCAGCGGCGCAAGACGGGCGAACAGGTGCCGGGCGGGGCCATCAACGCAAGTGCCGTCCTGACATTGCGCGTACTGAAACCGGCGCGTGAAAGCACCCTGTCGGACCTGTTAAAACTCATCGAGCGGGCTGGCAGCGGCAAGCCGCAGATCGCGCAGTGGGCCGATAAAGTGGCCGCCTGGTTCGTGCTGGGCCTGCTGCTGTTTGCCGTCGCCGTGTTCGCCTTCTGGAGCTGGCACGATGCGTCGCGGGCCTGGCCCGTGGCCATCGCCGTGCTGGTCGTGTCGTGCCCGTGCGCGCTGTCCCTGGCCACGCCGACGGCGCTGGCGGCCGCCACCGACAGCCTGCTGCGGCGCGGCGTGCTCATCGTCCAGCCGCATGTGCTGGAAACCCTGCACCGCGCCACCCATATCGTCTTCGACAAGACGGGGACATTGACCCTGGGCCGGCCTGTGCTGCAGCAAATCGAGGGACTCGGCAGCATGACGGAAGACGCTTGCCTGCAACTGGCCGCCGCGCTGGAAGCGGGCAGCGCCCATCCGCTGGCGCAGGCGATCCTGGCAGCCGCCGAAGGGTTACCAGGACAGCAATCGCGCGCGCATGCGGAAAACCTGCAGGAAGTGCAGGGCCAGGGACTCGAAGGCGTGATCGATGGCGTGCGCTACCGCCTGGGCAATGCGGCCTTTGTCGCCGCCATCGCCGGGCCGCCGCTGGGCGACACGGCCGTCGGCGTGCAGGGCATGACGCCGCTGTACCTGGGCACGCAGGGGCGCTGGCTCACGCGTTTCCTGCTCAGCGATGCGCTGCGCCCGGAAGCGCGCGAAGTAGTCGCGTATTTCCAGCGGCGCGGCAAGCAAGTCGTGCTGCTGAGCGGCGACCAGGAAGCGCTGACGCAAAGCGTGGCGGCGCAACTGGGCATCGACACGGCGTGCGGCGAATGCCTGCCCGATGAAAAGCTCGATTTCGTGCAGCAGTTGCAGGCGACGGGTGCCGTCGTGGCGATGGTCGGCGACGGCATCAACGACGCGGCCGTGCTGAGCGGTGCCGACGTCTCGTTCGCCATGGGTTCCGGCGCCGCGCTGGCGCAGGCGCAGGCGGACACGGTGCTGCTGTCGAGCCAACTGGTTTCCGTGCTCGATACGGCGAAAACGGCCGCGCGCAGCATGCGCATCATCCGCGAAAACCTGGGCTGGGCAACCCTGTACAATCTGACGGCCATCCCGGCCGCCGCGCTGGGTTTCCTGAACCCCTGGCTGTCCGGCGTCGGCATGGCTGCCAGCTCGGCGGTCGTCATCGCCAACGCCCTGCGCCTGCGGAAAGCCTGAACCATGGAAGCACTCTACCTCCTCATCCCCTTAAGCGTCGTGGTCGTCTTCATCGCCCTGTGGGTGTATTTCACGGCCTCGGACAGCGGCCAGTTCGACGACCTCGTCGGACCCGGCCTGCGCGTGCTGCAGGACGACGATACGCCGCCGCCCGAAGCCCCCGCCCCTGCGCCCACTCAACGCGAATAGCCTTGCGACCCCGGCCGCGCATCGAAGCGCCGGCCCCACCACGGTAAAAACACGGTATTGCCGCCGCGTGCGCGGAACCACGGCTGCTCATGGTCGATGGGCCGCACCACGGCCGGCGGC
>NZ_JBNYXS010000010.1:0-119359 GCF_051380775.1 Janthinobacterium pasteuri | reverse complement strand
GGGACCGGCCAGCACCAGCAAGACCATGTTTTCATTGATCTGCTCATCCTTCGGCGGATAACTGGGCGCATCCCAGTTCATCACCCACACCGTCTTGTCGGGATTGGCTTGCAGGTAGGCCAGGCCCGCCGCCAGTGACGTAAAGCCCGCATTGGCGCCGCCCATGGTGACACGCACCTCGGGTGGCGTGGCCGTGGTCCAGGAATCGGGGAAGGAGGGGTTGCCGATGCTGAAGGTATCGACAATCTCCTCGCGCACATATTGCGCCGCTTCTACTGGATCAAGCCGTCCAGCCGGCAAGGCATATTCGATATGGATGCCGGCCAATTCGCGGCGCGTGGATTTGTCGGTCAGCGAATGGGCGTTGTAAAAATATTCTTCGTTCGAGAAATAAATATCATGAAACAGCGTGATCAATTCCTCCACATACTTTTCATGATACCCATTGAATGTTTCCCGCCCCTTGTTGCCGGAAGCAATCATGCCTATCGATTGCACCTTGCCAAAACGCACAGGGTTCTCTTTCACTTTGCTATCGTCCTTGTTCGGCTTGGCCAGGCCCAGTGTCCGCAACAGTTGCCATTCAGTCGGATAGTCGCGCCGCTGCAGGGGATTGAGCCACTGCACGCCCACGACTTGCGCCATGTACGGCTGCGCAGGCACAGCGGGTACGACGACGGCAACCGGTGCCACGACAGGCACCTTGCTGGCGCAGGCTGAGGTCAGAAAAAGCACGGCAAGCGCCAGCAGGGCTGGCATCAAAAACAGGCGTTTCATCAGCAATCCTTCTTCAAGAGAAACATCGACTGGCGGTATCTGCAAGACAGACCAAAGTGCAATACCAGACGCAAGACTGAAAACAAATATGCTCCAGCACAGCCGGCGCGGTAAGGTAGCAATCAAGTTACGCATCAGGAGGTCTCCGGGCGCTTGTACATACGCTCATCAACAATTTCCGAAGGCATGGTGCCTGCGCTGCCATCACTTTGAACCCACTCCAATAACGACTTTTTTTTAAACAAACCAAGCTTGAAGTATTCAAAAAAAATTCTGTTTGAGTTGCCCTTTTTTTCCAACTCCTTCAACAACCGCCAATCCGCAATCACTCTCAACTCTCGCATCGCCTCCTCATCGATATGACACACCCCAATCGCCACGTCATACGCCAGCGCCTTTTCAGCGTGCCGGGGATTGGTCAGGATGGTGGAGTGGTCGGTCGCATGCGTGTCGCAGGTCGCCGCCAGTTGCCCCTGGATTTCCTGCTTGCGCCATTCCAAATATTCCGGCGTGGCGGTGGACAGGTCGTCTTCCATCATCGCCTTGCCGTCATTGCCGTCCAGCTTCTCGCGGCGGGCCTTCATGCGCAGGCGGGCATGGTCTTCGTAGCGCAATGCCGCCTCGGTATCGCGGTCGCCTTGCGGCGTGCCGCCCACGCTTGTATCGGCATACGGCTCGCCTTTCTGACGCACCTTGTCCGCCTGGCGGTGCGTGCCGGGCGGCTCGATATCCTGATCGAACTGTAAGCTGGGTACGCCAAAGCGCATGGCCTGCGGTGCAAACACTTCCGGCAAGGCGGGCGCCGTCACGGGGATGCGCCAATCATCGGGCGGCACGGCATTGATGGGTGTCTTCAGCATCTTCATGAGGGCCGACATGGCGGCGGCCGTGCGCACGCTCGCCGCCTTGCCGGCCGCACTGGTGCTGGCGCGCATGCCCTTGTCAGGATCGTATTTGGAGATCGGCGAATGCGGATGCCAGAAATCGGCGCTGCCCCGCGCGGGCTGGCGATAGTGATTGCTCCAATAGTCATAATCGCCGTGCTGGCCCACGGGAAAGCCTTGCGCAAACACCCGCTGGGTAAACACGCCGTCACCGCGCGTGGCCTTGATCTCTTCGGCGCTGAGACCCAACCAGCCGATGCCCTGGATGGGCGTGGCGGAAATCACCTGGTCGTGCGGATTGCAATACAGGGTGACGCGCCCGCGCGTCGTCGGCTGCGGGCCGCAGGCATAGGCGGCGCGGTCCTTGTCCAGGGTGAAATCATGGCGCACGTTGGCGGCCATGCACGCCAAGGCGGCAGACATGGGCGGCTCCTTGGCCTGGCCGCGCACGATGTCGAAAAATGCCGCCAGAGTTTTGCGGCGCGCCTCACCGCTTTGCCGGCCGACATTGCCATCGACATCCCTGACTTGCCCCTGCAACCAGCCTTCCGTGTCATTTCTGCGCAACAGGCTGTAGGGAGGGTTGCACAAGACATAAGTATCGGCCACGCAACGGCCGCATTTGCCTGCCACATCCTGCACCTCGGCCATCTTGTTGCCCAGAAACGCGGCAGCGATGCCCACCATATTGCCCTGGCTGTGACACACCAGCGTGATGGGCACGTCAGCCTGCTGCCGGCGGATGGCCGCCACCAGGTGCGCCAGGCGCAGCGCGGCCAGCACGAAGTAGGGGCGCGGCGGGCAGGCATACACGATGCGGTCGTTGACGGGATTGAGATGCTCGATATGAATGAACAGGAAGAGGGCGTCCGACAAGCCCTCGCCCCACAGGTCCGGCAGCGAGGAGCAGCCATTGGCGAACGGGCCTCCGCCCCAATAATCGTGTTCGTTCAGGTAGACCGAATCGCCATACTGCTGCAATTCCTTGTCGCTGGCCTTGTAGCCCCAGCGGAACTGGATCACGGGCGAGAAGTGCGCTTGCGGCTCGATGAAGGTGCTGGCCGTATAGTCGGGATCGACATAGCCGTCATCGCTCAACTCGCTCCGGTAGCCCACCGGCGTCAATTGTCCTGCCTCGGGCGTGGCGTGGCACAGGTGCTCGTCGCAGCGCTTCATGCGCGTGTTCAGGCCCTTGCACAGGCCTGCTTCGGCCGCGCGGTACCACTCGCCGTCGGAATTGACGCCATGCACGAAGATGACGATGCCCGGCGACGGCATTTGCTGCAGGCAGTCGAGCAGGCTGTAGCTGAACAGGGACGTTCCGTTGAACTTTCCCACAACCAACTTAATATCTTCACCATCCGCTGGCGCGCTATCGGCATGACTCATGGCTAGCCCTCATCATGACTGGACTGTCCACTGTAAACCGTTGCTAATCTACATGTTTTAAGCTACATCAAGCCAGCGGTTGCAGGGATTTTGCATGGTTTTTTTGACCGAAATATCACTATATTTCGATGCCAGTTCGCTACGCTTATTTCATCCGGGGAATTTTGATCCACATCAAAGTTTTTTCGCCTTCAAACACTTACTCTCTGGCCACCATCATAAATAGTAATTCCAGGGAGAGTCTTTGTGGATCAATCGCTGAACTATAACTACAAGATCGTGAAGCAATTCGCGGTCGCTACTGTGGTATGGGGCATCATCGGCATGCTGGTTGGCGTTATCATCGCCGCTCAGCTGGCCTGGCCTGCCCTGAACCTCGACATACCATGGCTGACATACGGACGTTTGCGTCCGCTGCACACGAATGCGGTGATTTTCGCCTTCGGCATCTGCGGCCTGTTCGCCACCTCGTACTACGTTGTACAACGCACCTGCCAGGTGCGCCTGTTTTCCGACAAACTGGCCGCCTTCACGTTCTGGGGCTGGCAAGCGGTGATCCTGTGCGCCGTCGTCACCCTGCCGATGGGCCTGACGCGCGGCAAGGAATACGCGGAACTGGAATGGCCTATCGCCATCCTCATCGCCGTCGTCTGGATCGCTTACGCCATCGTGTTCTTTGGCACCTTGATCAAGCGCAAGGTCAAGCACATCTACGTGGCCAACTGGTTCTTCGGCGCCTACATCCTGGCCGTGACGATTTTGCACGTGGTCAATGGCGCCGTCATGCCAGCCTCGTTCACCAAGTCGTATTCCGCCTATGCAGGCGTGCAGGACGCCATGATCCAGTGGTGGTACGGCCATAACGCGGTGGGTTTCATCCTGACCGCCGGCTACCTGGGCATGGTTTACTACTTCATCCCGAAACAGGCCGAGCGCCCCGTGTACTCGTACCGCCTGTCCATCGTCCACTTCTGGGCGCTGATTTTCACCTACATGTGGGCGGGCCCGCATCACCTGCACTACACGGCATTGCCTGACTGGACGCAATCGATCGGCATGGTCTTCTCGCTGGTTCTCTTGGCACCGAGCTGGGGCGGCATGATCAACGGCATCATGACCCTGTCGGGCGCCTGGCACAAGCTGCGCACCGATCCGATCCTGAAATTCATGATCGTCTCGCTGTCCTTCTACGGCATCGCCACCTTCGAAGGTCCGATGATGTCGATCAAGACCATCAACTCGCTGTCGCACTACACCGACTGGACCGTTGCCCACGTACATGCGGGCGCCCTGGGCTGGGTGGGCTTCATCACCATGGGTTCGATCTATTATCTGCTGCCACGCCTGGCGGGCCGCACGCAGATGCACAGCACGCGCCTGGTCGACGTGCACTTCTGGGTGGCCACCATCGGCATCGTGCTGTACATCGCCGCAATGTGGATCGCCGGCGTGATGCAGGGTCTGATGTGGCGTGCGGTCAATCCGGACGGCACCCTGACCTACACCTTTGTCGAAAGCGTGAAAGCAACGTATCCGTACTACGTGGTGCGCGTGGCCGGTGGCCTGCTGTACCTGTCGGGTATGTGCATCATGGGCTACAACACCTGGATGACCTTGCGCGGCAGCAAACTCCCCGTCGCCCGCATTCCGGAACTGAACGCGGCGCACGCCTGATAGGAGCAAAAGCAAATGAAATTTTCACATGCATGGATTGAGAGAAACCCCTGGCTGCTGATCGCCCTGGTCACGGTAGTGATCAGCATCGGCGGCGCCGTCGAGATCGTTCCCCTGTTCTTCCAGAAGAGCACGACGGAGCCGGTCGCCGGGCTGAAGCCGTATTCGCCGCTGCGCCTGGCGGGCCGCGACATTTACGTGCGCGAAGGCTGCTACAACTGCCACTCGCAGATGGTGCGTCCGCTGCGCGCGGAAACGGAACGCTATGGCCACTATTCGGTCGCTGGCGAGTTCGTGTATGACCGTCCGTTCCAGTGGGGTTCCAAGCGCACGGGGCCAGACCTGGCCCGCGTGGGCGCCCGCTACAGCGATGAATGGCACCGCACGCACTTGAACAACCCGCGCGACGTGGTGCCCGAGTCGAACATGCCGGCCTACCCATGGCTGGCGAAGACCAAGCTGGTGCCTGACGACATCATGCCGAAGATGCGCGCCCTGAAACGCCTGGGCCAGCCGTACAGCGATGCGGAAATCACCGCCGGCCCGGCGCAGCTGCAGGACAAGACGGAAGAAGACGCCCTGGTCGCCTATCTGCAAGGCCTCGGTACATTAATCAAAACAAGGAATTAGCATGGCAATCGAAAACCTGTTTGACAGCGCCAGCAGCGTCATGACGGTGGTTTCCTTTACGACGTTCGTAGGCATCCTGTGGTGGACTTTCAGCCGCAGCAATAGCGACTTCGACGCGGCGGCGCACCTGCCGTTTGACGACGAGGCGCTCGACTATCCGGCGGCGCCGGTATCCATGCCTGTGCCGGCACAAGGGGAGCGCAACCATGGCTGACTTTACCAATGGCTTCTGGAATATCTACATCATCGTGCTGTCCCTGCTGGGCATCATCGGCTGCGGCGTGCTGCTGTACTCGCAGTCGAAAATCAAAGTGGTCGACGGCGCGCCTGCCGACGGCACCACGGGCCACGTCTGGGACGAGGACTTGAAGGAACTCAACACGCCGATGCCGCGCTGGTGGATGTGGTTGTTCTACATCACCATCGTCTTCGCCCTGGCGTATCTGTTCCTATACCCGGGCCTGGGCAACTATGCCGGCAGCCTGGGCTGGAAATCGACGGGCCAGTACGAGGAAGAGCTGAAGAAGGCGGAAGCCGACTACGGCCCCCTGTTCAACAAGTACCTGAGCCAGGACTTGAAGACGGTGGCCGCCGATCCGCAGGCGCAAGCCATCGGCCAGCGTTTGTTCCTCACCTACTGCGCGCAATGCCACGGTTCGGATGCGCGCGGCAACAAGGGCTTCCCCAACCTGACCGACAAGGACTGGCTGTATGGCGGCGAACCCGACATCATCAAGACCACCATCATGCACGGCCGCAATGGCCAGATGCCACCGATGGGCGCCGCCCTGGGCTCCGAAAAGGATGTCGAGAACGTGGCCCATTACGTGCTGAGCCTATCCGGTTCGACCTCGGATCCCGTCAAGTCGGTGCTGGGCAAGGCCAAGTTCGGCGCCTGCATGGCCTGTCACGGCGCCGATGCGAAGGGTAACCAGATGCTCGGTTCGCCTAACCTGACGGACAAGATCTGGCTGTATGGCGGCAGTGCCGATACCATCATGGAAACCATCCGCAAGGGACGCAACAACACCATGCCGGCCTTCAGCGATTTCCTCGGCGAGTCCAAGGTCCACGTGCTGTCGGCGTATGTCTGGAGCCTGTCGAATCCCCAGACGCCCGTGAAATGACGTAATGGAACCTCAAGTCATCAAGATGTATGCGGCCCGCGAGCAGATCTACCCTCGCGAGGCCAAAGGACGCTACGCTACCTGGCGATGGGTATGCGTATGGCTTACCCAGCTGGCGTTCTACGGCTTGCCGTGGTTGACCTGGAATGGCAGGCAAGCCCTGCTGTTCGATTTGACCACGCGCAAGTTCTACATTTTCGGCGTCGTGCTGTGGCCCCAGGATTTCATCTATCTGGCGGCCCTGCTGATCATCTGTGCGTATTTGTTGTTCCTCGTCACGGCCATCGCCGGGCGGGTGTGGTGCGGGTTCTCTTGCCCGCAAACGGTGTACACGGAAATCTTCCTGTGGGTCGAACGCCACATCGAGGGCACGCGCAGCGCGCGCATGGCCCTCGACAAGCAGGGACCCTCCGCGCGCAAGGCCTTCAAGAAGACGGCCAAGCACCTGGCGTGGGGCGCCATCGCCCTGTGGACGGGCTTTACCTTTGTCGGCTACTTTACGCCGATCAAGGAACTGGCGCGCGAGGTGACCACCCTCAATTTCGGTCCCTGGGAATGGTTCTGGGTCTTGTTCTACAGCCTGGCAACCTACGGCAACGCGGGCTGGCTGCGCGAGCAGGTGTGCAAATACATGTGCCCCTACGCGCGCTTCCAGAGCGCCATGTTCGACCAGGACACCCTGATCATCACCTACGATGCGAAGCGCGGCGAACCGCGTGGCGCGATGAGCAAGAAGGCCGGCAACAACGACAAGCTGGGCGACTGCATCGACTGCACCCTGTGCGTGCAGGTGTGTCCGACCGGCATCGATATCCGCAACGGCCTGCAGTATGAATGCATCGGCTGCGCCGCCTGCGTCGACGCCTGCAACAGCGTGATGGACAAGGTCGACCGGCCGCGGGGACTGGTACGCTACAGTACCGACCATGCGATGGAAAACAACTTCAGTTCGAAGCAGATCCGCCAGCGCGCCATGCGCCCGCGCGTGCTGATCTACACCTCCATCCTGGCCCTGATCATCATCGCCGTGTGTACTTCGCTGGCCCTGCGCACGCCCCTGAAAATGGACGTGATCCGCGACCGCGGTTCGATGGGACGCGAAGTGGAAGACGGCATGATTGAAAACGTTTACCGCTTGCAGATCATGAACACCTCGGAGCAAACCCAGCATTTTAAAATCAGCGCTTCCGGCTTGCCGGGCCTGACCTTGCTGACGCGCGAAGAAGTGACCTTGCAGCCGACGGAAACGCTGGGCTGGCCGATCCGCCTGCGCGTGCCGCACGGCGTGGGCGAGAAGGGCTCGAACAAGATTGCGATCGAATTGCACTCGCTGGACGACCCATCGCTGCATGTGCGTGAAAGCGCGGTATTCATCGTGCCGCGGTGATATTGATTCGGGGTCGGACCCTCTGGGTCCGACCCCGGTATTTCGCCGTAGGGGTAGCATCAAACATGCGTTAGCTTTACTTTATTTTCAACCCAGAAGCAAAAGCTGGGGTCAGACCCAAAGGGTCTGACCCCAAGGAGAACAAAATGTCCGACAGTCTCAAGCTGCAAGCACCCGTTGCCCCGTGGTACAAGCATCGCTGGCCTTGGCTGCTGATGATCGGTCCCGGCCTGTCCGTGGTGGTCGGCAGCTGCATGGCGTATATCGCGTTTACGCAGCCCGATGCGCTGGTGGTGGGTGATTATTACAAGCAGGGCAAGGCGATCAATCAGGACTTGCGGCGCGACACGATCGCCAGCGACCTGGCGATGGATACCAGCCTGTCCTATGACGTGGCGTCAGCACGCCTCAGTGGTTCCGTGCACAGCTTCGGCAAGGCTTACCAGGGTCCGCTGCAGCTGCACCTGGCGCATGCGACCCTGCCGGAAAAGGATATCAAACTGCTGGTGCAGCCCGATGCGGCCGGCAACTTCTCGGTAGCGCTGCCGATGCTCGAGCGCAGCCGCTGGCAAGTGCTGGTGGAAAACGACAAACGCGAATGGCGCCTGTCCGGCATCTGGACCTGGCCACTGCAGCGCAGCATCGCGCTGCATGCCGATGAAGAACTGTAAGACTTACTTGCAGACGTCCGTACCGGCCGTAATGGCCTTCAACTTGGCCGGCTGCAGGATCTCGATCTCGCGATTCGACACGCGCAGCCAGCCTTCCTTCTTGAATTTGGACAGCAGGCGGCTGACGCTTTCGATGGTCAGGCCCAGGTAGTTGCCGATTTCCTCGCGCGACATGCGCAGCTGGAAATTGCTGCCCGAATAGCCGCGCGCCTCATAGCGCGAGGCCAGGTTGACGATAAAGGCGGCAAAGCGCTGCGTCGCCTGCATATTGCCCAGCAACAGCATGACGCTTTGCTCGCGCGTGATTTCCTGGCTCATCATGCGGTGGAAATGGCGCAGCAGGGTAGGCATACTGCCCAGCAATTGTTCCAGGCTGGAAAACGGGATTTCACACACTTCGCTATCTTCCAGCGCCACCGCATTACAGTGGTGGCGATCGGCGCTGATGGCGTCCATGCCCAATAGTTCGCCCGCCATCTGGAAACCCGTCACCTGCTCTTCGCCGCCCGGATTGATCTGGTACGTCTTGAAGTGGCCCAGGCGGATCGCGTACAGGTTCTGGAACGAGTCGCCGATGCGGAACAGCGAGGCGCCGCGCACGATCTTACGGCGGCGGCCGATGATCTGGTCCAGTCTGTCCATGTCGCCCACATCGAGGCCCATCGGCAGGCACAATTGATGCATGCTGCAGGTCGAGCATCGCGCACGCAACGCTTCCACGTTCACTGTGGGCAAGGTGGGAGTGAGTAGCGCTTCGGTCATGTTGGTACCTTTTAGAAAATGCAATACCGAGTTTACTGCATACACGGTGGCCGTGTGCCAATTTCACCGCAATTGCGCTGAATAAACGACTTTCTGACTTTAAATATATGGCAACATCGTCAAAAGCCCTTGCGGCGAGCGCAATTTGCGCGGCACCGCTTGCCAAGTTGATGTATTGATAGGAAAATTCCTGACAGCATTATCTGCCGCCTGTGCCGCCCGGTACTGAAAAGGAAATCATGAAGCCTCTCGGCATCAAAGCAAAAGTCGCGCTGGCCACCAGCCTGACCTCGATCGCCATGATCGCGCTGGTCACCATGATCCAGGTGCAGCACATGCGCGCCGACTTCACCCGAGTACTGCTGAGCCAGCAATCTGCCCTGATCACCCGCACCGCAGCCGAGCTCGACGACAAGCTGGGCATGCTGCTGCAAATCGTCACCCTGACGGCCAGGCAGCAGCCGCCGGAATTGATCGCCCAACCCGCCAAGCTGCGCGAATACTATGCGCGCCGCTCGATGCTGGTGCTGTTCGACGACGTGCTGGTGCTCGATGCGCAAGGCGCCATCGTGGCCGACATGCCGCTGGTCACAGGCCGCGCCGGCATCAACGTTGCCGAGCGCGAGTATTTCCAGACCGTCCTGCGCACACGCCAGCCCATGATCACCGAGCCGATGCTGGGCAAAGTGAGCGGCATGCCCATCGTACAGATGGTGGCGCCCGTGCTCACCGCCGATGGCCAGGTGGCCGGCGTGGTGATCGGCGTGCTGCGCCTGTACAAGGACAACCTGCTGGGGCGCCTGCGCTCGGAAAAGATCGGCAAGAGCGGCTATTTCTTCATCCTCACGCGCGGCGCCGTGCCGCGCTACGTGCTGCACCCCGATACCAGCCGTTTGCTGCAGCCGCGCCAGCCGAACGCCAACCTGACGACCACCGAGATGCTGAAGGACGATGGCGAAGGCAGCATGGTCAGCACCAATAGCCGCGGCATCACGGCCGTCAACAGCTTCAAGCGCCTGAAATCGGTGAACTGGCTGCTGGCCGCCTCGCTACCCATCGAGGACGCCTTCGAACCCTTCGATGGCGTGCTGTACCGGCTGGTGCTATGGAGCATCCTCGCGTCGCTGCTGGCCGCAGCCGTGCTGGGCTGGGTCACCGTGCGCCTGCTGTCGCCGCTGGTGCGCCTGCGCGACACCCTGCTGGCCCTGCGCACCAGCGGCAGCCGCTTCACCCCCGTGCCAGTGCAGCAGCGCGACGAGATCGGCGAACTGACGGAAGCGTTCAACGGCCTGATGAGCGAACGCGACCGCCTTCAGCAGGAACTCGAATCGCGCGCGGCGGAACTGGAACTGGAGCGCGACCGGGCCGAGGCGGCCAACCGCGCAAAGAGCGACTTCGTGGCCAACATGAGCCATGAAATCCGCACGCCGCTCAATGCCGTGCTGGGCATGGTGTACTTGCTGGGCAATACCAGGCTCGACACGGAACAGCGCAAGTATCTGACCATGGTGCGCGTGGCGGGCCAGTCACTGCTGGGCATCCTCAACGACGTGCTCGATTATTCGAAGATCGAAGCGCGCCGCATGGAATTGTCGCCCGTCGAGTTCGACCTCGATGAAGTGATGAATACCCTGGCCACGACGATGACCATGAATGCGGGCGAAAAGGAGCTGGAACTGGCCATCGCCGTCGAGCCCGACGTACCGCGGCGCCTGGTGGGCGACGCCCAGCGCCTGCAGCAAATCCTCGTCAACCTGGCCGGCAATGCCATCAAGTTCACCGAGAGCGGCGAAGTGGTGGTGGCCGTCAGCCTGGCCGAACGCCAACAAGGCCGCGCCTGGCTGCGCTTCGAAGTGCGCGACACGGGCATCGGCATGACGGAGTTGCAGCAACAGCAGCTGTTTGCCGCGTTTTCACAGGGTGACCAGAGCATCACGCGGCGCTTCGGCGGCACGGGCCTGGGCCTGGCCATCAGCAAGCAGCTGATCCACATGATGGGCGGCGACATCGCCGTCGCCAGCAGCGAAGGCAAGGGCAGCCGCTTCTGGTTCAGCGTGCCGTTCGACATGCTGGCGCAGCCGGCCGAAACGCGGCGCACGCCCGCCCTGGGCCAGCTGCGCCTGCTGGTGGCCGACGATAACCGCACCACGCGCGAACTGATCGTCAAGCTGATCGAGGCATGGGGCTGGCTGGCCGACGAAGTGGACTCCGGCTTTGCCGCCATCGAACTGTACCGCGAACGCCTGGCGCAGCAGCAACCGTATGACGTGGTGCTGGCCGACTGGCACATGCCCGTCATGGACGGCCTGGCCACGGCCAAGGCCATCCGCCAGGCGGCCACCGGCCAGCGCCAGCCCATCGTGGTGATGGTCAATGCTTTCGCGCGCAACCACCTGGAGGAAATCTCCAGCGCCGCCGAGGCCGATGTCGTGCTGATGAAGCCGATCACGGGATCGAGCCTGTTCGATGCCCTGCACCAGGCGTTGATCGCCAAGAACGATGGCGGCGAGCAGCGCATGCTGCACCAGCCGCTGGGCACGGAACTGGCCGGCGTGCATTTCCTGCTGGTGGAAGATAATCATTTGAACCAGGCCGTGGCGCGCGGCATCCTCGAGCACATGGGCGCCACCCTGGACGTGGTGGGCGACGGCTTGCAGGCCGTGGAACGGCTGCGCACGGAGGCGCTGCGCTACGACATCGTGCTGATGGACATGCAGATGCCCGTCATGGACGGTTTCAGCGCCACCCACATCATCCGCACGGAACTGCGTCTGAGCCTGCCCGTGATCGCCATGACGGCCGGCGTGCTGGCGTCCGAGCGCGAGCGCTGCATGACGGCCGGCATCAGCGATTTCATCGCCAAGCCCGTGGTGGTGGAAGAGATGATGCAAGTCATCCTGCGCCACCTGCCCAAGCGCCCGCAAGTGCAGACGACCGAGCCGGCACCCGTTGCCGATGAGGAAGTATTTTCCATGGCGCCGCTGATGCGCGTGATGGGACGCGATGCGAAAGGCCGCGGCGTGCTGCGGCGCATGGTGGAAGATGCGCTGAACAAGGGCATGACGCCCGTGCGCGACGCCGAAGCAGCGTTGCAAACGGGCCGCCACAGCGACGTGGCGCGCATCTTGCACGGCGTGCGCGGTTCCGTGGGTACCCTGGGCACGAAGCGCCTCATCCGCGCCGCGTTTGCCACCGAGGAAGCCATCGATGCGGGCCGCCTGGACGAGGTGCCGGCGCTGCTGGCGCACACGGCGCATGAACTGGAACTGGCGCTGTCGGCGGCGTCCGATTGGTTGTCGCGGTTGAAGGATTAGGCCTGCAACGTCAAGCTGGGGTCAGACCCGGCGGGTCTGACCCCGGAACTTTGCTCGGCGTCGCCGTTTACGCCGGCACGCCCAGGATCACGCTGGACGCCTTGAACATCGCCGTCACCTTGCTGCCGAGCTCTATGCCCAGGTCGGTGCTGCTCTGGTTGGTGATGATGGCGGCGATCGTGCCGCCGCGCGGCAAGTCCAGCACCACTTCCGTGTTGACGGCACCCGTCTGCACGCGCGTCACCAGCCCGGCCAGCTGGTTGCGCGCGGAAAAACGCGCCCCTTCGCTATCCGCCACGAGGATGATCGACGACGCCTTGATCAGCGCAAACGCTTCCGCGCCCGGCACCAGGCCCAGGCTTGCACTGCTGCCTTGCGTGACGATGGCGACGATGTGCTGGCCACCGGGCAATGCCAGGGTGACTTCATCGTTGACGGCGCCCTGTTTCAGTTCGGCCACCTTGCCCAGGAATTGATTGCGTGCTGTGGTTTTCATGGCCATTCTCCGTATGAGTAAAAGATCGTCGGCGATGCCTTCCGCCTGGCTGCCCAGCTGGCGCAGGTAGCGCGCATGCTCACGCTCGATGATGCGGAAATTGTCGACCAGCTGGCGCCCCCGTTGCGTCAGCCGCGTGCCGCCGCCGCCCTTGCCGCCCGTCAAACGCTCGACCAGCGGCTCGCCGGCCAGGTTGTTCATCGCGTCGATGGCGTCCCAGGCTGCCTTGTAGCTCATCTTCACAAGCTTTGCCGCCTGCGTAATGGAGCCGCACTCGGCAATGGCGCCCAGCAATTCCACGCGGCCGGCGCCGCCCAGGTGCTCTCCGCCCACCGTCATCCATACCGAGCCTTGCAGGCCGAATTTATCCAATGCGTTCACCCAATGCCATGTGTACTTCCCCGTTATCGATCTGTCCGTCGCGCAAGTACAGCACATGCTCGCCCAGGATGCGCGCATCTTCCGGATCATGTGTGATCAGGATCATCGGCACGTCAAGGCGCTGCTGCCACTGGCTCAGTTCCAGACGCATTTTGACACGCAGGACCGGATCGAGGGCGGCAAACGGCTCGTCGAGCAGCAGCGCGTTGGGTTCGGCCACGAGTGCCCTCGCCAGCGCCACCCTTTGGCGCTGGCCACCGGACAACTCGTCGGGAAACTGGTGCGCCAGTTCCTGCAAATGAAACGCGGCTAGCCAATGCTCGACCTTGGCCAGCTTTTCGCGCGCACGCGGATTGAACCAGCCGCGGCTCAGACCAAAGCCCACGTTCTGGCGTACCGTCAAGTGCGGGAACAGCGCGTAATCCTGGAACAGATAGGCCACGTTGCGCTGCTGCGGCGGCAAATTGATGCCGGCGGCGGAATCGAACATGGTGCGCCCGTTCAGGCGGATATGGCCCGCGTCAGGCGTGAAGAGTCCGGCTATGGCTTTCAAGGTCATGCTCTTGCCGGCGCCGGACGGGCCATACATGGCGATGCGCTGGCTGCTCGAGGTGCATTGCACGTGCATGTCGAAACGGCGTTTGCCGGAGCGCAAGGTGGCGCGGATGTCGAGGTCGAGTTGCATGGGCGTCATCATAGCCGTCATTTGTGCGCGATGCGCCCGGGTGCCAGGCGGCCAGCCGACAGCAGCACCACGATGCAGACCAAGGAGATAATCAAGACCAGCGTATTGGCCACGTCGTCCTGGCCCGCCTGTACGGCTTCATACACAGCCACCGACAAGGTCTGCGTCTTGCCGGGAATGCTGCCGGCCACCATCAGGGTGGCGCCAAACTCGCCCAGCGCGCGCACAAAACCCAGCAGCACGCCGGCCAGGATGCCGCGCCAGGCCAGCGGTAACGTCACGCGGAAGAAAATCGCCATTTCCGAGATGCCCAGCACGCGGGCAGCCTGCTCCAGCTGGCCGTCGACGGCCTCGAAGGCGGCGCGCGCCGGCTTGAAAACGAGGGGAAAGGCGACCACCGTGGAGGCGATCACGGCGCCTTGCCAGGTAAAGATGAGGTTGATGCCGAAGTTGTCTTGCAGCCAGATGCCCAGCGTGCCGCGCCGGCCCAGCAGCACCAGCAGGTAATAGCCGAGCACGGTGGGCGGCATCACCATCGGCAGGGTCAACAGGGCGTCGAGCAGCTCGCGCCCGGGAAAACGCGTGCGCGCCAGCAGATAGCCCGTACCGATGCCGAGCAGCAAATTGAGCGCCGTGGCCCAGGCCGCTACTTTGAGCGACAGGGCTAGCGCGGTCCAGGCGATATCCATGCGGGCGCGTGCTTAAGTTATGGCTTCTTGAATCCGTCAGCTTGCTTGAATCCATAGCGGGCGAGGATGGCTTGCGCCGGCGCCGTCTGCAGGTAGCTGACGAAGCGCTTCGCTTCGGCGGCATTGCTGCTGCCCTTGATGGTGGCGATCGGGTACAGCACAGGCGCGTCCAGTGGCACGTCCAGCACGACGTTGACTTTATCCTTCATGATGGCCGCGTCGGTGGCGTAGACAAAGCCCGCATCGACTTCGCCGCGCGCCACGTAGTCGAGCGACTGGCGCACGTTCTGCGTGCCGATGGCTTTAGTCTGCACGGCGTCCCACAGCTTCGCCTTCTTCAGCGCACCTTCGGAGTAACGGCCGACGGGCACGCTGGCCGGATTGGCGATGGCCACACGGGTCACGCCCTTGTGCGTCAGGTCGCTCAAGCTCTTGATGCCCAGCTTGCTATCGTGCGGCACGATCAGCACCAGGCTGTTGCCGACGAAGTCCATGCGGTCGGCTGGCAAGACGAGGCCCTGCTTTTGCGCCGCATCCATGGTTTCCTGGTCGGCCGAAGCAAACACGTCCACGGGCGCGCCCTTGACGATCTGCTGCAGCAGCACGCCCGAAGCGGCGAAGTTCAGGGACACCTTGCTGCCCGGATACTGCGCCTCATAGCTTTGCGCTGCATCCTTGAACGCATTCGTCAGGCTGGCCGCAGCCGACACCACCACTTCGCCGGCAAAGGCGGAGGTGGCGGCGGTAGCGAGCAGAGCGGTGCCAAGCAGGCGGGCGAGCGAGGTGAGACGCATGATCGTATCCTTGTAAGTGAACGGTGAACAAGGACCGTAATATACACCGATATATAGCGTTATGCCATGGCACAAGTCAAGGCAGCATAAGGTCGATTCCCTGCTATACTGTATATAAACACAGTATACCGAGGCACCCCATGGAATTGACGGACAAGCTGGAAATCCTGGCCGACGCGGCCAAGTACGACGCGTCCTGCGCCAGCAGCGGCGCGCCCAAACGCGATTCCATCGGCAAGGATGGCTTTGGCGCCACCTCCGGCATGGGCATCTGCCACAGCTACACGCCGGACGGACGCTGCGTCTCCCTGCTGAAAGTACTGCTGACGAATTACTGCCTGTACGATTGCCAGTACTGCGTCAACCGCCGCAGCTCGAACGTGCCGCGCGCGCGGTTTACGGTGGCCGAGGTGGTCAAGCTGACGAGCGACTTTTACCTGCGCAACTATATCGACGGCCTGTTCCTCAGTTCCGGCATCATCCAGTCGGCCGACTACACGATGGAGCAACTGGTGCAAGTGGCGCGCGAGTTGCGCGAGGTGCACCAGTTCCGCGGCTATATCCATCTGAAAACCATCCCCGACGCCGATCCTGCGCTGGTCGCGCAGGCGGGCCGCTATGCCGACCGGCTCAGCGTCAATATCGAACTGCCGACGCAAGACAGCGTGCAAAAGCTGGCGCCGGAAAAAAGCGTGCATACGATTAAACTGGCAATGGGCGCCATCCGCCGCAAGCTCGATGAGAAAGCGGAAGAGCCGCGCTCGCCGCGCTTCGCGCCGGCCGGGCAAAGCACGCAAATGATCGTCGGCGCCGACGCCAGCGACGACCAGCAAATTCTCTCCACTGCCGAGACCTTGTACGGCAGCTACAAGCTCAAGCGCGTGTACTACTCGGCCTTCAGCCCGATCCCCGACAGCCCGAAAAGCGTGCCGCTGGCGCCGCCGCCGATGCTGCGCGAACACCGGCTGTATCAGGCCGATTTCCTGCTGCGAAGCTATGGTTTCCAGGCCAGCGAACTGCTGCCTGCCACGGGCGGCAATCTGGCGCTCGATATCGATCCCAAGCTGGCCTGGGCGCTGGCGCACCGCGAACATTTTCCGCTGGACTTGAACCGTGCGGCGCAGCATATGATCGCCCGCGTGCCCGGCATCGGCCTGCGCAACGCGCAGCGCATCGTCGACCTGCGCCAGCTGCGGCAAGTGCGCTACGCCGACCTGTCGCGCCTGCGCTGCAGCATGAAGAAAATCGCCCCCTTCATCATCACGGCCGACTACTTTCCCGCGCGCGATACGACCGCCTCCGAACACCTGCGCCGCGCCATGGCGGAAGCGCCGCAGCAGATGAATTTATGGCCGGAACTGCAGGCCGCATGAAAGAAGTCAATGAGCGCGTGGTGCGGCTGGCGCAGTCGTTCGACGAGTGGCGCGCGGCAGCGCGTGAACTGATCGCGCGCGGCGTGCCGCCTGCCGACGTGGCATGGCAATCGCAACCCGGCGATGGCGACCTGTTTTCCTCCACGCCGGAGGCAACGGATAACAGCGCTCCGCTGCTGCGCCTGCCCCGTCCCCTGGTCGAATTGCTGGAAGGCGCCGCCTGTTTCAATGTGCATGACCGCTGGGCATTCTTATATCAAGTGCTCTGGCGCTGGCAGCTGGGCCAGCACGACGTGATGTCGCCTGCCGATACGGATGGCGCGCGCCTGCACGCGATGGCCAAGGCCGTGCGCCGCGAGGAGCACGACATGCATGCGTATGTACGCTTCCGCGAACGCAGCGAGGCCGAGGGCGCCCCCCGCTTCGTCGCCTGGTTCGAACCCACGCACGACGTGCTGCCGCAAGTGGCGCGCCACTTCGCGCGCCGCATGGGATCGACCAGCTGGATGATCGCCACGCCGACGGCCAGCATGCTGTGGGATGGCGCATCCTTGCACGCGGGGCCGGCGCTGCTGCGCGGCGCGGCCGACATCGACGATGCCGGTGAAGCGCTGTGGCTGACCTACTACCGCAGCATCTTCAATCCCGCGCGCGTGAATGCGGATTTGCTGCATAGCCACATCCCTTCACGCTTCTGGAAAAATCTGCCGGAAGGCGCCATCGTGCCCGCCATGCTCAGCGGCGCCGCCAACGGCGAACGGCGCACAGGTCAGACGGCCACTGTCGGCCAGCGCAGCGGCGCCACCATGATCCCGATTGCCGCCGAGCGCGCCCAGCCCGCGCGCGCACTGCCCACCACCTTGGACCAGTGCCGCCGCTGCGAGCTGTGGCAGCACGCCACGCAAGCCGTGCCCGGAGTGGGCCAGCAAACCGCCCGCATCATGCTCGTCGGCGAACAACCGGGCGACCAGGAAGACCTGGCGGGCTTGCCATTCGTTGGCCCGGCTGGCGCGCTGCTGGAGCAGGCCATGCAGGAAGCGGGCATGGCGCGCGACAGCATCTATCTGACCAACGCCGTCAAGCATTTCAAGTGGGAACCACGCGGCAAGCGCCGCCTGCACAAGACACCCGCGCAACGCGAAATCCTCGCCTGCCTTGGCTGGCTGGAAGAAGAGATCGAACGTGTCAAACCGGAGGTGATCGTGGTGCTAGGCGGCACGGCCTTGAAGTCAGTGCTGCAGGATAGTGCGGTGAACATGACAGCGCTGATCGGCACGCAAATCCGGCACGATGGACGCTGGGTGGTCACCGTGTATCACCCGTCGTATGTGCTGCGCGCGCCGGACGAGGCGAGCCGGCGGCAGGCGTATGCGGTGATAGTCGACGGCTTGTACCAGGCGATGCGGCTACTACAAGGCCAGAATCACAGCGTCGACGCTGGCACTTCCTGCCCCTCGTCACGCCGCGCATAGCGCTGCGCAATCACGGCGCAGATCATCAGCTGGATCTGGTGGAACAGCATCAGCGGCAAGATCACCATACCCAGCGAATGCGTGGCAAACAATACTTTGGCCATGGGCACGCCGCTGGCCAGGCTTTTCTTCGAGCCGCAAAAGACGATGGCGATTTCATCTTCCTTGGAAAAACCCAGGCGGCGGCTGATGAACGTCATCAGGCCCAGTACCAGCGCCAGCAGCAAGATGCTGAACAGACCCAGCGCTACCAGGGTTTCCACCGAGATCGTATGCCACAGGCCTTCGCTGACGGCTTCGCTGAAGGCCGTGTAGACCACCAGCAAGATCGAACCCTGGTCGACGAATTTCAGGGTGGCTTTATGGCGATCGACCCAGCGGCCGATCCAGCGGCGCAGGAACTGGCCTGCCAGGAATGGCAGCAGCAGCTGCATGACGATGGAGAGCACCGCATCGACCGATGACTTGCTTTCCGCTCCCTTGGCCACCAGCAAGCCCACGAGGATGGGGGCAAGGAAGATGCCAATGAAGTTCGAGGCCGAGGCGCTGCAGATGGCGGCTGGAACGTTGCCGCGCGCCATGGCCGTCAAGGCGATCGACGACTGCACGGTCGATGGCAGGGCGCACAGGAACAAAATGCCCACATACAGGTCAGGCGTGAGGAAGGTCAGCGCCAGCGGACGCAGGGCTAGGCCCAGCAGTGGAAACAGGATGAAGGTGCTGGCCAGCACCAGCAGGTGCAGCCGCCAGTGCATGACACCGGCCACCACGGCTTCGCGCGACAGCTTGGCGCCATGCAAGAAAAACAGGGCGCCGATGGCGACGGTGGTGATATGGCCGAAGACCACGGCCGTCTGCCCCGTGCAGGGCAGGAACGTGGCCAGCGCCACGGTGACGAGCAGGGCGATGGTGAAATTATCGGGTTTCAGATTGCTCAACAGGGCAGCGGGAGAGAAAGAAGACATGCGGTAGCCTGGTAGCGGCGCAGCCTTGTAACACTGTGCCGGGGATGACAAACAGCGCCGGGAGCGGCGCCAGTGCTGGCTATTCTACCTGTATTGCCCAACTCCTTGCCTGGCAGCATGGGTATCGTTGCCCGGCAAGAACCCTGCGGACAAAAAAATGCCCTGTCCGCAGACAGGGCAACCCGGAGTAAAGTACAGCGCGAGGGATTAACCGGCGGCTTTGACTTTCAGCTCGTTCTTGATTTCTTTCACGCCGCTCACGGAAGCGACGATCTGCACGACGCGGTCACCCGCTTCGGCGCTCGGCACGTCGCCCGACAGGACGACGACACCTTGCTGGGTTGCTACCTTGACTGGCAGGGCAGCGGCTTGCGCATCGGCGCTCAGGGCGGCCTTGGCCGAGGAAGTGATGGTTTCATCAGGTACGGCAGCGGCAGCGTTGGCGGCCAGGACAGTCTTAGCAGGAGCTTGTGCTTTTGGTGCGGAGTCAGCTGCATGCGAAGCGGTAATCGAGGCGCCCGACAGTACGATAGCGGCGACCAGGGTATTGAACAGTTTCGATGTTTGCATGGTAGTTCCTCTCAATGAAGTTAAAAGCTTCTTACTTGGATAAAGCAACACTTTGAAGCGTCACATCTACCCATACAGCAAGCACCGTGCCAGCTTTTAAATCTCCATCAAAATCAAAGACTTACAGTATAAATCGATTTTTCCAGGCCGTTTCCGCCGGATCTGGCCCGAAAATCGGGCCTTTTTGTCGCCTGACAGCGACAGTTTGTGGCAAGACAATCAATATTTCTCAGTAAGCCTTTGATTATCCACATTTTATTTTTGTCGCTAATCAGCGACAGGGTCGCCATCCGTGCGGAACAGGGCCGGCGTCAGCTCATATTTCTGTAATAAGCGGTAGAACTCCGTGCGGTTGCGGTCGGCCAGGCGCGCCGCGTCGGCCACGTTGCCATCCGTCAGGCGCAGCAGTTGAATCAGGTAGTCGCGCTCGAAGCGCTGCTTGGCTTCGTTGTAACTGAGCGCTTCGAGCGACGGCACGCGCAAGGCCCGTTGCACCAGGCTCAGGGGCACCAGCGGCGCCGTGGCCAGCGCGCACACTTGCTCGACCACATTAACCAGCTGGCGCACGTTGCCGGGCCATGGCGCGGCCACCAGAGCCGTCAAGGCATCAGGGGCGAAGCCGTTCAGGGGCTTCTGGTACTTGGCCGCCAGTTTCTGCAGGAAATGGTTCGCCAGCAGGGAAATGTCTTCGCGGCGCTCGGCCAGCGGCGGCAGGGTCAAGGTCACCACGTTCAGGCGGTAATACAAGTCTTCGCGAAATTGCCCTTCCGCCATGGCCACGTCGAGGTCGCGGTGCGTGGCCGACAGAAGGCGCACGTCCACCGGCCGCGTCTGGTCGGCGCCCACGGGGCGCACGGCCCGCTCCTGCAGCACGCGCAGCAGTTTGACTTGCAGCGGCAGCGGCATGTCGCCGATCTCATCTAAAAACAGGGTGCCGCCATCGGCCGCCAGGAACAGGCCTTCACGGTTGCCGACGGCGCCCGTAAACGAGCCTTTTACATGGCCGAACAGTTCCGATTCCAGCAGCTGTTCGGGGATGGCGCCGCAATTGACGGCGATGAACGGCGCCTTGGCGCGGCGGCTGGCGTTGTGCAGGGCGCGCGCCAGCAACTCCTTGCCCGTGCCGCTGGGACCTCGGATCAGGATGCTGGCATCGGACCCGGCCACCAGCTTGGCTTCGGCCAGCAGTTCGGCCATCTGCGAACTACGGCTGATCAGCTCGGCGCGCCAGCTCTCGTCGCCGGACGCGGGCGCCGGCATGACCGTGGACAAGTTAATGGCATACGCCACCTTTTCCATGAGCAACTTGCCGTCGAACGGTTTCGTCAGATACGCAAACGCGCCGCGCGCCGTCGCGTCGACGGCGTCGGGGATAGTGCCGTGGGCTGTGAGCAAAATGACGGGCAGGGCCGCATGCTGGCGGCGGATTTCATCGAACAGGGCCAGACCGTCGCGGCCCGGCAATTGCACATCGGTAATGACCAGGGCCGGCAATTCCACGGCCAGGCGCGCCAGCGCCGCTTCCGCGCTACCCACGGCGGTGACGCGATAGTTGCCTGCTTTCAAGCGGATGGTCAGCAGGCGCAGCAGGTCGGGGTCGTCGTCGACCAATAAGATGTGGGCCTGCTCGCTCATTTTGACGCTCCCGCGGCAGGGCGCACGGACAGGCTGCGCTCGATGTTTTTCAGCGCCTCGAGTTTTTCATTGAGCTGCTCGATGCGACGCTGGGCATCGCGCAGCTGGCCATTGAGCTTGTCGATGCTCTCTTCCTGGCGGCGCAGCTCTGCGTACTGGCCGCTGAGCAATTGCACCAGCGGCGCCAGCAGTTGCGCGTCCTTGCCCGTGGCCATGGCTAGCGGTTCCAGCAAGGCTTGCGCGCGGGCCAGGTCGCCGGCACCGCGCACGGTCGCTTGCAACATGGCGCGGCGTATCGTGTTGTGCGGCGCATGATCGGCCTTCGCCAGGTCCAGCTGCGCCTTCACCAGTTCCGACGGCGTCATCAGGCGCAAGGCGCTTTGATACGCGAGCAGTTCGGTCAGCTGGGGATCGGCCACCACCACCACGCGCGGCGGCGTTTGCACCAGCACGGGCGTCTGGGTGGAAGGCTTGACGGCGCATGCGCCCAACAGCAGCGCGCAGGCGGCCATGCAGGCCAGGGAGGTTCTCGTCATCATATGGGCAGTTCTATCCGAAAATGCGCGCCGGCGGGGCGCGGTAAAAGAGTGACGCTGCCATCATGGGCAGCGATATATTCGCGCACGATGGACAGGCCGATGCCATTGCCGTTGCGCGCGCCGACCACCTGACGCACGCCCTGGTAGAAGGGCTCGAAGATGCGCTCGGCATCCTCGGGCGCCACGCCGGCCCCTTCATCGATGCAATCGATGCGCACACGGCCGCCTTCGCTGGACAGGGTAAACCGCACGGTGCCGCCTTCCGGGCTAAAGCGCACGGCATTCGACAGCAGATTCGCCAGCACCGTCGCCAGCTTGTCGCGGTCGGCCTGCACGATCAGGGATTCGCCCTGCACCTCGACCGTGAGGCGGCGCGCCAGCCATTGCAGGCGCTGCCCGGCCACCACATCTTGCAGCAAGACCAGCAAGTCCACCTTGCTATGCGCCAGATGCTGGGCGTCAAAGGCGGCAGTATTGTAGCGCAGCAAGTCTTCGATCTGGGTTTGCAGCGAGGCCGTGTTTTGCTGCAGGATGCCGGCGATTTCGCGCTGGCCATCGCTAAGCTTGCCGGCCACCTCGTCTTCCAGCAAGGCCACGCCTTCGCGCAATGCCGCCAGTGGCGTCTTCAGTTCGTGCGAGATGTGGCGCAAAAAGCGTTCCTTGTCCGCATCGAGGTCCGCCAGGCGCTGGCGCAGCCAGTCGAGCTGCTGGCCCAGGCGGCGCGTGTCGGCTGGGCCACCGACGACGATGCGCTGGTCATAGCGCTTGTCGCCCAGGCGCTCGATGGCCGTCTCGATGCGACGCAGCGGGCGCGACAATAGAAAGCCGAAGCAGGTGGCCAACACGGCCGCCAGCAGCACCGCGCCGCCCACCAGCACGCCAAGCACGCGGCGCTGGCGTTCCAGCTCGGCCAGCAGGGCGTCGTTGCGACTGCCGATTTCCGTCTTGCTTTCGCGCGCCAGGCTGTCATTGATCTGCGTCATGCGGGCGAACGCGCGGTACACGACGGCGTGGCCATCGCGCTTGCGACGTTTTCCCGCTTGCAACACTTCCCAGGCCGCTTGCGCTTGCACCATCCACTCGTCGGCCAGCTGCGAGGCAAACTCGGGCGTGGCCCGGTTCAGCACTTGCAGCGCCGCCGTGGCTTCATCGCGGGCCGCCGCGTAGCGCTCGCGGAACACGGGATCGTCGAGCACGAGAAACTGGCGCGCGCTGCGCTCCATGGCCAGGGTGCGCTCGGACAAACGCTGCGACTGTTCCGTCAGGGTAATCGCCTGCGCCGCCGTCTCGCGCCCCAGGCGCGCCAGGTGCTCCAGGGTCAGCAGGGCTTGCACGGAGGTGGCCGTCAAAATGCCCGTCGTCAAAATGAAGGCGGCAAATAACAGTTGGCGAAAGGACAGTCTGGACAAGGTAAGCGCCTTCGGTTCAGTCAGCAAGGGGAAAAGGCGCATGGTACGCTAAGCTTTCATTCGGAGACGCCACCCACCCAAGAATGATCAATTTTGCAATAATGTCGCTTTTCCGGCTGCCAGCAAGGCCCCGGCGGCGGCGCACGAATACTCCTAGTACAATAGAGAAAACTTCATACAGGCATCAAAGTGACACCCAGCCCTGGCGGCCAGCCCTGGCATTACGCCACTTTGCCCCCACATATGATGCAGCCCCACCGACTATCCGTTTCACCTACCGAAGAGATCCCATACCGCATGAGCACATTTGAAAAAGTCAGCAGCAACTTCATTCCAGTCTTGCAGGCAACCATCGAGCAATATGTCGAGCCGGCAACGGGCATGCGCCATATCCACATGCATACCGAGCAGGCTGAAATGGTGTTCCTGGTGGCCTTTCCCACTGTGCCGGAAGTGAGCGACGGGCGCGCCCACATCCTCGAACACCTGGCGCTGTGCGGCTCGTCGCGCTACCCGGTGCGCGACCCCTTCTTCTCGATGCTGCGCCGCTCGACGGCCACCTTCATGAATGCGATGACCTATCCGGACCGCACCGTGTACCCGTTCGCCAGCACCGACCGCAAGGATTTCTTCAACCTGCTGGACGTCTACCTCGATGCCGCCTTCTTCCCGAACCTCGATTACCTGAATTTCCGCCAGGAAGGCTGGCGCCACGCATTCGAAGGCGACAAGCTGGTGTACCAGGGCATCGTCTTCAATGAAATGAAGGGCGCTTTCAACAGCCCCATGCGCGCACTCGACAGCGGCATCGCCAGCGCCTTGCTCAAGGGCACGACGTATGAAGTGGAATCGGGCGGCGATCCGCTGAATATTCCCGAGCTGACGCATGCCATGCTGAAAGAATTCCACGCCAGCCACTACCATCCTTCGCAAGCCGTGATCATGACTGCCGGCAATATCGAAGCGTCGGCCGTGCAGGAACAAGTCGCCGAACGCGTGCTGTCCAAGCTCAGTGGTTTCTCCGAACGCCGCTTGCCACAACTGGCACCCGCGTGGACCGCGCCACAGGAAAACATCGTCAAAATTCCTTCGCAGGAAGCGCGCGACGACGAATTCGGCCTGCAATTTGCCTGGCTGATGGGCGAGTCGAGCGACCCTATCGCCTACTACCACGCGCATCTGCTGTCGCACGGTTTGCTGGGTGAGTCGTCGGCGCCCGTCATGCGCGCCATGGAATCGGCCGGCTATGGCCGCCCATCGGACATGAATGGCCGCGACGCGGGCATCCGCCAGATGGTGTTCCACATCGGCATGGAAGGTTTGACCCAGGAACAGATCGCCGATGCGCACCAGCGCATCTGGACGGCCCTGGAAGAAACAGCGGAAGAGGGCATACCCGCCGCCGTGCTGCACGCGGCCTTGCGCGACATCAAATACAGCCAGCGCGAAATCAGCAGCGGCCGCATGCCTTACGGCCTGGGCCGCTTGCTGCACGCCTTGCCGCTGGCCATGTATGGCGGCGATGTGATGGACGCCTTCGACAATGCGGCCATCCTGGAAACCCTGGAACAGCAGATCGAAGACCCGGAATTCTTCAAGCAACTGGTGCGCGAACTGATCGCCAATCCGACCCGTCTGACCACGCACGTGGTACCCGACAGCGCCTACTTCACGGACCGCGCCGCGCAGGAAGACGCCAGGCTGGCGGCCCTGCAAGCGCGCCTGACGGACGCCGAACGCGAACACATCGTGGCTGAATCGGCCGCGCTGGAAGCACATCAGCAGCTGCCTTCGAATTCCGAAGTCTTGCCGCGCATCCGCCCTGGCGACGTCAGCGCCTCGCCGCGTCCGGCCCTGCCGATACCGCCCGCCGTCGATGGCGCCGTGGCGTTTTCCATCGCCTCGAACGGCATCAGCTATGCCAACGTGCTGTACGACGTGTCGAGCTTGCCGGAAGCGTCGTGGCCGTGGTTGCGTTTGTACACGGACCTGGCGCCGGAACTGGGCGTGGGCGACATGTCGTTCGACGACGCCAGCGCCTGGCGTCAGAGCATGGTGCCCTCGTTCCACATCGGCCTGGAAGCCATTCCCCGCCCGCAACAAGCGATGCGCGTGGAACTGTCGTTCTCGGCCAGCGGCTTGCGCGAAGAACACGCGGCGATTGCCGCCGTGCTGTCGGCCTGGATCGCCAAGCCACGCTTCGATGAAGAAGAGCGCCTGGCCTTCCTGATCGAAAGCCTGGTGCAAGACAAATTGAGCAGCCTGGCCGAATCGGGCAACCGCTACGCCATGCTGGCCTCGGCAGCGCCCCTGTCGCCCACGCGCCGTTTCGACGACATCGTCGGCGGCCCGGCCGCGCTGCCGTTCTACCGCCGTTTGCAGCAACTGAGCAAGACTTCGGCAGGCTTGCAGGAAATCGCGCGCGAGCTCGACACCCTGCACGCGCACATCATCGCCCAGGCGCCAACCGTGCTGTGCGCAGGCCTGGAGCACGATGGCATCACCCTGGCACGTTTGCTGGAATTGCCAGCGGCCAGCACGGATACCGCTGTGCCGACAGAGGCAGCAGCACCTACCGCATTGCCGCTGGCTAACACGGCCCTGCATGCGACGAGCCAGATCAACCATTGCTTCGTTTCCTGGGCCGTGCCCGGCGTGCACAATCCGGACGCTGCCGCTCTGGCCGTGGCCGCTGAACTGATGACCAACCAGGTGCTGCATACTGCCCTGCGCGAAAAAGGCGGCGCGTATGGCGGCAGCGCCAGCTATGCGGCTGGCGCCGGCACGTTTACCCTGAGCTCCTACCGCGATCCGCGCCTGGCCGGCACGTTTGCCGACTTCGGCGCGACCCTCGATCAAATCCTCGATGGCGATTTCTCGCAAGAACAGGTGGAAGAAGCCATCATCTGCGTCATCAAGGGTCTGGACAAGCCGCACTCGCCGTACGCGGAAGCGCTGACAGCGTGGAACATGCAGCAGCGTGGCACGACGGAAGCCGTGCGCCAGCAGTTCCGCACCGGCGTATTGACCTGCACCTTGAGCCAGATCAAGGACGTCACGCGCACCTGGCTGAAAAACGGCCAGCAGAGCCGCGCCGCGTTTGCAGGCAACACGACACAAGACCTGGCGGGCCTGGACGTGGTCGATTTATTGGCGCTGGCCAGCTAAGAGCGCCGTACCGGATTCAATACCGCAACTATTGCGGTATTGAATTAGCTTCCATAAACATCAACTCCCATTGATGCCCATCCAAGTCCTGGAAACTGTGGCCATACATGAAGCCGAAATCCATCGGCTCCTTGTAAATGCTGCCGCCCGCCAGGACGGCCTTGGCCACCAGATCATCGACTTCGCCCCGGCTCTCGGCCGACAAACACACGAGCACTTCCGTCGCTACCTTGGTATCGCACAGCTGCTTGGGCGTAAATTGCTTGAATTTGTCGTGCGTCAACAGCATGACGAAAATATCGTCGGCGACGATCATGCAAGTCGCCGTTTCATCCGTGAAATGGGCATTGAAACTGAAGCCCAGTGCCGTGAAAAAGGCCACGGAGCGCTCAAGCGACTGCACGGGCAGATTGACAAAGATTTTGCGCGCCATCATGTCTCCTTGATGTGAGATGAAAGATGCTGCCGGCCGATTCTACACCGGCTTTTCAGCCCTAAGCGCGCGCCACTGGCTGGCGGCCAGTGGAACAATACAGCGCCAGCGATTTCCCCATGGCGCCCGCGCAGTTGCTCATTGCGCGTAGCTAACGATTGTCATTTAATAATTATCATTTTTATAGCGGGTGACAGCACAAATGCGCTAAGCTGTACCTGCAGCGTGGCCGCTGCCTGACGTGGCTCGCCAGCATTGATCGATGTCATCCGCAGCACTCCGCTGCCTCCACAGGGAATTCATCATGAGTCAAACAATTGCAGGGAAAGTCGTCGTCATCACCGGTGCCAGCAGCGGCCTCGGCGAAGCCACCGCGCGCCACCTGGCCGCACTGGGCGCCAGTGTCGTGCTTGGTGCGCGGCGCATGGATTTGCTCAATACCATCGCCGAGGAAATCACGGCCGCCGGCGGCCAGGCCGCCATTGCCGATACCGACGTCACGGTGCCTGCCGACGTCAAGAATCTGATCGACACGGCACTGGCCGTATTCGGCAAGGTCGACGTGCTGATCAACAACGCAGGGCTGATGGCCATCGCGCCGATGAGCGCCTTGAAGGCCGATGAGTGGAACAAGATGATCGATATCAACATCAAAGGCGTGTTGAATGGCATCGCCGCCGTCCTGCCATATTTCCAGGCGCAAAATAGCGGCCACTTCATCAACATCTCGTCGGTGGCAGGACAAAAAGTCTTCAGTCCGGGCGGCACCGTCTACAGCGGCACCAAGTTTGCCGTCAGCGCCATTTCGGAAGGCTTGCGCCATGAACTGGCCGCCAGCGGCGGCACCATCCGCACCACCACCATCCTGCCGGGCGCCATCGACACGGAATTGACGGGCGGCAGCAGCCATGCGGAAAGCGCGGCCGGCTTGAAAGAGTTTTACAAGCAAGCCATCCCCGCCGACGCCGTGGCACGCGCCGTCGCGTATGCGATCGGGCAGCCGGACAACGTGAGCATCAATGAAATCGTGCTGCGTCCCACGGTGCAGCAGTTTTAAGCCGCATCTTGCTGCAGCGCCTCGATGATCAGGCTAGCGAGTCGCTCGACGGGCGGCCTGGACACGCTGGAGGCGCGCAGCAGTTCCAGCGACAACGGGGGCAGGGCGGGCAAGCCCGCCGCCACGTGATCGAGCGCGCACACGGAAGAAGGCAAACCCAGGCTGGTGCGTACCGTTACGCCCAGCCCGGCTGCGGCCGCTGCCCACAACCCTGCCAGGCTGGGACTGGTAAACGCCGTGCGCCAGGCGATGCCGGCCCCATCGAGCGCCTGCGTGGCGCAGCGCTGGAACAGGCAATCGCGGTCGAACGTAATGAGTGGTAACGGTTCGCCCGATTCGGGGCGCCAGGCCAGGCTGGACGAAGCGATCCAGCGCATGGCCGGTTCCGCAATATGCTGGCGCTGCTGCGGCGGATACTCGGCCACGTCGGCGATGCAGGCGCCACCCCACAGCAGCGCCAGGTCCAACTGGCCCTTGGCCAGCCCTTGCATCAAGGCCGTGTTGCGCGCCACATGCGCCTCGATGCGCACTTTCGGGTGCGCGCGGGCAAAACGCCCCAGCACATCGGGCAACAAGGCTTCGCCAAAATCTTCCTGCAAGCCCAGCCTGATCCAGCCTTCCAGTTCCGCGCCGCGCAGGGCGACGGCCGCCTCGTCATTGAGTTCCAGCAAGCGGCGCGCATAGCCGAGCAGGATTTCTCCGGCCGGCGTCAGCGCCAGTCCCCGGCCATCCTTGCGGAACAGGGGCATGCCCGCCTGCTCCTCGAGTTTTTTCAGCTGCGCGCTGACGGCCGAGGTGGAGCGGCCCACCTTGTCGGCCGCGCGGGCAAAGCTGCCCAGCTCAATGCCAGCCACATAGCTGCGCAAGAAGGCGATATCGAAATTCAGCAGGCTCATGGCATCAATGCAATCGTCCGGTTTTATGGGATGGTACATAAAAAATTATCTGATATTCAGAATGATCGTAGCGCGCAACACTGTGAGGGTCAACCACTTTCCTGTCCCTGCCATGACCACCAGCTGCCCTGCCGTTTCCCTTCCTGTCACACCGCCCGCGTTCGGCGATGCCCACCGCTGGAAAGTACTGGCCGTGGGCGTGGCGGCCAACGCCAGCTTTTCCGCCGCCGCCAACGGCATGCCCACGACGGCCATCTGGCTGCGCAGCGGCTATCACCTGAGCAATACAGAACTGGGGCTGGCGCTGGGCGCCATGGGCCTGGGGGTGGCCCTGACCGAATTGCCATGGGGCATGGCCACCGACCGCTGGGGCGACCGTCCCGTACTGCTGACAGGCTTGCTGGGCACCATGCTGGCCTTGCTGGGCCTGCTGCTGTGGATTACGCCACAAGATCGCACCGTGCCGCCCTTATGGGCGCTGGCGGCGGGGCTGGCGCTGGTCGGCGTGCTGGGCGGCAGCGTGAATGGCGCCAGCGGCCGCGCCGTGATGCGATGGTTCGGCCCGGGCGAACGGGGTTTCGCCATGAGCATCCGCCAGACGGCCGTGCCGCTGGGCGGCGGCCTCGGCGCCCTCATCCTGCCCAGCCTGGCATCGCGCTACGGCTTCATGCCCGTGTTTGGCGCCCTGGCCCTCGTATGCGGCCTGTCGGCGTTTTTTACGTGGCGATGGATGCATGAGCCCGATTTCTCTGCCGAGGCCGCCACGGGCCCGCAAAACGCGTCCATGGGCCAGATTGGGGTCAAGCCGCCACCGTCCTTGCAAGGTCCACTCAAAAACCGCAAAGTCTGGCGCATGGTGGCGGCCATCGGCTTGCTGTGCGTGCCCCAGTTTGCCGTGCTCAGCTACGCCACAGTCTTCCTGCACGACCATGGCCACCTGGGCCTGGCCGCCATCACGGCCGTCATGGTGGCCCTGCAGGCGGGCGCCATGGTGATGCGCATCTGGAGCGGACGCTACACGGACCGCCATGCCAACCGGCCCGCCTGGCTGCGCGGCTCGGCCCTGGTGGCGCTGGCCTCGTTCGTGTTGCTGGGATGCATCGCCTGGCTGGACGCACCGGGCTGGCTGCTGAAGGCCGCCGTGGTGGCCGCCGGCATCGCCGTGTCCGCCTGGCATGGCGTGGCCTACACGGAGCTGGCCACGGAAGCGGGCGGCGCCAACGCGGGCACGGCCCTGGGCATGGCGAATACGGCCGTCTACGTGGGGCTGTTCCTCACGCCGATGGCCATCCCGCACCTGCTGGCGGCCAGCAGCTGGCCCGTCGTGTGGTGGCTGGCAGGGCTGGTGGCAGTGTGCACCTGGCCCCTGTTTCCCAAGGCTTAAGGAAGCGGCGAAATACGATAGACGCAGCGCATGGCGTTAGCCAGCAAATGCTGCTCGCGCACGATGGTCGCGCCTGGCCCCACCACTTCCTGGAACAGCTGCAGTTCGGAGCGGCAAAAGCCCTGGCAGGTGCGGGCGGCGGCGCAGATGGGGCAGTGGTCTTCGATCAACAGCCAGTCGCTGCCGTCCGCTTCCACGCGCGCCATATAGCCCTCTTCATCGCGCACGGCCGCCAACTGCTGCAAGCGCGTGGGCAAATCCGGCGCCGAGCACGCCAAGGCATACGCACTGCGGCTTTCCTCTTCGCGCTGGGTGATGAGTTTATCCAGGCCCGCTTCGCCGAACAGCTGGCGCACCGAACCGATCAGCTTGATCGTCAGCTGCGCATGCGTATCGGGAAAGCGCGCATTGCCCGATTCCGTCAAGACCCAGTTCTGGCGCGGCCGCCCGGCCCCCGCCTGCGCTTCCTGGCGCCCCTCGATCAGGCCCGCCGCCACCAGCTTTTGCACTTGCTGGCGCGCCGCCTCGCCCGTCATGTCCAGGGTCTTGGCCAGGGTCGCCGTGGAGACGGGTCCCTTGGTCTTGATGAAATACAAAATGCGCTCCGTCGTTTGCGGCGCCTCGCTATTATCCAAACGTTTACTTGTGTAATTCATTTCACTCAACTATCATGGGGCGAGTTAACCAACTAATTGCTTGCATAATAGGCCGGTAGCTTCCCGCTGTCGAGGAGTTTCCACGTCCGCATGCAGGCAAGACACTTTTTGGACTGGAATCCCATGCAGCTGCAGCACTCCATCTGGCTGTTTCACGCCATTCTCGCCACCGGCCTGGCCATCTGGCTCAGCCTGGCCGCCATCAACAACCTGCATGCCTTCCACGGCGCCGTCTGGGCCATCGGCAACACCATGCGCATGGACCCGCTGCGCCAGGACCCGACCATCCAGACGCCGCTGCTACGCCGCGCGCTCACCTCACTGGCCTTGCACCGGCTATCGCTGGGCGTGGTACTGGCGCTGCAACTGCTGGCCGCCATCACTGCCTGGACGGGCGTGGCGCTGTTCTTTGGCGCGTCACTGGCCGATGCGCTGCCCTGGCTGAACCTGGCCTTGTGCGCCATGGCCGCGTTCCTGCTGCTGATGCACCTGGGCGGCCTGTGGTTCGGCTACTGGATCGCCCAGGAAGGCTTGCAGACGACGCACCTGGTGCTGCTGCTGTGGACCATCGGCCTGTTTTTTCTTTTCAACGCGCAGTGGACCTGATCAGCCTCCGCTGCGGCTCTTCTTCCCTTTGACAGCAGTAAAGGACTTCATCATGAATACGAAACTCGTCGGCGCCTCCGCGCTGGCCCTCGCGCTGGCCATCGCCGGTGCCGCGCTGACCCCGCGCGCAGACTCGCATGCGGCCGATGCCGCCGCCACCCCCGCAACCAAGGTGGCGCTGGTCCCCGTCGTGCTGGGCACGCAGGAGCGTTTTTTTGCGGGCGTGGGCGAACTGGAAGCGGCGCGCCAGGTGCAGGTGGCGGCCGAAACGGGCGGGCGCATCACGCAGATCCGCTTCGAGTCGGGGCAGAGCGTGGCGGCCGGCACCGTGCTGGTGCAGCTCAATGACGCCACAGAACAGGCGGCCCTGCTGCGCCAGCGCGCGCAGCTGAAAAACGCGGAAAGCAGCCATGCCCGCACCGCGCAGATGGTCAGGGAAAAGGCCGCCACGCAGGAGCAATTGGATAGCGCATTGGCCGCACGCGAAGCGGCCCTGGGCGACGTGCGCCAGACGGAAGCGCTGATCGCGCAAAAGACCATCCGCGCGCCATTCGCCGGGCAGCTGGGCATCCGCAAGGTGCACGCGGGCCAGTACCTGAATGCGGCCGATACGGTGGCCAGTTTGATCGATACGAAGTCGCTGCTGGTGAACTTCGCCCTCGATGAACAGAGCAGCGCCAAACTGGCGCCTGGCCAGGCCGTGCAAGTGCGGGTGGACGCCTACCCCGCCGACGTTTTTACAGCCAGGATCAACGCCATCGATCCGCTGATCGCCCGCTCACGCATGGTGCAGGTGCAGGCGACGCTGACCAATCCGCGTGGCGCGCTGAAAGCGGGCATGTACGCCAATGTGCGCGTGGCGCGCGAAGCTGGCCAGCAGTTGACGGTGCCGGAAACGGCTGTGACCTACAGCGCATATGGCGACACGGTCTTCGTCGCGCAGCAGGAAGGCAAGCAGCCGCTCACCGTCAAGCGCGTGGGCGTGACTCTGGGCGAGCGGGCAGAGGGCCGCGTGGAAATCGTCAAGGGCTTGCGCGAAGGACAGCGCGTGGTCGCTTCGGGCCAGCTGAAACTGGCCGACGGCATGGCCGTGCAAGCGGTGGCCAATACCCTGGACGAGGCCAAGCGCGCCGCGCCCAAGGCCGGTTCTTAAAGGAAGGCCGCCAACATGAAATTTACCGATTTATTTGTACGCCGCCCCGTGCTGGCGCTGGTCATCAGCACCCTGATTTTAATGCTGGGCGTGATCGCCATCAAGCAGCTGCCGATACGCCAGTATCCGATGCTCGAATCGTCCACCATCACGGTGCACACCACGTATCCGGGCGCCTCGGCGGAACTGATGCAGGGCTTTGTCACGCAGCCGATTGCGCAAGCCGTGTCGTCGGTGGAAGGCATCGATTACCTGACCTCGTCGTCCGTGCAAGGCAGCAGCACGGTGACCGTGCGCATGGAATTGAACCGCGATTCCACGCAGGCCTTGACGGAAGTCATGGCCAAGGTCAACCAGGTACGCTACAAGCTGCCCGAAGGCGCCTTCGATCCTGTCATCGAGCGCGCGGCCGGCGATTCCTCGGCCGTCGCCTATGTCGGTTTTGCCAGCGAGAGCGTCTCGGCGCCAGCGCTGACGGACTACCTGGCGCGTGTGGTGCAGCCGATGTTCGCCAGCATCGACGGCGTGGCGAAGGTCGACGTGTATGGCGGCCAGCAGCTGGCCATGCGTCTGTGGATAGACCCGGCCAAACTGGCGGCGCGCGGCCTGACGGCGGCCGACGTGGCCGATAGCGTGCGGCGTAACAACTACCAGGCGGCACCGGGCAAAGTGAAGGGCCAATTCGTCGTCTCGAACATCAGTGTCAACACGGATCTGACCAGCGTGGCCGAGTTCCGCGACATGGTCATTCGCAAGGGCGGCGATGATAGCGCCGCCCTCGTGCGTTTGAAAGACGTGGGCACGGTGGAACTGGGCGCGGCCGCGACGGAGACGAGCGGCATCATGGATGGCGTGCCAGCCGTGTACCTGGGCCTGTCGCCCACGCCGGGCGGCAACCCGCTGGTGATCGTCGATGGCATCAAGAAGCTGCTGCCGGAGATCCAGAAAACCCTGCCACCGGGCGTAAAAGTCGAACTGGCGTTCGAGACAGCGCGCTTCATCCAGTCCTCCATCGACGAAGTGGCGCACACCCTGCTCGAAGCGCTTCTCATTGTCGTCATCGTGATCTACCTGTGCATGGGTTCCTTTCGCTCGGTGCTGATTCCCGTCGTGACGATCCCCTTGTCGATGCTGGGCGCGGCGGCGTTGATGCTGGCCTTCGGCTTCAGCATCAATCTGCTCACTTTGCTGGCGATGGTACTGGCCGTGGGCCTGGTGGTCGACGATGCCATCGTGGTGGTGGAAAACGTGCACCGCCATATCGAGGAAGGCAAGACGCCCGTAGCCGCCGCGCTGGTGGGCGCGCGCGAAGTGGCTGGTCCCGTGATCGCCATGACGATCACCCTGGCCGCCGTGTATGCGCCCATCGGCATGATGGGGGGGCTCACCGGCGCGCTGTTCAAGGAATTCGCGCTGACCCTGGCCGGCGCCGTGGTGGTGTCGGGCGTGGTGGCGCTCACCTTGTCGCCCGTGATGAGTTCCTTGCTGCTGCAACCGAAACAGGCGGAGGGGCGCATGGCGCGCGCCGCCGAACACTTCTTCGAAGGCTTGACCACGCGCTATGCGCGCCTGCTGGACCGCTCCCTGCACCACCGCTGGTGGAGCGCCGGCTTCGCCGCGCTGGTGATGGTGAGCTTGCCCTTTTTGTACCTGCTGCCGCAGCGCGAACTGGCGCCGGCGGAAGACCAGGCAAGTGTCTTGACGGCGATCAAGGCGCCGCAGCACGCCAATCTCGATTACGTCGAACGCTTCTCGTACAAGCTCGATGACATCTACAAAAATATCCCCGAAACGGCGTCGCGCTGGATCATCAATGGCGGCGAAGGCCCGGCGTCCAGCATCGGCGGCATCAACCTGACGCCATGGGCCGAGCGCACGCGCAACGCGGCCGTCATCCAGGCCGAATTGCAGCACGCCGTGGGCGACGTCGAAGGCACCAGCATCTTCGCCTTCCAGCTGGCGCCCTTGCCGGGGTCGAGCGGCGGCTTGCCCGTGCAGCTGGTCTTGCGCAGCGCGCAGGATTACGCCACCCTGTTCCGCACCATGGAAGACGTCAAGCAGCGCGCACGCGACAGCGGCCTGTTTGCCGTCGTCGACAGCGACCTCGATTACAACAACCCCGTCGTGAAAGTGCGCGTGGACCGTTCAAAAGTCAATAGCCTGGGCATCCGCATGCAGGACATTGGCGAATCGCTGGCCGTGCTGGTGGGCGAGAATTACCTGAACCGCTTCGGCATGGATGGCCGCGCGTATGACGTCATCGCGCAAAGTCCGCGCGAACAGCGATTGACGGCGCAAGCCCTGACGCAGCAGTACGTGCGCGCCGACGATGGCAGCCTGCTGCCCCTCTCGGCCGTCGTCTCGGTGACGGAACAGATCGAGCCGAACATGCTGACCCAGTTCAACCAGCAAAATGCGGCCACCTTCCAGGGCGTGCCGGCACCCGGCGTGACCCTGGGCGACGCCGTGGCCTTCCTCGACGGCGTGGCCAAGACCCTGCCACCGGGCTTCAGCTACGACTGGCAATCGGATGCGCGCCAGTTCGCCACGGAAGGCAATGCGCTGCTGCTGGCCTTCCTCGCGGCCGTCATCGTGATTTACCTGGTGCTGGCAGCCCAGTACGAAAGCCTGACGGACCCACTGATCATCCTGATCACCGTGCCGCTGTCGATTTGCGGCGCGCTGATTCCGCTGGCGCTGGGCTACGCCACCGTCAACATCTACACGCAGATCGGCCTCGTGACCCTGATCGGCTTGATCAGCAAGCACGGTATTTTGATGGTGGAATTTGCCAACGAATTGCAGCTGCATGAACAGCTGGACCGCATCACGGCCATCCGCAAGGCGGCGCAAATCCGTTTGCGCCCCATCCTGATGACGACAGCCGCGATGGTGGTGGGCCTGGTGCCGCTGCTGTTCGCTTCCGGCGCGGGCGCCAACAGCCGTTTCGGCCTGGGCGTGGTGATCGTGTCGGGCATGTTGATCGGCACATTCTTTACCCTGTTCGTGCTGCCCACCGTGTACACCTTTTTGGCCCGCCGCCATACGGCCGACCATGCCACGCCGCGCGCCCGCGAGTTGTCGCAGGCACTGAAGGAATCCCTATGAAAAATTACCGCTATCTTGTTTCCCTTTTCCCCCTGCTGGTCGGCTGCGCCGTCGGTCCCGCCTACGTCACGCCGGTCACGCCCGACGTCCATCTGGCCAGCCCCCAGCAGACGCAGTTTGCGCCCGCTCAAACAGCGTCCAGCAGCGCCGCCTGGTGGACCTTTTTCGATGACGCGCGCCTGTCGCAGCTGATCGCCAGCGCGCTCGAACACAACCTTGATATCGCGCAGGCGCAGGCGCATCTGCTGGCCGCGCGCGCCCACTTCGATGAGCGCCGCCTCGACGAACTGCCCAACGTCACGGGCCAGGCGGGATGGCAGCGCAGGGTGCAGCAAAACACGGCCGATAGCCGCACCACCAGCGCCAGCACGCGCGTGGGCTTCGATGCGCAATGGGAGATCGACCTGTTCGGCCGCCTGGCGCACATGAGCCGCTCGGCGCAGGCGCGCGCCGAGGCGGCGCAGGCGGACTTGCGCCAGGCGCAGCTGACGATTGCCGCCGAAGTGGCGCGCAATTACTACGAGGCGCTGGGCTATCAGCAAAACCTGGCGCTGACGCTGGCGCAGGTGCACAGCTGGCGCGATACCGTGGCCTTGGTCGACGCGCGCATCCGCGCCGGCAGCGGCTTGCCGGAAGAGCGCCACAATGCGCTGGCCAACCTGGCGCGCAGCGAGGCGGCTATTCCTCCTTTGCAGGCGGGCTTGCGCCAGGCGCAGTACCGGCTCGATGTCTTGAGCGGACAAGCGCCGGGCGCCATCGCGCTGGCGACGACACCGCGCCAGCAGGCGCCGCTGGCGGGCCAGCTGCCGCTCGGCGACGTCAACCAGTTGATCAGGCGCCGTCCCGACGTGGTGCGCGCCGAGCGCCTGCTGGCCGCTTCCAGCGAAGACGTGGGGGCGGCCACGGCCGACCTGTATCCGCGCCTGAGCCTCGGTGGTTTTTTGGGCTTCTTCGCGCTGCGTGGCAGCGGCGTGTTCGACGGCGGCGCGCGCGCCTTCGAGGTGGCGCCGTCCGTCAGCTATCCGGCCTTCCGCCTGGGCAGCGTGAAGACACGTTTGCGCGGTACGCAAGCCGAGGCACAGGGCGCACTGGCGCGCTATGCGCAGGCCCTGTTAATCGCGCAGGAAGACGTGGAAAACGCCGTCACGCAGCTGGCGGAAAACCAGACGCGATTGGCTTCCCTGCTGCAGTCGGCGCGCCACGGCAGCGCGGCCCTCGGCATCGCCAGCACGCGCTATCAAGGCGGTGCCGGCAGCTATCAAGCCGTGCTGGAAAACCAGCGCGCGCTGTACGATATCCGGCGCGAAGCGCTGCTGGCAGAAACGGCATCCTACATCGATGCGATCGCCCTGTACAAGGCGCTGGGATGGGGGCAAACTATGTGATCTTTTTTGCTCGGAAACGCGCGCGATGTTCACACAGGGCAGCTGGCTGCAGATGGTGCGTATCGACGGAAAATTTATTGAGCACGGTATGAGGGCTGAAAAAAGGCGGTGGCCTGAACTGAACCCCAAAAGTTGAACACCAACTTTTGGGTTTTTTTCATGACCAAGTACAACGAGCAGTTCAAGCCACCCACGTCTCGTGCAAATGGCGCCACAGCAGGGCGCCAGCCGGTGTTTTTTCATACACGACAGTCGACAGCCGTTCGGTGCTGTCGCTGCCCGGCAGTGACTGGTATTCACGGTAGGAGACGGAGGCGCCGGCCGCGCTGTCCTGGATTAAAATGAGGTCGGAAAGTCGCATCTGCAAACCCGGACGGCTGCCGCCGGCGGCGCGGAAAAACGTTGTCAAGCCGGCGTGATCGAGCTGCTTGCCGCCTGGCGCCACCATCGTGAAAGCGGGTGAAAAACGCGCCAGCAATTCGGCACAATGGTCCGGCGCCGCCGCCTCGCCAGCAAGCCATGCGCGGATCAACACATGCGTCGATAAAACGTCGTCAAAATAGGGATTCGTTGCATTCATTTTTTGCTTGCTCCATGTTGATGTAAAAGGTCGAGAACGGCGCGGTTATCGATGCGCAGGCACAGCGCCAAAGGCAGCACGCATGAGGCGGCGGCCAGCGCAAAACACCAGTGAAACACCTGCGCCACGCGCGCATGCAGGGCAGGGTCGTCCAGGGTGGCGATGCCATGCGCCGCCAGCAAGCCATTCAGCAGTACGCTGAGCAGCGCCACGCCCAGGCAAAAGCCCAGCTGGCGGTTGATATTCCACACGGCGCTGGCCTGGCTCAATTGCCCGTCCGGCGTGCGCAAAAACGCCGTGCTTTGCGCCGTGCTGCTGCACAAGCCACCGCCAAATCCCATCACGGCATACGCCCAGGCCAGCCAGAATAATTGACCCGCAGAGTCCACCCGCAGCAGCATCAGCATGCCCGCCGCCTGCAGCAGGGCGCCAGCGATAAACAAGGGTTGCGGACCCACGCGGCGATAGCTTTTACCGGTCAGCGAAATGGCCGCAAACGAGGCCAGCGCCCACGGCAGCATCAGCGCGCCGGCCGTCGATGCCGACATGCCCAGCACGCCCTGCAGATACAGCATGGCCAGCAGGCTCATGCCCATGAAGACGCCCGGCACCAGCAAATACATCAACATGGAGATGCGCAGCAGCGGTTCGGCGGCCAGGCGCAAGTTGAGCAGCGGCGTGGATTTGCGCAGCGCGCCACGCACGTAGCCCCATACGCAGACGGCGCCCAGCGCCAGCACGCCAGCGCCGGCGGCCAGCTCGCCCGGCGTGCCCAGCATGGTCAGGCCCAGCAACAGCAGCATGATGGCCGTGCTGCCCGCCAGCAGACCCGCCAGATCGAGACGGGGAACGGCCGCGCGCGGCGGGTCGGGACGCAGCCAGCAGGCGGCCAGCAGCAGCGCCAGCGCGGCAAACGGCACGTTGAGGTAAAAAATCGCCCGCCACGACAGGCTGTCGACGATCACGCCGCCCAGCGCGGGAGACAGGGCGGGCGCCAGCAAGCCCACCAGCATGATGACGGAGGACAGGCCGGGGCGCTCGGCAGGCTGGTATAGCTGGTAAGTCATGCTTTGTCCCAGCGCAATGAGCAAGCCGCCGCCCAGGCCTTGCACGCAGCGCCAGGCAATCAGCGCCTCGATCGACGGTGCCAGGCCGGCGCCGATGCTGGCGCATAAAAAAGTTAGCAACGATGCCATGAACACGCTTTTGCTGCCATAATAGGCAGCCAGCCAGGCGCTGGCCGGGATGACGATGGTCAGGCCGAGGATGTAGCCGGTGCTGATCCAGGCCAGCTGCGCCACCGAGGCGTGCAAGGCCTGGCCGATGTCGGGGTAGGCGACGCTGGTGATGAACATGTTGATCAGGTCGACGAAAAACCCCAGCAAATAAATGGCCGCGACCTTTTTGCGATAGTCCATGGTGCTCCGAATGGCAAACGGCCAGCTTAAGCGCCCATCGCCATTTGCGTAACGGGCCAGCCCCGATTACACTGTCAAAGCTATTTTGACAAACCCCTGAAAATCGCATGTCTACGCACGCTTCATCATGATCAGTCTCGACCGCCTGGGTATTTTCATCGCCATCGTCGACGCCGGTTCACTGACGGCCGCCGCCGCCGTGCTGGGCCAGAGCAAGGCCGTCGTCAGTTTTAATTTGAAACAGCTGGAGGCGGAGCTGGGCGTGTCGCTGCTCACGCGCAGCACGCGCAGTCTGGCGCTCACCGACGTGGGGCGGCGTTTTTACGAGGATTGCCAGCGCGTGCTAAGCGAAGCACACGGCGCCATCGAAACGGCACGCCAGGGCCATCAGGGCTTGCGCGGCACCCTGCGCCTGACCACCACGGTCGAATACGGCAACCGTACGGTGATCCCTGCGCTGATCGCCTTTGCCGCCGCCCACCCGCAGTTACAGATCCAGCACTCCTCGTCGTCCTCGCATGAAGACCTGATTTCGGGCGGTTATGATCTGGCCATCCGCATGGGGTCACTCAACGATTCGAGCTATCGCGCCGCGCTGATCGAGCCGTACGCGATCTGGCCCGTCGCCTCGCCCGCCTACCTGGCCAGCCTGCCCGGCAGGGACATCGCCAGCTTGCCCGACTTGCAGCGCGCGCGCTGGCTGGCGCACAGCCGCCTCGCTTCGCCCCTGCGCTGGGACGTGCAGACGCCGGACGGCCCCGCCGCCTTCACCGCGCAGGACGACGCCGCCATTCATTCCGATTCCGCCTCGGCCTTGCTGGGCTTTGCCCTGGGCGGCTGCGGCGTGGCACTGCTGCCGCATTGGCAAGTGGAAGGGGAAGTGCGCGCGGGACGCCTGCGCCGCCTGCTGCCCGACGTCATCTTCCCGCAGCAGGGCGTGTATGCCGTGTATCCGAACACCCAGCATATTGCGGAAAAGGTGCGCGCCTTTATCGATTTTTTGCGCACGTTTGTGGGCACGCCAGGCTGAGGTTTCACGTGGCGCCACGGGGCCCATATCACGTCGACAATACTTGTTGAATATAACGATTTCCAAGGGGCAAACGAGCGCCCCTTTCGTTTTGCACGGCCTACACTGACAGGACGTTGTTCACCGATTGGAGATCATCATGGCACACACATTGGCAGCAGTTTTCGTCCTGCGCGACATGGCCGAGCGCGCCCGGCACGACTTGATCACGGCTGGCCTGCCCAGCGCCAGCATCCGCCTGCACGACGCGGGCAGTGACGATATTTCCGCCACTGAAAACCTCCGCCGCGACGACAGCGACAGCCTGCTCGACAACATCAGACATTTCTTTACGGACTTGTTCGGCAGCCACGCCGACCGCCACATCTACGCGGAAGCCGTGCGGCGCGGGCATGTCGTGCTGACCCTGGAAGGGGCCAGCGATGCCGATATCGACCGCGCCACCGACATCGTCGAGCGCTATGCGCCGCTCGACATCGATGCGCACGCCGACCACTGGCGCGCGGGCGGCTGGCAAGGCATGCCACAAAACGACAGCCCAATGCGCCAGGGCGCCAGCATGCAGTCAAGCGCGCCATCACAGCAAGGCACGCCCAGCGGCAACCTGGACACGGCGGCAGCGGCGTCGCAGCAATTTGCGGGCGGCATGGCATCGCCGCCGTCCAGCGCGGGCGCCAACGTGCGCCGCTATCCGAGCACCGACAATCTGCCCGGCACCAGCGACGACGACGAGCAGTATTACCGCAACCACTGGAGCAGCCAGTATGCGTCCATCGGCGGGCGCTTCGACGACTACGATCCCGCCTATCGCTATGGCCATTCGATGGCCGGCAGCAACAGCTACCGGGGGCAAAGCTGGGAAGAGGTCGAGCTTGAACTGCGCAGCAACTGGGAACACACGTATCCCCAGTCGGCGTGGGAGGACTTCAAGGCGGCCGTCAGGCATGGCTGGGAACGCGTGACGTCCTGAGTGCCACCGGGCGCTGCGGGCCTCCCTCAGTGCTTCAGCGCCCCTCTTGCGTGAGCTTCAGGAAGTGGTTCAGGATATGAAAGTGGTCTTCGAAGAATTGCTCTTCCATGGCCGGCAACGACGCCACCGGTACCCACTCGGCCAGCGCCGCATCGTCGGCCGCCGTCACGGCCGGCAACTGGCGCGTCTTCAAGTCGAAATAATGCGCATGCGTGATGGTGCGCCCGCGCTGGCTGCGGTCCGGGTGGTCGAACACGGCCACGCCAACCAGCGCCTCGACGAGGGTGGGCGCCAGCACGCCCAGCTGGGTTTCTTCCGCCAGCTCGCGCAGGGCGCCCTGCAGCAGGCGTTCGCGCGGCTCCAGGAAGCCACCGGGCAAGGCCCAGAGGCCCTTGCCCGGATAGCCGCCACGGCGCACGAGTAAAACGTGGCCCCCTGTCTGCACCAGCGCGTCCACAGTGCAAAAGATGGGCGCATACGGCGCCGTGCGCCAGCGCGTCTTGTAGGCCTCGATGGCGCGGTATTCCTGCACCAGCGGCGCGTACCACGGCAACAAGGTCCACGCCTTCAGGTACTGGCCGATGGCCGCCGGCAGCAGCTGCGCCACGGCGCTCAGCGACACATCCACGTCTTCAGCTTCGAACAGCACGTTGCGAATCGCCGTCGCGCCGATGGGCGCGCCCGCATCTATCTCCAGGTTGAGTAAATGCCAGTGCGGGAAGTGGTGCAGATAGTAACTGGTGGCGTCCTTGAAGCAGGCCACCAGGGTCACGCGCTGCGCCGCGGGCAAGACGCCCGCCACGGCGCGCCGCACGGCATCGGCCCACAGGCCATCATCGTAGTAATCGCGCACGGCTACGTAATGCACGCGCGCGCGCTGCGCCTCGGGCAAGGTGGCGGCGATCATGGCGGCCCGCTCCTGCCACGTAAACGGATTCTTCGGGCTGCGCGCATGGAAGGCGGAGCCGAGCACCACCACCACGTTCGAGGCAGTGGCCAGCGCCGTTTGCAGCAAGCCGGCATGGCCATTGTGAAAAGGCTGGAAGCGGCCGATCAGGATGGCCGCGTCGGCGGAATAGGTGAGGGTCATGCGTCGTCTCCGGTGGGGTAGTGAGCGGCGATCGGCAATTGGCGCCCGCTGCCAAAGGCGCGCGAACGCACGCGGATGATGGGCGCCGCCTGGCGCCGTTTGTATTCGTTGCGGGCGACCATGCCGAGGATGCGCGTCACCAGCGCCCGCCCCTCGTCCGTCTCGCGCAGCTGGTCGACCAGGCTCAAAGCTTGCGCGCTTTCCGCCGCCGGCAGGCGCTTGCCCTCGATATGCCACTTCAAAATCTCATCGAGAACGGGGTAGGGCGGCAAGCTGTCCGTGTCGCGCTGGCCCGGCGCCAGTTCCGCCGAAGGGGGCTTGTCCAGCACGGCGACGGGTATCAATTCGCGCCCGGCGCTGGCGTTGATATGGCGCGACAGGGCGAACACCTCGGTTTTATACAGGTCACCGATCAGCCCCAGTCCCCCGTTTGTGTCGCCGTACAGGGTGCAGTAGCCGACCGAGATTTCACTCTTGTTGCCGGTGGTGAGCAGCAGGGCGCCAAACGCATTCGAGTATTCCATCAATATCGTGCCGCGCACCCGCGCCTGCAGATTTTCCAGCGGCAGTCCCTGCAGCTTGCCGTCGAAGGCCCCCGCGTAGCCGGCTTCGTATTGCGCCACGATGTCGCGGATGGCATGCGTGTACAGGGCGATGCCCAGGTTGACGCACAGGGCGACCGAATCGGTGACGGAACCGGCGCTGGAAAAGACGGACGGCATGGTGATGGCCACCACGTTGTCGGCACCGAGCGCCTCGACGGCCAAGGCCAGGGTCAGCGCCGAATCGATACCGCCCGAGCAGCCGACCACCACTTTTTGAAAGCGGCAGCGGCGCGCGTAGTCGCGCAAACCCAGCACGATCTGGCGCCGCGCAAATTCGACGGCGGGAATGCCTTCCGGGTCGGGCACGGGGAAAGGCTGGCCATCGGGGTGCGCGAAACGGCCATCGGCAAAGCGCAGCAATTGAAAATCCTCGATGAAGCGGGCCGCCTCGAATTGCACGCCCAGACTGGGCGAGATGGCGAACGAGGCACCGTCGAAGACGAGTTGATCCTGGCCGCCCACCTGGTTGACGAACAGCAGGGGCAACTTGACGCGCGCGCAGGCGGCGCCAAACACGGCGTGGCGCTGCGCGCGCTTGCCGATGTCGGACGGGCTGGCGTTGATGCTGACCACCAGGTCGGGCCGCGCAGCGTGCAGGGAGTCGAAAGGGTTGACGGCGTAGGCGCGGCCATCGTCGTTCCAGCCATCCTCGCAAATCATGAAGCCCACCTTGCAGCCGGCGATGGGCAAAATGCAGGCACCGGGCGGACCCGGCTCGAAATGGCGGCCCTCGTCGAAGATGCCATACGTCGGCAGCAGCTGCTTGTAGTATTCGGCCACGATGCGTCCGTCGCGTATGGCCAGCAAGGCGTTATACAGGGGCTTGCCGACGCCGGAGTTCGGCCGCGCCGTGCCGATGACGGTGACGAGTTCCGGCCAGCGCGTGGACGCTTGCAGCAGCGTCTCCAGCGCCTGCTGCATGTCGCGCAGGAAGGCGGCATCCTCGAACAGGTCGCCCGGGTAATACGCGCATAGCGACAGCTCGGGACACACCAGCAAGTCCGCGCCATCGCTGCTGGCGCGGCCCATGCGCGCGATGATGGCGGCGAGATTGGCGTCGAAGTCGCCCACGGTAGGATTCATCTGGGCGAGGGCGATGGTCAGCATGGCGATCCTTCATTGGTTACGCTTGAAACCACTATCCTGCCTGAAAACGTTTCTGATGGTACTGATGCAATCGTGCAAGCCTGCCGATCAAGGTGCTACAAGGTCTTGAGCCAGCCCCGCAAGCGCATGCGCGCATTCGCATACGGCGACGAGGTATTCAACTGAATCATGCGTCCCATCGTGTAATGCGTGTACCAAGGCTGGCCATACAGTTGCGGATCGTCAAGGCTGTCGATCAGCGCCAGCAGCTGCTCTTTCGCCTGTTCCAGGCGCTGCAGCAAGTCGTCCATGCCCAGTTCAGCATAGTCCGCATAGAAGCGCTGCGCCAGTGTACCCAGAGCGTTCCACGTGAAACCTTCGGCGGGAAAGGCGATGTCCTCGATGCGTTTGCCGTCGCGCAGATGCACGTGCCAGCTCCTGCGCCAGCTTGGCGTACGTGGTGGTCATCGCCTCGACCAGTTGCTGCTTGCTGTTGGGGATCGCCATCACGCCGCCCTGACGACAGGCAAGCCGGCCGCCTGCCAGTCGTCGTAACCGCTACCGAGACGGCGCGCATGCAAGCCCTGCTGGCGCAGGGTAGCGACGGCCTGCACGGACAGCACGCAATACGGGCCGCGGCAGTAGGCGGCGATTTCTGCGTTCGCCGGCAATTCGCCCAGGCGGCGCTGCAAGTCGTCAAAAGGAATATTGATCGCACCGGGCAAGTGGCCGGCAGCAAATTCCTGCGCGGGCCGCACGTCGAGCACGGTGATGCTGGCTTCCTGCATGCGCCCCAACAGCTCGTCGCCCGTGATCGCTTCCACATGATCGCCCCGGCTCAGCGCCTGCAACTCGCTGCGCTGATGCTGCGCATACAGCTCCAGCGCATCGAGCAACTGCAAGACAGGGCCGCTGCCCAGCCGATACAGCACGCGCTTGCCGTCGCGCCGCGCCTGCACGAAACCGGCACGCCGCAACTGCTGCAAATGCTGGGAGGTATTTGCCACGGACAGGCCCGTCAACTCCACCAGCTGCTCCACCGCATATTCGCCTTGAGCGATTTGCTCGAGCAGGCGCAAGCGCGGTGCGCTGCCTAAAATGTGGGCAAATTCGGCGGGAGCGGTAAGGGTATCGATATCGGCATTTTTCATTGACACGATGCTAGCACCCTTATAACATTCAAGCAATCAATTGAATGTTATAAGGTGACAACCATGCAAATATTCTGGCTCGATGCCCTGGCGATCGGCGTGGGCGCGACGGCGGTGATGGATGTGTGGGCGGTGGCCTTGAAACGCTTCTGGTGCATACCCTCGCTGAACTTTGCGATGGTGGGACGCTGGCTGGGCCATCTGCCACGCGGCACCGTGAGCCACGTCAATATCGCCCAGGCGGCGCCCGTGCGCGATGAAGCGGTCCTTGGCTGGACGGCCCATTACATGATCGGCGTGCTGTTTGCCGCCGTGCTGCTGGCGCTGGTGGGACAGGACTGGGTGCAACAGCCGACGTTCGCGCCGGCCTTGCTGGCGGGCCTCGTGAGCGTGGCCGCGCCGTTCTGTATCTTGCAGCCGGGCATGGGTGCCGGCCTGGCCGCCAGCAAGACGCCGCATCCGACAGCCGCCCGCCTGCGCAGCCTGATGGCCCACACGGCGTTCGGCATCGGCCTGTACCTGGCGGCGTTGCTGTGGTCGACCGTGCGTTAAGACGTCAGCGGCGGCACGGGGGCGGGCGCCGGTGCGGGAACAGCCGCCGAGATGGCCGGCGTCTCCGGCTGCGCTGGCACACTGCTCAGCACCATCGTGCTGGGCTTGGCAATCGCGATATGCGCCTCGTCCAGGCGCTTGAGCAGCTCGAACAGCAGGGCGCTGCGGATGCCCGACGTCAGGCGCGGCGACGAGGCATAGCCGGTGGCGTTGAACAGCAAGAGGCCGTTGTCGATACCGTCGAGCTGCACGCTGGGAGCCGGTGTGTCGAGCACGTCAGGATTATCGACAAAGGTGGACAGGATCAGCGCGCGCGCCGCTTGCGCATCCGTGCCCAGCGGCAGCGGCAGCTTGACCTGCACCAGGCCCAGCGGATTGGCCAGGGTGACGTTGCGCACCGTCTTGGTGATGAATTCCGAGTTCGGCACGATCACCGTCGAGCGGTCGCCCAGTTGAATTTCCGTGGCGCGCACATTGATGCGACGGATGTCGCCTTCCACGCCGCCCAGCGAGACCCAGTCGCCCACTTTCACGGGGCGCTCGGCCAATAAAATCAGGCCGGACACAAAGTTCTGCACCACCGCCTGCAAGCCAAAACCAATACCCACCGACAAGGCCGATGCCACCCACGCGATGCGTTCCAGGCCGATGCCGGCCGCCGACAGGGCCAGCGCCACGGCCAGCACGCCCCCGATATAGCCAAACAGGGTAATGAACGACACTTGCATGCCGGAATCGAGATTGGTGGTCGGCAAATAACTGTTTTGCAGCCAGCGCTTGAACAGGCCCAGCGCAACGAAACCGACCACCAGCACCAGCAGGGCCTGGATCAGCGCGGCAGGACGGATCGCCACTTCGCCGATGGCCAGGCCATCCTGCAGCTTGCCAACCCGCTGGAACAATTCGCCCGGACCTTCGCCAAACGGCGCCAGCAGCAGCATCAGCGCCAGCAGCACGACGATGGCGCGGCCGATGCCCGACAGCAGCACGGCCGCCTGGTCACGCGCCTTGGGCGTGGCCAGCACGGGATGGGCGGCGTCCGGCGGCGGCGGCGTGGAGGCCAGCAACATGCAGATATCATCGACCAGCACCGTCAGCAGATAGGTGCTGCCCACCACCACGATGACCCAGGCGATTTGCTTGGCGATAAAGCTGCCAAACGCCACATACCCGACCAGCAAGCTGATGACGCTCGACGCCAGTGCCAGCCACAGCAGCACCGTGACGCAGCGCAGCCACAGCGGCGTGACCAGGGTGGCGGGATCGGCCTCGCGCAACAGGCGCCAGCAGCGCTCGGCGCGCATCAAGCCATAGGCGATGGTCGTGCTCATCACCAGGGCGACGATGCAATTGACGGCCACGGCCGTCGACAGGCCCGCATTGATGACGATGGTGACCCGTTCCGTGGCCCACACCAGCACCACGATGAAGGCAAACGTCGATGGAAAATGGCGCAAGCGATGCGCCAGCGCGTCGGGCAGGGGCAGCAGGCGCCACGACACGCGCCAGGGCGACAGCAGCGCGTGGCCGAGGCCCGCCGTAAAACCGGCAAAACAGATGATGCCGATCAAACTGCCAAGGAACGTCGAGATTTTTTCAGACAGGCCGCCATCCCAGCGCAAGCCCATGGCCACCAATTCCGCCACCAGCCCGGGCGTGGCCGCCGCCAGCACCAGCACGGCCAGCGCATGCAAGGAGCGGCGCAAGCGGCCATGCGGCACGCGCGTGGCCGTGATCACCAGCAGATAGCGCGAAATCCAGACGCTGGCGCCGATCACGGCCACGATGCCGGCCAGCAAGCCGCCCCAGGCCGACCATGGCGTGGCGCGCGCCGCGTCGGCCAACTCCAGCTCCAGCGCCCGCAGGCGCTGCAGATTCTGCGGCAATTCCGCATGCAGCTGTTTCCAGAAGGAACCGGCCAGGATGGACGCAGTGCGCTCGCCCAGGCGCGCCTGCAACTGTGCGCGGCGCGCCGTCGATACCTGCTCGGACGCCTGCGTCGCTTCCACGGCCAGCAATCGCGCCAGCTTCACCTGCGCATCGAGCGCGCTGCTGGTGCGGTCCAGCTGGCTGCGCTGGGCCGCCACGTCAGGGGCCTCTTTCGTGCCCGCCGCCGGCTTGCCCAGCTCGGCCAGCCGCGCCTGCACGCTGGAGAGCGTGGGCGTGAGCGACTCGGCCACCTTGTCCGCCTCGGCGCTGGCCGCCAGCGCATCGGCGCGCATCTGCGACAGGGTCGCGTCATCGAGATCGGCCTCGCCATCGAGCGCCTTCTGGATCGTGGTGATCTGCTTGCGCAAGCCATCGAGGCGCTGGTCGGCCGTGGTGGCATCGTCGACCGGTTGCGACCAGGCGGGCGGCGCCGATAGCGAGCACGCCAGCAGCAGGGTCAATAGCAGCGGCAATAGCCAGCCACGCCAGGACTGGCGCGCGGAAAAGAAATGGGGGGTACGGAATGAAATCATGCGGTCCTATCGGCCAGGTCAATACGGGTGAAAGCGAGACGGCATCGCGCCAGCTGGCGCAGCGGCTGCAGCGGCCGGCACCGGGGCGATGGGTATTACGGGAGTTGCTGAACTGTACGGCAAACAGCGACAGACTAGCGCACTCCTGCGATAGATGGCGGAAATTTTCGTGCGGCAATAATGACGGCAAGGCGCGCGCACGGCATCGACGCTACGGCAGTTTGATTTGATGCACTTGCTTATCGGAAGCAATAAAACGCGGCTGCCATGGTGGATTGATGATGGTAATGTCCGTTACGCCCAGCTTGGCGAAGTCGTCAGCGGAAAAGGTCCAACCTATCACCTTGCTGTCGTCATCGAAATGGCGTGCCAGTGCGGGCGTCTGGCCCATGGTCGTGATGCGCTGCTGGACACCTATCTGCGCAAAATACTGGCGTTCGGCCTCCCGCTCGGGTGCCAGCCATGTTTGTATTTCCGCCAGCAACTGCTGGCGCATGGCTTGCCGCTCAGCTGCCGGCAGGGCCGCCAGCATGGCTTCCTGCTGCTCATCGACGGCAAACCTGGCGCTACTGAGGCCGCCGTGATAGCCGACCACGGCAAAGTTGCTGACGATCTTGCGCGGTGCGGCGGTAAAAACGTAGTTGGCGCACGAGGAAAAACAATACTCGAGCACCTTGACCGTCAATGCCTGCGCCCGCACCCAGGTGCCCAGGGCCATGCCGGCCTGCGTTGGGCCGCCCTTGCTGCGGATGGCCAGCACGCGCGGTTTTGTTTCCTCGGAGGCAAACAGCGCCAGCGCACGCTGATTCGCCTCGGCCGACATGCTGCCGACATAATTGAGCTCGCCGTTGTCCAGATAAACCTGGGTACTGGTTTCTGCGAGCGCCAGCGGCGCAGACAGTGTGGCAACAAGCAGAGGCGCGAGGCAGGCAGTCATGTGCATGGCAAATGGCGTGAGGAAATGGAATTACAAATCGCAGCAGGTCCGGCGGGTATCAGCTCATTGTAAGATATTTTGTAAATAAAATAAGGTTTTCCATTTCTTCCAGGCCAGCGTTCGCGCCGGCACCGTGTGAGGAATTGTAGAAGAGTGCGGTGACGGCATGCTGGTTCCAGTTTATTCATGAACATAAGATTGGATAACGGAGCGCTTGCCGGTGATGCCGGGGCACTTGGGCAAGACACCGGCATAAAGCGACTGTTTAGAGCACCTTCTACAAGGGAAAACTCAGCTGTCCGGTATCTCAGCAGCCGGCTAGGTCGAGAGTTCTCCTCGGATGATTTCTGCGCCTGCACTGAGCGCATGCAATTTTCCTCTTGCTACCTGACGAGACAAGGGCGCCATGCCACAGTTGGTGCTCGGGTAGAGCTTGTCTGCATCGACAAACCGCAGCGCTTTGCGCAGGGTGTCGGCGACTTCTTCCGGCGTTTCAATGGTATTGGATGCCACGTCGATGGCCCCGACCATCACTTTTTTGCCACGAATGAGTTCAATCAGGTCGATCGGCACACGCGAGTTGTGGCATTCCAGCGAGATGATGTCGATATTCGATTGCTGCAGCTTGGGGAACGATTCCTCATATTGACGCCACTCGGAGCCCAGCGTATTTTTCCAGTCCGTATTGGCTTTGATGCCGTAGCCATAGCAAATGTGCACGGCCGTTTCGCATTTAAGCCCCTCGATCGCCCTTTCCAGGGTGGCGATCCCCCAATCATTGACTTCATCAAAGAAAACATTGAATGCAGGTTCGTCAAACTGGATGATGTCGACGCCGGCCGCCTCCAGTTCCCTGGCTTCCTGATTGAGGATCTTGGCGAATTCCCAGGCCAGTTTTTCGCGGCTCTTGTAGTGGCTGTCATACAGCGTATCAATCATCGTCATCGGGCCTGGCAGGGCCCATTTGATCGGTTGCGTGGTTTGCTGACGTAAAAACCTGGCGTCTTCCACAAAAACCGGCTTCGGGCGGCTGACCGCGCCCACGACTGTCGGCACGCTTGCATCGTAGCGGTCACGAATTCTGACAGTCTCGCGTTTGTCAAAATCAACGCCGCTCAGATGCTCGATAAACGTGGTAACGAAATGCTGGCGGGTCTGCTCGCCATCGCTGACGATATCGATGCCTGCCTGCTGCTGCTCCTGCAGTGACAAACGTAAAGCATCCTGTTTGCCCTCAATCAATTCCTCGTCCTGTAATTTCCACGGCGACCAGAGTTTTTCAGGCTGTGCAAGCCAGGAAGGTTTGGGCAAGCTGCCGGCAGTGGATGTAGGCAATAATTTTTTCATGATCAGTAATGTCGTGTATGTTGATTAAGCAGAGAGCGTGGTCGCAGCCCATTGTTCAAGAAGATGCTTGTATGGCTTGATGAAGTGCTCTTCCGTATATTTGCCCTGCTTGACAGCCAGCTGGCTGCGCTCTTCCCGGTCATAGACAATTTGCGTCAGCGAATAATCCTGATTCTTCAGGCTAGGCTGATAAAGTCTTCCCGCCGCAGAATTGGCGTTATAAATCTCGGGCCGGTAGATCTTTTGGAACGTTTCCATCGTGCTGATGGTGCCGATCAGCTCAAGATTGCTATAGTCGCCCAGCAGGTCGCCGATAAAATAAAACGCCAGAGGTGCGGCACTGTTTGGCGGCATGAAATAGCGCACCTGCATCCCCATTTTCTCGAAATATTCATCCGTCGAGGAGAACTCATTTTGTTGATACTCAACGCCCAGAATGGGGTGCTGGTTTTCAGTGCGCTGATAGGTCTTGCTGCTCGACGCGCTGATGCAGATGACGGGCGCCTTGCTGAAGTGCGCTTTGTAAGTAGCTGATCTGACAAAGTGCTTGAACAGCTTGCCATGAAAATCGCCGAAATTGTCCGGTGTGCCAAAGGTGGATTTATTATTGTTGTGCTCTGGCAGCAGCACGCTGAAGTCGTAATCGCGCACGTAGGATGAGAAGTTATTGCCGGCGATGCCATCGATGCGCTCTCCGGTCTTTTTATCCAGGATATTCGGCTTCAATATCTCGATCAATGGAATATTTCCGCCTTTGGCATCGATATTCAACGCGACGGAAATGATTTCAAGCTCAACTGAGTAGCGATCTGCCTTCGGGTTATCCCAATGCGCCAGGTTGTTGAAGCGGCTGTCGATCATTTTCAGGGTGTTGCGCAAGTTCTCCTGGCGACGCTCTCCCCTGGCCAGATTGGCAAAGTTGGTCGTCAGACGCGTATTGTCCGATGGATGATAGTTTTCATCGAAAACAATGCTCTTGATGCTGAATACAAAATCTTGGCTCATGATGATCTGGTGTCCTGATTGCTGCGAAAAGATGAATGTGTTGATTGCTTGCTGAACGTGGCGATGCGTATCAGGCCGCGACCAGCGCTTCAGCGGCGGCAGATTGCGCATGCCGCGTCAAGCCGACCAACGGCATTGCCCGTTGGACCGCCAGTGTGGCCCGCTGGATCAGGGCCTCGTCCTGCACGCGGTAGTCGAGGAAATCCTTGTCGGTCGCATAGACGCCCAGTGGCAATGTGCGGGCCTGGAAAAAGCTGAACAGCGGCCGCAACTGGTGGTCGATCATCAGGGCATGGCGCTCGCTGCCGCCGGTGGCCGCCAGCAAGACCGGCTTGTCGATCAGGGCGTCCTGGTCAATGAAGTCGAAGAAGTGCTTGAACAGTCCCGTGTAGGAACCGCGAAAGACCGGTGTTGCCACCACCAGGATGTCAGCTTGCTCGACCGCTGCAAGTTCCCGCTCCAGCGTATCGGGCAGGTGGGAGCGCCAAGTCGCGCCGGCGAGCTGGGGGGCGAGCTGGCCCAGTTCGACCAGACGTTGTTCACACAGCACTTCGTCGGCGATCAGGTCCATCAGGTGCTCTGCCAGGGCTGCCGCCTTGGAAGGGCGTTGCAGCCCGCCGGAAACGGCGACTAAACGCAGTGGACGTGTCATGTTTGCTTTCATGTGGAGTGATGCGCGAGGGCGAAGAATGCCAACGACAAGAAGATGGATGATAACGGCGGGAATCGATGAAGTATAATGGTCTTATTTCATACATCCATGAACATAGCTCATCTCAATGCTTGAACGCATCCACCTCAGCATCGTCCAGCAGGTCGAAAAACAAGGGTCGTTGACGGCCGCCGCAGGCGTGCTGCACCTGACCCAGTCGGCCCTGAGCCACAGCATGAAAAAGCTGGAGCAGCAACTGGGCACCGACGTCTGGCTGCGCGAAGGGCGCAACCTGCGCCTGACGCAGGCCGGCCAGTATCTGCTGGCGGTGGCGAACCGGGTGCTGCCGCAACTGGACCTGGCCGAAGAGCGCCTGGGCCAGTTCGCGCAGGGCGAGCGCGGCGCGCTGCGCATCGGCATGGAATGCCACCCTTGCTACCAGTGGCTGCTCAAAGTGGTGTCCCCGTATCTGGCCGCATGGCCCGACGTGGATGTGGACGTCAAGCAAAAGTTCCAGTTTGGCGGGATTGGCGCGCTGTTCGGCTACGAGATCGACCTGCTGGTCACGCCCGACCCGCTGTACAAGCCGGGGCTGACATTCGAACCCGTGTTCGACTACGAGCAGGTGCTCGTCGTGGCCAAGGGCCATGCCCTGGCTACCGCAGCCTATGTGCAGCCCCAGCAACTGACCCAGGAGGTGCTCATCAGCTACCCGGTGGACATCGAGCGCCTGGACATCTATAACCAGTTCCTGCTGCCGGCCGGTGTCACGCCCAAGCGCCACAAAGCCATCGAAACGACCGACATCATGCTGCAGATGGTGGCCAGCGGGCGCGGCGTGGCCGCCCTGCCGCGCTGGCTGGTCGAGGAATACGCGGCCAAGATGGACGTGGTACCGGTGCGGCTGGGCGCGCGCGGCATCGCCAAGCAAATCTTCCTGGGAGCACGCGAGACGGACACCGCCATCGACTACGTGCGCGCCTTCATCGCACTGGCGCGCCAGCCTGCTTTCGCCATGACGCAAGGAAGCGATGCTAAAACCCTTGATGCATCCCGCTAAGCCCAGGCCCGCCAGCAACATCATGCACGCCTATACCCTAGGGCCAGCCTACTTCGCGCTTTCCATGGATTCCACCGTGTCGAAAATATGCGCCAGCGCGCTTTCCATGGCGCCGGCAGTAGCATCGCCGCTCTGGTTGGTGATGATGAAGACCCCAAGCTGATATTGAGGAACGACGTAAGCGTAGCTTTGCGCACGTGGCACGCCGCCATGGTGTACATAATGCGTGCCCAACTGGCGATTAGTACCGATGTTCCAGAAATAGCCAATGCTGAAGTCGTCCTGAAAGCGTGCCAAAGGCTTGTGCGATTCAACGACAGCGGGATGGGCACCCAATTGCAGGCGCAGATACTTCGCCATATCCGGCATAGTCGACTTCAGGTTGCCCGCTGCCCCCCAGGGCAATTGTGGCATCGGTGTCGTTATGACGGGATTGTCGCTGTGGTAACCGGGCGCTAGCCGGCCGGTATCCCTGGCTGTGATTCTCAGCTTGGTATCTTGCATGCCGGCTTCGCGCGCAAGGAATTGCGCGAGCAGGACTTCATAGGGCATTGCGTAAATTGTTTCGAGCGTGTGCGCAATGAGTTCGGTACCGGCGCTGGAATAGGCGTAGTCCTTGCCAAGCGGACCCTTGATGCTGACTGTGTGCAAGTCCTGCCAGAATTGCTGTTGTCCGTAGTTGGCATAAGCGGCATTCAGCTTCGCCGGCGTGGCGTGTGCCGTGAAATCCTTCAATATGGTGTTCACCTGCAATGGCAGCATGCCCGGCATATTGCTGGTGTGCGTGATCAAATGGCGCAAGCGAACTGGCTGGCCCTGCGACTGCAGGTTCGGGTAGGCGGCCGCCAGGTACTTTTGTATGGGATCGTCGAGCGCCGCCTTCCCATCAAGCACAGCGTTCGCCAATAGCAGGCCAGCAAAAGTTTTACTGACTGAGCCGATTTCATACAGCGTTGTATCGTTCGGCGGATTGGCTTTGCCGGTCTCCAGTTCGCCTTGATGCAGAATGAATTCCTTGCCGCGATAAACGACGGCAATCGAGGTCGCATGTAAAAATTTTGACTGCAGCAGGGTGGTCGCAGTCTGGCGCATTGCCGCAGGAATGTCATGCGCAGGTGCTGTGGCTGCGGGCTTGCAAGCTGCCAGCACTAGTGGCATTCCAGTGATGATTGCGGCGAGTTTGTTCATCATGCGCACCGTCCAGGGGGAGAAGCATTCTCGCACAATGGGTTCAGCGGTGACAGAAAAAAGCCACTCGTATGGTTGTTCCAGAGAGTGAACGGCGGTGCTGTATAAAAGAAAACGCCACCCGGAAGTGGCGTTTTCTTTTTATTCTGGGTGGCCCGGGGCAGCACCCGGCCCGCTTACTCCACCGTCACCGACTTCGCCAGATTGCGTGGCTTGTCCACATCCGTACCACGCGCCAGTGCCGTGTGATACGCCAGCAATTGCAGCGCGACCACGTGCAGGATCGGCGACAGGTCGCCGTAGTGCTCGGGCAGGCGGATGACGTGCAAGCCTTCGCCGGAGCTGATGCGCGAATCGACGTCGGCGAAGACGTACAGCTGGCCGCCACGGGCGCGCACTTCCTGCATGTTCGATTTGAGCTTTTCGATCAGGGCGTCGTTCGGCGCGATGGTGACGACCGGCATTTCATTCGTCACCAGAGCCAGCGGGCCGTGTTTCAGCTCGCCGGCCGGATACGCTTCGGCGTGGATATAGGAAATTTCCTTCAGTTTCAAGGCACCTTCCAGGGCGATCGGGTAGTGCATGCCGCGCCCCAGGAAGAGGGCGTTTTCCTTGCGCGCGAATTCTTCGGACCAGGCGATGATCTGCGGCTCCAGCGCCAGCACGGAAGCGATGGCGACGGGCAGGTGGCGCATGGCTTTCAGGTGCGCCGCTTCCTGTTCTTCGCTCAAGCGGCCATTGACTTGCGCCAGGCACAGGGTCAGCAGGAACAGTCCCGCCAGCTGCGTCGTGAACGCCTTGGTGGACGCCACGCCCACTTCCACGCCGGCGCGCGTGATGTAGGCCAGCGCGCATTCGCGCACCATGGCACTGGTGGCCACGTTGCAGATGGTCAGGGTGTGCTGCATGCCCAGGCTGCGCGCATGCTTCAGGGCGGCCAGGGTGTCGGCCGTTTCGCCGCTTTGCGAAATGGTGACGACCAGGGTGTTCGGGTGCGGCACGCTGTCGCGGTAGCGGTATTCGCTGGCCACTTCCACGCTGACGGGCACCTTGGCAATCGCCTCGATCCAGTACTTGGCCGTCATGCCCGCATACGAGCTGGTGCCGCAGGCCAGGATCAGCACGCGGTCGATCTGCTTGAAGATGGCATAAGCATTGTCGCCGAACAGTTCCGGCATGATGCCCGTCACGCCTTCCAGTGTGTCGCCGATGGCGCGCGGCTGTTCGAAGATTTCCTTCTGCATGTAGTGGCGGTATGGGCCCAGCTCGGCCGCACCCGTATGCGCATGCACGGTTTTCACTTCGCGTTCGACGGGCTTGCCATCGACATCGACGATCCAGCAGCGCGACAGTTGCAGGTCGACCACATCGCCTTCTTCCAGGTAGATGATCTGGTCGGTCGTGCCGGCCAGCGCCATGGCGTCGGAGGCGACAAAGTTTTCACCATTGCCCAGGCCGACGATCAGGGGCGAACCCTGGCGCGCGGCGACCACGCGGTGTGGCTCGTCACGGCAGAACACGGCAATCGCATACGCGCCGGCTAGGCGTTTCACGGCCTGCTGCACGGTCTCGAACAGGTCGCCGTTATACATGTGCTCGACCAGGTGGGCGATCACTTCCGTGTCCGTCTGGCTCTGGAAGACGTAACCGAGGGCCGTCAGTTCGGCGCGCAGTTCGTCATGGTTTTCAATGATGCCGTTATGCACCAGCGCCACGCGGGCGTTCTCTTCCGTTGGGGAAAAATGCGGGTGGGCATTGAAGGAAACAGGGGCGCCATGCGTGGCCCAGCGGGTGTGGGCAATGCCCGTAAAACCGCTCAAGCCTTCTTCTGCGATCTGCTTTTCCAGCTCGGCCACGCGCGAAGTGGAGCGCGAACGCTGCAAACGGCCATCGGCATGCAAGGCGATGCCGCAGGAATCGTAGCCGCGGTATTCCAGGCGCTTCAAGCCTTCGACCAGGATGGGAGTGATATTACGTTGCGCTACCGCGCCGACGATGCCGCACATGGAAACCTCTGTTTAAAATTTAATCAATGCAAGCATGCTAATGCAGAGTCAATGAAATATGCTTTCTAAATCTGTATATTTTTGACTAAATATTTCACGACTATTTTGCGGTGAAATATTATTTCATTTAGACTCAGTATATTCTCTAATCCATCAAAATCATGAACCATAGCAACATTACTCTCGACGACATTGATCGTCGCATCCTGAACGCCTTGCAAATTGATGCATCGCAAACCAACAGTGAGCTGGCGCGATCGGTGCACGTCTCGGCGCCCACGTGTTTGCGGCGGGTCAAGCATTTGACGGAAAGCGGTGTGATCGAGCGGCAAGTGGCCATCGTCGCGCCGCAACTGGTGGGCGCGCGCCTGACGGCCGTCGTGGAAATCACGCTCGACGTGCAGGCGGCGGAACGCATGGCGGAATTCGAGCAGCTCGTGGCGGACGAGCCTGCCGTGCTGCAGTGCTATCGCGTCTCGCCCGGACCCGACTTCGTGCTGATGGTACAGGTGGCCGACATGCCCGCGTATCACGCGCTGGCGCACCGCCTGTTTGCCGCGCATGCCAATGTACGCAACGTGAAAAGCTATTTTTCCACGTTTCGCAGCAAATTCGAGACGCGCATCGCTGTGTGAAGCAGGCTGGCAGAAAAGTTATCCCGGCTTATCCTCATTTTTCTGCCTGCTTATGCACAAGTTTATCCACAGCATGAAAATCACCGATTGCCACGGCCGCCATATTCCGCCTCGCATGAAGCTTCGCAACAACGGTACATCGGCCCCCGGGATAAAACTTATACCGGCTTATCCAGCGCTTGCCCCCGCCTTAATCACAGGCTTTTGCACAGCTTTACCCACAAGCAGCTTCCACAAGAAAACAAGGAATGCCCTTACAATACAATGACTTGGAAGTTGTTCATGACTTATCCGCCAATTACGCACAAGTTTATCCACAATCCGGACAGGCAAAAAATAGAGGATGCCTTTTAGTCTGCGCCAGCTGGCCTGCACGTTGGAACAGCAAGCTGAACCCGATAACTTGTCCCGTCTTTTCCACAGGTTTTTTACTGTTTATACGCAGCTTATACCGGGCTTATCCATCACTTGTCCGCATGCTTGTTCACATGCTTATCCACACTCGACAATGCAGAGCAAATACCGGATACGAAGAGTGGCGTAACTTATCCCGGGTTACCAGCCAACGCTGCACAGGATTATCCACAGGCATAAAAAATAACGCCGCCAGCCCGGACAGGCTGACGGCGTCATGCATACCGAATGTGCTGCGCTTACTTCTTGATTTTCACGGGACGCATCCAGCCGTCGATGGTCACTTGCCGCGCGCGCGAAACCGTCAGCTTGCCGGCCGGCGCATCTTTCGACAAGGTCGTGCCGGCACCCAGGGTCGCGCCCTTGCCCACGGTAACGGGAGCGATCAGCTGGCTGTCGCTGCCGATAAAGGCGTCGTCTTCGATAACGGTGCGGAACTTGTTGACGCCATCGTAGTTGCAGGTGATGGTGCCGGCACCGATGTTGACCCTGGAGCCAATGGTGGCGTCGCCAATGTAGGCCAGGTGGTTGGCCTTGCTGTGCGCGGCGACCTGGCTGTTTTTCACTTCGACAAAATTGCCGATATGCACGTCTTCCGCCAGCACGCTGCCGGGACGCAGGCGCGCATACGGGCCGATGATGGAAGCGGCGCCGACGACGGCGTCCTCGATATGGCAAAACGGCTTGATGTGCGCACCGGCTGCCACGCTGGCATTGATGATGACGTTGTTGGCGCCCACGCGCACACCATCGCCCAGTTCTACGCGGCCTTCGAACACGCAGCCGACATCGATAGTGACATCGCGGCCGCAAATGAGTTCGCCGCGCACGTCGATGCGGGCCGGGTCGAGCAAGGTCACGCCACGCTCGAGCAGCGCTTGCGCGATATTGTTCTGGTGGATGCGTTCCAGCTGGGCCAGTTGCACCTTGCTGTTGACGCCCGCCACTTCCCACACGGCGGCGGGGTGGGCCGAGGTGACGGTCACGCCATCGGCGACGGCTTGCGCGACGATATCGGTCAGATAGTATTCCCCTTGCGCATTGTCATTCGACAAGGCCGACAGCCATTGCTTGAGCTGCACGGTGGGCGCGACCATGATGCCGCTGTTGATCTCCTTGATGGCGCGCTCGCTTGGGGAGGCATCCTTTTCCTCGACGATGCGCACGATGGCGCCGTTGTCGCGCACGATGCGGCCCAGGCCAAACGGATCGTCCTGTTCCACGGTCAGGATGGCCAGCTTGTCGTTACCGGCCGCCTGCACCAATTGCTGCAGGGAGGCGGCGCTGGTCAGCGGCACGTCGCCGTACAGGATCAGGGTGGGCACGCTGTCGTCCAGCAAGGATACGGCTTGCTGCACGGCATGCCCCGTGCCCAGCTGCTGCGTTTGCTCGGCAGCATCAATCGCCAGGGCATGGTTCGTCTTGTAGCCGTCAAGCAACTTCAGCACCGCTGCGCCCCCATGCCCGTAAATCACGCATAATCGGGACGGCGCCAGGCCGCGCGCCGTGTCGATGACGTGCGACAACAGCGGCTTGCCAGCCAATGGGTGCAATACCTTGGGCAGTGCCGACTGCATGCGTTTGCCCATACCGGCAGCGAGAATGACAACGTTCATAGACCGTCTTTTATAAGTTAAGAATATGAAAAAGTTTAACACGCAGGCCCCGTCTTCCACGCCCTTTGGGCGTTTTACTTATGCCCTGCTGGCCTTGATGCTCGTCATCGTCGCCGGCTGCAGCGGCTTGCGCCTGGCCTACAACAATGGCGATACCGTGCTGTACTGGTGGTTGAACGCGTATGTTGACCTGGACCGCGACCAGAAAGACTGGGTACGCGATGACATCGACAAGATGTTCGACTGGCACCGCAAGACGCAATTGAAGGACTACGTGGAAATCCTGCGCACGGGCCAGAAGCAGCTGCAAGGCAATATCACGCAGGCGGACCTGATGATGGATTACAGCGAGATCAAGCAGCGTACCCAGGCGCTGCTGCTGAAGGCGGCGCCCGAACTGGGCGACCTGGCGCGCTCGCTCAAGCCCGAGCAAATCGCGCAGATGGAAAAGAAGTTCAAGTCAAACAATGAGGATTACCGCAAGAAATACCTGAGCGGCGACCAGGACAAGCGCCAGAAACTGCGCTACAAGAAAGCCATGGAGCAATTCGAACTGTGGTTCGGCAGCTTCAGCAGCGAGCAAGAGGCCATCATCCGTAAAGCGTCCGACGCGCGTCCGCTGAACAATGACATCTGGCTCGACGAACGCACGCGGCGCCAGCAGAATGTGTTGAACCTGGTCAAGAAAGTGCACCAGGAAAAACTCGGCAAGGAAGCGGCCGCGGGCTTGGTGACGACCCTGATCAAGGACAGTTTCGAGCGCCTGGAACACTCGGAGCGCAAGGCTTTTTTTGACAGCTACGAAGCGAGCACGGCGCAAATGGTCTTGACTGTCATCAAGATCGCCACGCCGGCGCAAAAAGCCCACGCCGTCAAGCGCATGCAGGGCTGGATCGACGACTTCAATTCCCTGGCCACACAGCCCAAATAGACAGGCAGCGCCAGCAAAGGAGGTGGGGCCATATGCTATAGTGGCCGCCACCGAATTGAAGAAATACCCATGCAAAAGAAAATTAAGAAACCCGCCAAAGTCCCCGTCCACCACGCGCCGCCACCGAACCAGGTACGCATCATCGGCGGCCAGTGGAAGCGCTCCGTGCTGCCTGTTTTGCAGGCACTGGGCCTGCGCCCGACACCGGACCGCGTGCGCGAAACCGTATTTAACTGGATCAACCACTTGCGCGATGGCGACTGGGCCAATGCCCAGGTGCTGGACCTGTTCGCCGGCAGCGGCGCACTGGGCTTCGAAGCGGCCAGCCGCGGCGCCGCCGCCGTCACCATGGTCGATACGCACACGCCCGTGATCCGCCAGCTGGAAGAAAACAAGACGAAATTGCGTGCCGATAATGTCCAGCTGCTGCGCGGCGACGCCCTGCTGACGGCGCAAGGACTGGCATCGCGCGGCCAGCGTTTCGACCTGATCTTCCTCGACCCACCGTACCAGCAGGATTTCCTGGCGAAAGTGTTGCCGCTGTGCGCCAACCTGCTCAAGGAAGGCGGCATGGTGTACGCGGAATCGGGCTTGTCGATGGTGTTCGATGAAAACAGCGAACTGGACAAACCGGACTGGATGGCGCCGTGGGAAGTCATCCGCGCCGACAAAGCGGGTACCGTTTATTATCATTTGCTAACTTACAACAAAGTGCCGGCAACTGCCTGAATCTGCCTATAAATGAGGCAAAAAGGCTTCCTGGCCCGAGGCGCAGCACCAAGGTGGTCACCAATTTCAGGCATAATGCGCGTCTATATTGGTGCATCATCAGGGAGCCGCAATGGTTGTAGCCGTTTATCCAGGAACATTCGATCCGCTCACGCGCGGTCATGAAGATTTGGTGCGCCGCGCATCGGGTCTGTTTGACAAGCTGATCGTCGGTGTGGCCGACAGCAAGAACAAGCAACCGTTTTTCTCTCTCGACGAACGCCTGGAAATCGCCAACGAAGTGCTCGGTCACTATCCGAACGTGCAAGTTGAGAGCTTTTCCGGCTTGCTCAAGGATTTCGTGCGCAAGCATGAGGCGAGAGTCATCGTGCGCGGCTTGCGCGCCGTTTCCGACTTCGAATACGAATTCCAGATGGCGGGCATGAACCGCTACCTGCTGCCCGATGTCGAAACCATGTTCCTGACGCCGTCCGACCAGTACCAGTTCATTTCGGGCACCATCGTGCGTGAAATCGCGGCGCTGGGCGGCGACGTCTCCAAGTTTGTCTTCCCCTCGGTGAACCGCTGGCTGCAAAACAAGATTGCCGCCAACGCTGCATCATCGCAATAAGTAAGAGTGAAATCATGGCATTACTGATCACCGACGAATGCATCAATTGCGACATTTGCGAGCCCGAGTGCCCGAATGATGCAATCTACATGGGCGCGGAAATCTACGAAATCGATCCCAACAAGTGCACCGAATGCGTGGGGCACTTTGACGAGCCGCAATGCCAGCAAGTGTGCCCCGTCAGCTGCATCCCCTTCAATCCCGCCTGGCGCGAAAGCCCGGAACAATTGATGGCCAAGTACGAACGCCTGCAGGCAGAGCTGCCTGCGGCCAAAACCTAAGTCTTTCTCCCGCGCCACTTCTGGGCCACTTCTGCGTGGCGCCAGCTTCTGCCAACTGTTCTACACTGTGGGCTGACTTATCCACAGCCCATGGTTTCCACGGAGGTAGAAGATGCAAATACGCACATCCCGCTTGGGCCGCTCCCTGGCTGCCGCCTGCCTGTGCGCCGTCTTGGCACAACCAGCGCTGGCCGTCGAAGTGGGCGGCGTCAAGCTGGACGACACGGTGCAGCTGGCCAGCCGCGAGTTGAAACTCAACGGCGCAGGTGTGCGCTACAAGGTCATCTTCAAGGTCTATACGATCGCACTGTACCTGCCGGAAAAGAAAACCCAGCTGGCCGACATCCTGCTCCTGCCCGGGCCGCGGCGTTTAGAGATCGTCATGTTGCGCGACATCACTTCCGACGAGCTGGGTCACGCCTTCATGCAGGGCTTGAAGCGCAGTTCCGACCAGGCTGACCGCACGCGGCTACTGAGCCAGACGATGCAGTTCGGCGCCATGTTCGCCATGGTTCCCGGCCTGAAAAAGGGCGACATCCTGACCGTGGACTGGCTGCCGGAAGAGGGAACCTTGTGCAAGCTGAACGGCAAGCAGGTGGGCGACACAGTGCCAGACCTGGCCTTTTACAATGCGCTGCTGAAAATCTGGATCGGCGCCCATCCGGCCGACACCTTGTTGCGCGCGCATTTGCTGGGCGACGTGGCCTGAACAAAAACGCGGGCGTAAAAAAAGCCGGCTCACGCCGGCTTGTCATTCTGCAACAGCTTATCGCTCAGGCGCGCGTCGACAGGGCGCGCAATTCGGCGGCATTGCTGGGCGAGACGCCATCCATCTTGCCCAGGGTGCGATGCAAGGCTTGCGCTTCGCGCATCTGCTGGCGCGCCAGGCGCTCTTCGCGGCTCAGCTTGGGGCGCACAACCAGCACCATGGCGCGGGCGATACCTACCAGCAAAGGCTTGAACAGCAGGGCGAATGCGCCCAAGGCCACGATCACCAGCACGAGTTGCAGGGCGTTCAGCAGGGAAATCTCCAGCACGGGTGCGGATACTGCGTACAGGGCGGAGGCGAAGGTAGACATACTGTTCCAGTGCATTATAGAATTTGCCAGTACTATAGTGCAGTGCAACATATAAATCTAATTCCATTTCTTGATACCAATTATATGAATCGTGAATGGAAAACTGTAATATTTTTTTGACGAGTGAAAATATTCGTGCCCGGCGCGGTTTACACTCTTAAGTAATCAATTCAACTTTTATCTTGGGCTTTCCATGAGTTTTCTGACGCTGGATCTGAACTTGCTGCGTGTTTTCGACGCCGTCATGACGGAACAAAACCTGACGCGCGCAGCCGGCCACCTGGCGATGACGCAGCCGGCGGTATCGAACGCCATCAAACGCCTGCGCGAGAGCCTCGGTGACGAATTGCTGATCCGCACGGCGTACGGCGTGAAACCCACGCCACGTGCCGAAGCCCTGTGGCCATCCGTGCGCTCGGCCCTGGCCAGCCTGGAAGCGGCCGTCACGCCGGAAACCTTCGACGTGTCGAAAACGCATGCCACCTTCCGCATGGCCATGGCCGATGCGACGGCCGCCTTCTGGCTGCCCTCCTTGATGCGCTCGATCGAACGGGAAGCACCAGGCGTCAACGTGCGCATGATGCCGCTGACCACGCGCGAACCGCGTCCCATGTTGCTGCGTGGCGATATCGACCTGGCCGTGGGCTTCTTTCCCGGCGTGGCGGCGCAATTGTCGAGCGAAACGGGCTCGCCCATCCGCCACGAGCGCCTGTATTCCGGTAAGTATGTGTGCGTGATGCGGCGCGGCCATCCATTGGCCGACAAGGAATTGACGTTGGATAACTATTGCGCGGCGAACCATTTATTGGTGAGCTTTTCCGGCCGCGCGCATGGCTTGATCGACGAGGCCCTGTCGCAAATCCACCGCGAACGGCGCATCTTGTTGACGGTCAATCAGTTCTTCACGGCCGGACGGGTAGTAGCCAATTCCGACCTGATCACAGTCTTGCCGCGCCACCTGATCGCCTCGACGGGCATGACGGAATCCCTGCTGTACAAGGATTTGCCGCTGACCCTGCCGGCCGTCCACCTGGACATGCTGTGGCACGAGCGCGACGCGCGCAGCCCCGCCCACAAATGGCTGCGCAACCATCTGGAAAGCATGAACACGCCCACCTTGCGCACTGCCACGGCGGCCGGTGGCGGCGTGGCGGCCAAGCCGCATATTGAATAAATTATTTGCCAGCACCAGAAAAAAACGCCTGATGAATCATCAGGCGTTTTTTTTCATGCGTGGCTGCTGGAGCGGTAACCGATACGGAAACCGCCCCAGTGCTTGCCATCGACGTGGATGGGCACGGATAAATCGTGCATGACTTCGCCCGTGTCGCGTTTATAGGTTTGCAACAGGAAGGGCTTGGTATTGCTGCCGCAGCGCTTGCCCGTGCGGTCACTGAAGATGCGCTTGGTGCGGTTATTCACCATATCGGTGGCGTAATCACCTGTCAGCGGCTGGGAAAACTTCTTGTTGTGCGTTGGAAAGTATCCATTATTGTCGACGGCGCCCGCATACGCCAGATGGGGTAATGCCGCCAGCAGGCCTTCCTGCAGGTCGGGCAACACCTTGTCCGTAAACGCGTCGAACTTCGTGTTGTGCTTGGGCGGATTGGTATTCGGGATGGGGCGGTAGTGGCGGTCGAACAGGGCTTCGCGCGTGATGCGCCCCGAGGCGATGGCTTGCTCGAACAATTTGCCCACGTCCCGCGCGGCGCGCTGGGCCGCCTCGCGGATCTCGTCGTGCGGCGTGGCCACGCTCGATTCCCCGAGGGCGCTGGCGATTACTTCAGCCCGCTCGGCCAGGGCCATGGCCGACTGCGTGGCGCGCGGCAATTCGGCATTCGTCGACAACATGCTGTCGCGGATTTGCAGGATGGCGTCGGCGATCAGCTGCGTGGTGTCGACGTGTTCGCGCGAGGCGCGGGCGATTTGCCCGATCGCGTCTTCCGACACGCCCGACGATTCCTCAATATGGCTGAGCGAGGCATGCACGCTTTCCACATTGCGCGCCGCGTCCGTCACGCCCGCCGCCAGTGAACTCATGCCGCGCGCCGCCTTTTCCGACTGTTCATTGATTTCGCGCACCATCACGCTGATTTCATCGGAGGCTTCCTTGGTGCGCTGCGCCAATTGCCGCACTTCACCGGCCACCACGGCAAAACCGCGTCCGTGTTCGCCAGCGCGCGCCGCCTCGATGGCGGCGTTCAGCGCCAGCAAGTTGGTGCGCGCGGAAATATCGGAAATGGCTTCCGTAAAACCGGTGATGCGTTTGGATTTTTCCTGCAAGCTCAGCATGGTGCTGGAGGCGCCTTGTGCTTCCTCGCGCGCCTTATTGATGCGGTGCAAGCCCTGATCCACTTCGGCGCGCGCCGCCACGCTTTCCACGCGCACGCCGGCGGCCACTTTGGCGGCCCGTTCCGCATTGGCGGCGATCTTTTCCGTCATCATGGCATTTTGTGCGGAACTGTCGGCGATATCGCTGGCCGTGCGCACATCGAATTCCACCTTCTGCTTGACGGAATCGACAAAATACGAGGTTTCCGCCGCACCGATCATGATGGCATCGATGGCGTTGCCCACCGTGTGGGCGAACTGCTGCAAGCCAGGCTCGCCGCGCGGGCGGCCGGCTAACGCCAGCAGCGCGGCGCCAATGGCAGCGGCCACGCAGGCAATCAGATACGGATGGTCGCCGCCCGCTAGCAGCAGCAGATAGGCCAGGCAACAGGCAACGGCCATGGCCAGGATCGTGAATACAAAGAAACGCACCAGCTGATGCCGCAACTGCTTCATTTGTCCCCCGCTGCGCGAACCCGTCACGTCCCCGCGGGGACATGCTGTAACCGTATGCGGGTGAGCACGATTGCCCACCTTGCATCCTGAACGTAACGTCTGCGCGGCGTTTCAGGCGGCTACCGGGTAGCATAATTGTAGTTCCACCCTACAACATTTGTTCCGATAGCTCAATCAGAAAAGTGGGCTGGCTACGCCGAGGTCACTTAATTGGCAATTTGGTGGTGTTTTTGACCTCTTCCATAACGGCATAAGTGTGGGTTTCCCGCACACCCTTCTGCAGCAAGGTCTTGCCGAGGAATTCGCGGTAGGCAGCCATGTCCTTGACACGTGCCTTGACCAGGTAATCGAAACCGCCAGCCACCATATGACATTCCAGTACCTCTGGAATGATTTGTACGCTATGCTTGAAGGCATCGAACACTTCCGGCGTCGTGCGATCGAGCACCACTTCGATGAACACCAGCAGCGAGACGTCGAGCAGCTGCGGGTTCAACTGGGCCGTATAGCCCATGATGTAACCGGATTCGTGCAACTTGCGCACGCGCTCCAGGCAGGCGGCAGGCGACAGGTTCACGCGCGCTGCCAGCTCCACATTGCTGATGCGTCCATCGCTCTGCAATTCCATCAAGATTTTCTTACTGATCTTGTCCAGCATTACTATCACCCCCAAATTAATATTATTTGGTTAAATTGTCGCATCAAAAACTATCTATTGCTAGTCCCCTGTATTACCAGAATTAATCCATAAGAATCCCCTTTACAATCGAATCATCTTAACGTCCGACTTTCTGTATTTTTTTGCACCAAAAAAGAGCAAGAAATACGTCAGTTTTCGTCCCCATTTCCTTGTAAAGAGTACTTATGCACCCTGCAGGCCCCTCGGCTTTTACCCCGATTCCTTTTGCTGCGTTCCAGGCAGAAATCCTGCCCGAAGCGACACCTCAACGCGCCGCCATCACCGCTGCCTATAGGCGCGACGAGGTTTCCGCCGTGCAGTGGCTGTTGCAACAAGTCCGCGCCAGCAGCACCGAAACGATGGCCGAGGGACAAGCACTGGCGCACCGCCTGGTCTCGAACGTGCGCCACAAGCGCACGCGCGCGTCCGGCGTCGATGCGCTGATGCACGAGTTCTCGCTGTCGTCGGAAGAGGGTGTGGCATTGATGTGCCTGGCTGAAGCGCTGTTGCGTATACCCGACAGTCAAACGGCTGATCGCCTGATCGCCGACAAAATCAGCAAGGGCGACTGGAAGAAGCATCTGGGCGAATCGCCGTCGCTGTTCGTCAATGCCGCCACCTGGGGCTTGCTGATTACGGGCAAGCTGGTCAGTACCAGCAGCGAATCGGGTCTCGGCTCGGCCATGAGCAAGCTCATCGCCAAAGGCGGCGAACCGCTGATCCGCAAGGGCGTCGACCTGGCCATGCGCATGCTGGGCAACCAGTTTGTTACTGGCCAGACCATCGAGGAAGCGTTGAAAAACAGCCGTGAGAATGAAACGCGCGGCTACCGTTACTCGTACGACATGCTGGGCGAGGCGGCCCTGACGCAACAGGACGCCGCCAACTATTACGCCTCGTACGAAACGGCGATCCATGCCATCGGCAAGGCGTCGAACGGGCGCGGCATCCGCAACGGCCCTGGCATTTCCGTGAAACTGTCGGCCCTGCACGCGCGCTACAGCCGCGCCCAGCGCGCCCGCGTCATGGAAGAATTGTTGCCGAAAGTCAAAGCGCTGCTGTTGCTGGCAAAACAGTACAACATCGGCTTCAACATCGATGCAGAAGAAACGGACCGCCTGGAACTGTCGCTCGACCTGATGGAAGCACTGGCTTTTGATGCAGATTTGGCCGGTTTCGAGGGCATCGGCTATGTGGTGCAGGCGTATCAAAAACGCTGCCCCTTCGCCATCGATTTCCTGATCGACCTGGCGCGCCGCAGCGGCCGCAAGTTCATGGTGCGCCTGGTCAAGGGCGCTTACTGGGACGCGGAAGTCAAACGCGCGCAAGTCGATGGCCAGGAAGGCTATCCCGTCTACACGCGCAAGGTCTACACGGACGTTTCTTATCTCGTGTGTGCGCAAAAACTGCTGGCCGCCAGCAGCCTGATCTATCCACAATTTGCCACGCACAACGCGCAAACCCTGTCGACCATCTATACCTGGGCAAAACGCGACGGCATTACCGACTACGAATTCCAGTGCCTGCACGGCATGGGTGAGACCCTGTACGACCAGGTCGTCGGCGCCGACAACCTGGACAAGCCGTGCCGCATCTACGCGCCCGTCGGCTCGCATGAAACCCTGCTGGCCTACCTGGTGCGCCGCCTGCTGGAAAACGGCGCCAACTCCTCGTTCGTCAACCAGATCGTCGATGAAAAGGTGGCCATCGATAGCCTGATTCGCGATCCCCTCGAGCAAGCGCGCCTGCAGGGCGGCTTGCCGCACCCGTCGATTCCGCTGCCGCTGGACATGTTTGGCAGCGAGCGCAGGAACTCGGCCGGCCTGGACCTGTCGAATGAAGACACCTTGCGCACCCTGGCCACCGGCCTGGCGCAGCAGCAGCAATGGCAGGCAGCCCCGCTGATTGATGGCGCCGTCAGCCTGAATGGCCCCACGCACATGTTGCACAATCCGGCCCAGCACGACGATGTCGTGGGGAAAGTTATGGAAGCCGGTCCGGCCGACGTGGAAACGGCCCTGGCCAGCGCCAGCGCGTACGCCATGGATTGGCAAACTACGCAACCGTCGATCCGCGCGCAAGCGTTACTACGCGCAGCCGACCTGTTCGAAGAGCATCACATCGAGCTGATGGCCCTGGCCGTGCGCGAAGCGGGCAAGTCGTTGCCGAACGCGATCGCGGAAATCCGCGAAGCCGTCGACTTCCTGCGCTACTATGCGGCGCAGGTGGAACACGCGCCGAACACCCTTGCGCTCGGTCCTGTCACCTGTATCAGCCCGTGGAACTTCCCGCTGGCCATCTTTACGGGCCAGCTGGCAGCCGCCCTGGCGGCAGGCAACGTGGTGCTGGCCAAGCCGGCCGAACAAACACCGCTGATCGCCCACCGCGCCGTGCAATTGCTGCATGCGGCGGGCGTGCCGCGCGGTGCGCTGCAATTTTTGCCCGGCAGCGGAGAAATCGTTGGCGCCGGCCTGTGCAATGACGCGCGCGTGAAAGGCGTGATTTTCACGGGTTCGACGGAAGTGGCGCAATTGATCAACCGCAACCTGGCAGCGAGAGCCGTGTCTGAAGGCATCGACATTCCCCTGATCGCCGAAACGGGTGGCCAGAATGCCCTGATCGTCGATTCGTCGGCCTTGCCGGAACAAGTGGTGCAAGACGTGATGTCGTCGGCCTTTGACAGCGCCGGCCAGCGCTGCTCAGCCTTGCGCGTGCTGTTCCTGCAAACGGAAATCGCCGACAAGACCATCCACATGCTCAAGGGCGCGATGCAGGAATTGCGCGTTGGCAATCCTGACCGCCTGGCCACGGATATCGGCCCCGTCATCGATGCGCAAGCGCAAAGCAATCTGCTGGCGCACATCAACAACATGAAAACCGTGGCCATCGACCATTATTCGCTCGATTTGCCCACCGTGAAAGGCACGTTCGTCGCCCCGACCGTACTGGAAATCAAGTCGCTGGCACAATTGACGCAGGAAGTCTTCGGTCCCGTGCTGCACGTGATCCGCTACAAGCGCTCCGAACTGCCGCAACTGGTGCAATCGATCAACGACAGCGGTTACGGCTTGACCCTGGGCATCCATACGCGCATCGATGAAACCATCGATTTCATCACCAAGCGCGCGCACGTGGGCAATATTTATGTGAACCGCAACATCGTTGGCGCCGTCGTCGGCGTGCAGCCGTTCGGCGGCGAAGGCAAATCGGGCACGGGACCGAAAGCCGGCGGCCCCCTGTACCTGAAACGCTTGCAGCGCAATGCGCCGGCTGGCGCGCAGCACCAGCGCCAGGCGCCGCCTGCGCTCGATGCGCTGACCGTGTGGGCGAAGATGCATGGCCACGACAAGGTTGAACAGTTGGCGCAGGAATACGCGCGCACGACCTTGCTGGGCAGCACCACCGTTTTGCCAGGCCCGACCGGCGAGCGCAATACGCTGAGCTTTGCCGCGCGCGGCACGATTCTGTGCGCGGCGGCCACCTCCGGCACCTTGATGAATCAGCTGGCAGCCGTGCTGGCCACCGGCAACCTGGCCCTGGTGCTGGCGCAAGCGCTGGATCTGATCCCTGGCGACTTGCCGGCGGCGCTGAAGGACCGCATCCAGGTCGTCAGCAGCCTGGATGCGGTCAAGCATGATTTCCAGATCGCCATGATCGAACCTAGCCTTGATGGCCAGCTCAAACCGCTGCTGGCGGCCCGGGAAGGGGCCTTGGTGGCCACCATCGTCACCACGCAGGAGGGCGTCATCCCCCTGTGGCGCCTGGTCGCTGAGCGGGCGCTGTGCGTGAATACGACGGCGGCAGGCGGCAATGCGAGTTTAATGATGCTGAGTGTCTAAAGGATCCTGAGAAAAAGTCCATGGCGTTGTTGCCTTGCCTGGCCGTACATTCGTACTGCCTGCGGCAATGCGCCTAGCCCTGAACATTTTTCAGGCTCCTTTGTTTCAAAATAAGAAGGGCAGAACCAGTGGTTCTGCCCTTTTTTTATGCACCGCCAGTTCAAGGATCAAGCAGCCAGGCGCTGGCATAGCTGCTGAATCACCGTCAACGCGTACGGCGAGGCGACGGTTTGCACGAAGCGCATGAAGTCGACGGCGGCCTCTTCGTTGGCGTTGTCGGAAATGGTGCGCATGACGGTAAACGGCACGCCCAATTCAAAACACACTTGCGCCACGGCAGCGCCTTCCATTTCGACGGCCAGCAGATCGGGGATATCTTCTTTCAACTGGCGCACATGCGCGGCGCTGCTGATGAACTGGTCGCCGCTGGCAATCAGGCCGCGGTGGACTTGTACGTGCTGCAAGCCAAATTCCACGATATCGGCCACCTTCAGCACGCTGGAAACATCGTCACGCAGGAAATCTCCTGCGGCGCCAGCCAGTTGCGTGCTCAGTTCCAGATCCGTGGCAAAGCGCTGTAAGCCCGTCAGTGGCACTTCGAAGCGGGGAAACAAGGGACGGGCATCCATATCGTGCTGCAGCAGCGCTTCGGCCACCACGATATCGCCCACTTTCACGTGTTTATCCCCACTGCCGGCCACGCCGGTGAAGACGATGTGGGTAACTCCGTACTTTTCCACAAGGATAGAAGCTGTCATGGCAGCGGCAACCTTGCCCAGACGCGACAGGACGCACACAGCGTCGATATTCCACAGGGTCCCCAGGGTGTAGTCGCGCATGCCGTGTGAACGCCTCTGGGGGCCTTGCATGGCTTCCACCAGACCCTGCTGTTCTTCGTGCAAGGCACTGATGATGCCTAAACGCATTTTTTTGTGTGAATTCATGCTGTTTTTACAGGTTTTTAGGATTGGAAAACGGTTTACATGGTGAAAACAGCTATTTCGGTGACTTTTCCACCGTTCGCGTTTGTCTCTGTGTTTTAAATAAAGATGTATACATAAAAATAGTAGTGATAGTAAACGGCCATTTTTTTGTGGATAAGTCGGTATACCATCGAAAAATCATCGACTTAGCGCACAAAAAAGTAGGCGCACAAGCATTGTATCCAGCGAGGACTTGTTTGGGATAAAAATTGAGCTGTGGACAAAGATCGACTTTTCCCACATCTCATCCTGTGGATATGCAGGCACTTATCCACAACAGCAAGCAAAAATCACGGGTTTTCTTGCTGTAGTGGCATGTTTAACGTGGTGCGTGTGCACTGATCCTTGTCTGGCAATCAACGTTGAGCGATCACCAGCGCGGTTCTTTCGCTGACGTGCGCGTTGAGTTGATTCCTGGAAGACGGTTTGGCAGTGGATCTGGCTGTCGTTGTTGGCGCTTTTTTTTGACGCTTCTTGCATGCTTTTTGGAAATATCCCCGGACTTCCGCTTTTTTTATCGGTTTACAATAGATCTATATATAAAAATAGTAGTAATAGTAAACGCGGTTTTTTCTGTGGATAAGTCACTTTTTTTCAACAGGATCAAGCGTTTACACGCAAAATAAAGCGTGCATAATCGCTGTATCACGCGAGGAGCAAAATTGTATAAAATGCGGGCCTGCGCATAACTTCGTGTTTACGCACAAGTCATCCTGTGGATATCAAGTGACTTATCCACAATCGAGGCAAAACTCCCCACTTTTTTGATGTCGAACAGCCTTCTTGGCCAGAGCCTGGCCAAGATCTGCGCGCGTTTCCATTTTGCACAACGGTTTGGTAGTGCTGTTGGCGTGATGCCGGCCGCGCCGGTTTTCGTCGCGCAGTTGTTGGCTGGATTTTTTTTGTTAGCAAAAGCGGCTTGCCGTTTTTTTGATGAGAGGCTTGCCGACGTTGTTGACGGCGAAGGGCAGGCAAAGCGCGCGTTGTCGGGTTTACCTTAACAAGATCGTATACAAGAATAGTAATAGTAGTTAACGGTGGCATCTTCTGTGGATAAGTCCCGATTTATCCTTGTAAACAATCGCTTGGCGTGCGGATAAGCGCTGAGTAAGCGTTGTATCTGCCTGGGATGGTTTCTGGACAAAAAAAAGCCGCCGAAAAAATTTTTCGTTTACACACATATCGTCCCTGTGGATATCCATATGCTTATCCACAGCCTGCAATCCCTGTTTTTCGCTGTGTTTTACCTTGTCGTGACGCTAGCCCGTATCGCTTGCCACGATTAATGTCGCCCTGGCCCGACACTGGTGGTAATCTCAATATGGCTCAACAGCCATGCATGCATGAAAAAAGACAGACTCTGGTAACGGGACGCGGTGGGGAGACACACCGCGCGACAGCTTGATGGCATACCGAAAGGAGCTTCATTGGAATCGGCAGGCGAATACGACTACATCATTGTGGGTGGCGGTACGGCAGGTTGCGTGCTGGCCAATCGGCTCACACGCGACAAGGACGCCAACGTTTTACTCGTGGAAGCGGGCGGCAAGGACGATTACGTGTGGATCCACATCCCCGTCGGCTATCTGCATTGCATCGGCAATCCCCGCACAGACTGGCTGTATTCCACACAGGCGGACGCGGGACTGGGCGGGCGCAGCCTGATGTATCCGCGCGGCAAAGTGCTGGGCGGCAGTTCTTCCATCAACGGCATGATCTATATGCGGGGCCAGGCCGGCGATTACGACCACTGGGCCGACCTGACGGACGATGCGTCCTGGCGTTGGGATAAAGTTTTGCCGTTGTTTAAGCAAAGTGAAGATTACTACGGCGGCGCCTCGGAAAACCATGGCGTGGGCGGCGAATGGCGCGTGGAAAAACAGCGGCTGTCCTGGGATATTTTGAATGCGTTTCGCGACGCGGCGCAGCAGGTGGGCATTCCTAAAACCAGCGATTTCAATGGCGGCGACAATAGCGGCAGCGCGTATTTCGACGTCAATCAGCGCCGCGGTATCCGCTGGAATACCTCGAAAGCATTTTTGAAACCGGCCGCGCGGCGTCCAAATCTGACCATCATGACGGGTTGCCACGTGGAACGTCTGTTGCTTGAGGCTTCGGAGTCGGGACCGCGCTGCACGGGCATCGTGTTTACGGGCGGCGGCACACAGTGGCAGGCGACGGCCAGGCGTGAAACCCTGCTGACGGCGGGCGCCATCGGTTCTCCCCAATTGCTGCAACTGTCGGGCATCGGCCCGGCCGCCTTGCTGCAGCAGCATGGCATTGTTCCCGTTGTGGACGCCGTTGGCGTGGGCGGCAATTTGCAAGACCATCTGCAACTGCGCATGGTCTTTAAAGTCCAGGGCGTCAAGACCTTGAACGTGATGGCCAGCAATATCGTCGGCAAGATGCAGATTGGTTTGCAATACGCGCTGTTCCAGAGCGGGCCCATGTCGATGGCGCCGTCGCAGCTGGGTGCGTTTGCCAAGTCCGACCCGCAGCAAGCCACGCCGAACCTGCAATACCATGTGCAGCCGCTTTCCTTGGACAAATTCGGCGAGCCGCTGCATGCGTTTCCCGCATTTACGGCCAGCGTCTGCAATTTGCGCCCCACCTCGCGTGGCCACGTGCACATCGCCTCGGCCGACAGCTATGCGGCGCCTGAGATCGTGCCCAATTACCTCAGTACGCAGCAGGATCGCGCCGTGGCGGCCGACGCCCTGCGCCTGACGCGGGCCATCGCCGCTGCGCCGGCGCTGAAAAAATTTACGCCGCAGGAATACAAGCCTGGCGTGCAATTCCAGAGCGAGGAAGAACTGGCGCAGGCGGCCAGCCAGATTGGCACCACCATCTTTCACCCCGTAGGCACCTGCCGTATGGGTCTGGCCAGCGAGGCATCGAGTGTCGTCGACAGCCAGCTGCGCGTGCTCGGCGTGGCCGGCTTGCGCGTCGTCGATGCCTCCATCATGCCCTACATTACTTCTGGTAATACGAACTCGCCCACTGTGATGATCGCGGAAAAAGCCGCGCAAATGATACATGAGGCCTGGAAATGACCGCGTCAAAGCCCAGGTTTGCGCCATTCTGGCGGGCGAAAAATCACCGTAGTTATACTGTATTGTGCGTTAAATTTAAGTTGTGTATTATAAAAATGACTAAGTAGTACAAAAAGTACAACTAGGAGACACGATGTCAAACGTAATCTTGGAAACAAGAAATTTGACCAAGGAATTCAAGGGTTTCACCGCAGTGAGCGAGGTGAACCTGCAGGTAGAGCGGGGCCATATCCACGCCTTGATCGGTCCTAACGGCGCCGGCAAGACCACGTGTTTCAACTTGCTCACCAAATTCCTGGTCCCCACTTCCGGGCAAATCCTGTTCAATGGGAAAGATATCACGGCCGCCAAACCGGCCCAGATCGCCCGCATGGGCGTGATCCGTTCCTTCCAGATTTCCGCCGTCTTCCCGCATTTATCGGTGCTGCAAAATGTGCGCATCGGCTTGCAGCGCCAATTGGGCACCTCGTTCCATTTCTGGCAGAGTGAGCGTTCCTTGAACCAGCTCAACGACCGCGCCATGGCTTTGCTGGCCGAGGTCGACCTGACGGAGTTTGCCGACACCATCACGGTCGACATGCCGTATGGACGCAAGCGGGCGCTGGAAATTGCCACCACTTTGGCGATGGAGCCGGAAATGATGCTGCTCGACGAGCCGACACAGGGCATGGGCCACGAAGATGTGCACCGCGTCACCGAGTTGATCAAGAAAGTCTCGGCCGGGCGCACGATTTTGATGGTGGAACACAATATGAGCGTGGTCTCGGGCATCTGCGACAAGATTTCCGTCCTGCAGCGCGGCGCCATGCTGGCCGAAGGCAGTTACGCGGAAGTGTCGCGCAATCCGCAAGTGATGGAAGCGTACATGGGCACCACCCACGCCGAGCTGGAAGGGGCGCATTGATGACGACACAAGTGAATGGCAGCGCACCCGCGCTGGAAATTGCACAACTGCACACCTGGTATGGCGAATCGCACATCCTGCATGACGTGAATTTGAAAGTGGAGCAGGGCGAAGTGGTCACTTTGCTGGGCCGCAACGGCGCCGGTCGTACGACCACCTTGCGCGCCATCATGGGCTTGACGGGCGCGCGCACGGGCTCTATCAAAGTCAACGGCATCGAAGCGATAGGTTTGCCCACGCACAAAATCGCCCACCTGGGCATCGGCTATTGTCCCGAAGAGCGCGGCATTTTTTCATCGCTGTCGACCGAAGAAAACCTGATGCTGCCACCGACCCTGGCCAGCGGCGAGAAGGGCATGTCAGTGGAGGAAATCTACGCCATGTTCCCGAATTTGCAGGAACGTCGCCATAGCCAGGGTACGCGATTGTCGGGCGGGGAACAGCAGATGCTGGCCGTGGCGCGCATCCTGCGCACGGGTGCGCGCCTGCTGCTGCTCGATGAAATTTCCGAAGGCCTGGCGCCCGTCATCGTGCAAGGGCTGGCGCGCATGATTACCACCCTGAAAGCAAAGGGTTACACCATCGTCATGGTGGAACAGAATTTCCGGTTTGCCGCACCGCTGGCGGACCGGTTTTATGTGATGGAGCACGGTCAGATCGTCGAGACTTTTGCTGCATCCGAACTGGAAGCCAAGATGCCGGTATTGACCGAGCTGCTTGGCGTGTAATGCCCATGTAGTTCCGTATCGTCATCGAGCAATCGTTTAAATAGCAAACAATAATCCCAACGGAGACACTATGAAACGTAACGCTATCGCCATTGCCACCGCTACTCTGTGTACCTTGTCTGCACTGGGCTTTTCCGCTGCCGCGCATGCCCAGGTGTCGGGCGACACCATCAAGATCGGTTTTATTTCCGACATGTCGGGCGTGTATTCCGACGTCGACGGCCTCGGCGGCGCGGAAGCCATCAAGATGGCGATCGCCGATGCCGGCGTGGTACTGGCCGGCAAAAAAGTGGAATTCATTTCCGCCGACCATCAAAACAAGGCCGACATCGCTGCCTCGAAGGCGCGTGAATGGTTCGACCAGCAAGGCGTCGACATGCTGATCGGCGGCACCAATTCCGGCGCCAGCCTGGCCATGGCCAAGGTGGCGGCGGAAAAGAAGAAAATTTTTATTGCCATCGGCGCCGGTTCCTCGCGCCTGACGAATGAAGAATGTACGCCTTACACCGTGCATTACGCCTACGACACGGTGGCGCTGGCGCGCGGTACGGGCGGCACCATCGTCAAGCAGGGTGGCAAGAGCTGGTATTTCATGACGGCTGACTACGCGTTTGGCCATTCGCTGGAAAAGGACACGGCCGAGGTCGTCAAGGCGGCCGGTGGCAAGGTGCTGGGCAGCGTCAAGCATCCGCTGGGCGCTTCGGATTTCTCTTCCTTCCTGCTGCAGGCGCAGGCAGCCAAACCGCAAATCCTGGGTCTGGCCAATGCGGGCGGCGACGCCATCAACAGTATCAAGGCGGCCAACGAGTTCGGCTTGACGAAGTCGATGAAGCTGGCTGGCTTGCTGATCTTCATCAACGATATCCACTCGCTGGGCTTGAACCTGACGCAAGGCATGTACCTGACCGACGGTTGGTACTGGGACTTGAATGCGGAAACGCGCGCCTGGTCGAAACGCTATTTCGCCAAGATGAAGAAAGAGCCGTCGATGCTGCAGGCAGCCGACTATTCGGCCGCGGCGAACTACCTGAAAGCCGTCAAGGCGATCGGCACGGATGACACCGAGAAAGTCATGGCGTATCTGAAAAAGACCAAGATCAACGACATGTTTACCCAGAATGGCGAAGTGCGCCCCGATGGCCGCATGGTGCACGATATGTATTTGATGGAAGTGAAGAAGCCATCCGAGTCGAAATACCCATGGGATTATTACAAGGTGGTTGCCACCGTGCCCGGTACGCAAGCGTATGTGACCAAGGCTGAATCGAAGTGTTCGCTGTGGAAGTAATGCTGTAGCCATACCTGCGGATCGCCCGCCGCTGCGCGGGCGCTCTGTCCTGCATGCACTTCGCTTGCAGGGTTCGCCTTGCGCCGCCGCACCAGTCCGGTCTGCGGTGGCGTGTTTCCCTTCATACCACACCGCTACCCGGCGGTGCTTTTTATACTGTGATGCCATGGAAATTTTCGGCGTTCCATTACAAGCGATGATGAGCCAGCTGCTGCTGGGTCTCGTCAACGGCTCGTTCTATGCCATGTTGTCCCTCGGTCTGGCCGTCATCTTCGGCTTGCTCAATGTCATTAATTTCTCGCACGGCGCCATGTATATGATGGGCGCCTTCCTGGCCTGGATGGGCCTCAGCTATTTCGACATCAATTACTGGGCCATGCTGGTCATCGCCCCGATCCTCGTCGGCCTGGTCGGCATCCTGATCGAAAAGACCATGCTGCGCTGGTTATATAAACTCGACCACCTGTATGGCTTGCTGTTGACCTTCGGCATCACCCTGATCATGGAAGGCGTGTTCCGCTCCTTCTATGGCGTCTCGGGCCAGCCGTATGCCGTGCCGGAAGCGCTGGCCGGCGCGACGGACCTGGGCTTCATGATTTTGCCGAACTACCGCGCCTGGGTGGTGATCGCCTCGCTCTCCGTGTGCCTGGCTACCTGGTTCGTCATCGAAAAAACCAAGCTGGGCGCCTACCTGCGGGCCGGCACGGAAAACCCGAAACTGGTGGAAGCGTTCGGCATCAATGTGCCGCTGATGGTGACGTTGACGTTTGGCTTCGGCGTGGCGCTGGCCGGTTTCGCCGGCGTGCTGGCCGCGCCCATCATTCAGGTTTCGCCGCTGATGGGCTCGAACCTGATCATCGTCGTGTTTGCCGTGGTGGTGATCGGCGGCATGGGTTCCATCATGGGCTCCATCCTGACGGGCCTGGGCCTGGGCGTAATCGAGGGACTGACCCGCGTGTTTTACCCGGAAGGTTCGGCCACCGTGGTCTTCGTGGTGATGGTCATCGTGCTGCTGCTGCGTCCCGCCGGCCTGTTCGGCAAAGAAAAGTAATCCTCATCAGTCATGTATTGGAGCTACCACGATGAATAAGAATGTAGGCTACGCCATTGCCTTGCTGCTGGCGTTGGCGGCCCCGTTTTACGGCTATCCCGTCTTCCTGATGAAGTTGCTGTGCTTTGCCCTGTTTGCCTGTGCCTTTAACTTGCTGATCGGCTATACGGGCTTGCTGTCGTTCGGCCATGCGGCCTTCTTTGGCGGCGCCGGCTACGTCACCGGCTACGCGCTGCGCACCTGGGGCTGGCCAACGGAATTGGGCTTGCTGGCCGGGGTCGCCACGGGCGCCTTGCTGGGGCTGGTGATCGGCGGCCTGGCGATCCGCCGCCAGGGCATCTACTTTACGATGATCACCCTGGCACTGGCGCAGATGGTGTATTTTCTGGCTTTGCGCCTGCCGTTCACGGGCGGCGAAGATGGCTTGCAGGGTGTTCCACGTGGAACCTTGCTGGGCATGATAGACCTGGGTAATGACACGGTGCTGTACTACGTGGTGCTGGCCATCTTCATCGCCGGCTTCGCCCTGATCGTGCGCACCATCCACTCGCCATTCGGCCAAGTGCTCAAGGCCATCAAGGAAAACGAACCGCGCGCCATCTCGCTGGGCTACGACGTCAACAAGTATAAGCTGATGGCCATCGTGCTGTCCGCTTCGTTAGCCGCCCTGGCCGGTGCCACCAAGACGCTGGTGCTGGGCTTTGAAACCCTGACCGATGTGTACTGGGGCATGTCGGGCCTGGTCGTGCTGATGACCTTGGTGGGCGGCATGGGTACGCTATCTGGTCCCATCCTTGGCGCCGTGCTGATCATCGCGCTGGAAAACAAGCTGGGCGATGTCGGCACTTATCTGGCTACGCACACGGGTATCGAGTGGTTCGGCACCCTGGGCGAATCGGTGGGCATGGTCACCGGCGTTATCTTTGTCATCTGCGTGCTGATGTTCCGGCGCGGCATCGTCGGCGAAGCCATCGCGCGCTTCGGTGGCAGGGCGGCCAAAGCCGCAGTCTGATTTTCAAGCAACGCCGGACGAATAGTCCGGCGTTTTTCATTGTGCGTCCACTGTTACCTCAACGGAGAGAACCACCATGCAAACGACGATCACGCGCGCTGTGAGCGGCCTGTGCACCCTGCTGGCGTTGGCAGCCTGTGGCAGCAACCATGCGCCGGAAGAACTGAACCAGATGCCCGGCTACCTGGGCGCCATCACGCGGGTCGACTACGATGGAAAGACGAACGATCTGCTGACGGCCGGCCTGGGCAAGACGGGGCTGGCTGGCGCCGCGCCCGCGTATGCGAATGCCGAACAGCCGACGCCGCTCGATCTGCGCCGCAATGCGATATACGCGAACTACCGCGCCGTGCTCGACATTGCCGCCAACAGCGGCTATGGCACCCTGTACGGACCGAACGTCGATGCGTCGGGGAACGTGGGTACGGGCGAGGGCCTGGTGGCCGGCAGTGAATACATCGCCTATGCGGATGACGGCACGGGCAAGAAGAATGTCACCTTGATGGTGCAGGTGCCGGCCAGCTTCGATCCCGAGCATGCCTGCATCGTCACGGGCACGTCGAGCGGCTCGCGCGGCATCTACGGCGCCATCGGCAGCTCGGGCGAATGGGGTCTGAAGAAGGGCTGCGCCGTGGCGTATGCGGACAAGGGTTCCGGCACGGGCCTGTATGTGTTTGAAGAAGACAGCGTGAATCTGCAGAATGGCGTGCGCGCGGGCAGGGTGGCCGCCGGCAAGAGTGCGCTCTTTGTGCCCGACTTGAACGACGCGGACCGGCTGGCCTGGGCCGCCGCTTATCCGAACCGTATCGCCTTCAAGCATGCGCACTCGCAGCAGAACCCGGAGAAGGATTGGGGCAAGGTCACCTTGCAGGCGGTCGAGATGGCATATTATGTGTTGAATGAGCGCTACGGCGTGCTGGCCCGCGATGGCAGTTCGCACATCGTACGGTTGACGCCGAAGAACACCATCACGATTGCCTCGAGTATTTCCAACGGCGCCGGCTCGGCCTTGCTGGCGGCGGAACAGGATAGCAAGGGTTTGATCAGCGGCGTGGCCGCCAGCGAGCCGCAGGTCCAGCCGGCAGCATCGAGCGCCTACAGCGTGCGCCAGGGCGGGGTGGTGGTCGCCAATCCTGGCCGTGCGCTGTTTGACTATGCCACCTATGCGGCCCTGTATCAGCCGTGCATCGCTTCCGTGGCGGGCAATGCGGGACGCTGCACGGCGCTGGTGGCCAAGGGCTTGTTGAATGGCGCCGACCTGGTGGCGCAGCAGGCGGATGCGAAGCTGCGCTTGCGCGCGTATGGCTGGTTGCTTGACTCCGATCCGCTGCAAGCCGCGCATGCGGGAACGAATATCCTGGTGGCCGTCACGTATGCCTATGCCTATGGGAAATTTTCCGTGACGGACAGGGTGTGCGGTTTCACGTTTGCGCAAACGGATGGCAGCGGCAATCCGGTCGCCTTCACTTCGGCGCAGAAGGCGGCCAGCTTTGCGGCGCAAAACGGCATCCTGGGCAGTGTCGTGTACGAGAACAGCGTGGGCGGCGCCAGGGGCTACACTGCCGGCGTGTCCCCTTCGTCCAATCTGGCGGATCAGTCGCTCGATGGCTTCCTGTGTCTGCGCAGCCTGGCGACGGGCAAGGATGCCGTCAGCGGCGCCAACTTGCAAGGCACCCTGGATGGGCAGAGCGTGCGCGTGCGGGCAGGCATGGCCGAGGTAGCGGCTAGCGGAAAATTGCATGCCAAGCCGGCCATCATCGTGCAGGGCCGCAGCGATACCCTGATTCCCGTCAATCACGCTTCGCGCGCCTACCTGGGATTGAACGTCGCGGTGGAAGGGACGAATAGCAAACTGCGCTATATCGAGGTGAGCAATGCCAACCACTTCGATTCCTTCAGCAGCGCCTTGCCGACCCTGATCGTGCCCTTGCATGTGTACCTGAACCGGGCACTCGACGCCATCTATGCGCATCTGTCTGCCAAGCAAGCCTTGCCGCCCTCGCAGGTGGTGCGCACGGTGACGCGCGCCGATGCGTCGACCTTGATCACGAATGTCAACTTGCCGCCGATTGCGGCAACACCAGCCGCAGGCAATGTGATCAGCGTGACGGGGACGGTGGTGGATGTGCCCAACTGAGTGTCATAACGCGGCTGCATAGATGGCGCGGGCATCCTCGCGCGTGACGACGCGCGGATTGTTTCCCAGCAATCGCGTCTGCAGCATGGCGTCGTCGGCCAGCCGGTCCAGGTCGCTGGCCGCGATGCCCACCTCGCGCAGGCTGCGTGCGATGCCGGTGGCCAGGGCAATATCCTGCATGGCATCGATCAGGGCCACGGCCCGCGCTTCCTCGCTGCCCGTGATGCCGGGCCGCACGACGGCCGCCAGTTCCGCATACAGCGGCGCCGCGTGCGACAGATTGAACCGCAGCACATGCGGCAGCACCAGCGCATTCGACAGGCCATGTGGCACGTGGAACAGGCCACCGATGGGATAGGCGAGCGCGTGCACGGCCGCGACGGGCGCATTGGCAAACGCCTGGCCGGCTAGCATGGCGCCAAGCAACATGGCCTCGCGCGCCGGCAAGTTGCAGCCATCGCGGCAGGCCGTGAGCAGATTGCCGGACAGCAGTGACAGCGCCTGCATGGCCAGCATATCGGAGAATGGATTTTTCAGCAGGCGGCTGGTGTACGCTTCGATCGCATGCACCATGGCGTCGATGCCGGTGGCTGCTGTCACGGCGGGGGGCAAGCCCAGGGTCAGGCCGGCGTCGAGAATGGCCAGGTCCGCATACAGTTGCGGCGCGACCACGCCCATCTTGCTGGTGGCCCCTGTGGTGACGATGGCGATCTGCGTCACTTCCGAGCCTGTGCCGGCCGTGGTCGGCAATTGCACCAGGGGCAGGCGCTGGCCGTGGACATTGCCGATGCCATACAGTTGCGCCAGATCCTGGTGGCCGGGAGCCAGCACGGCCACCAGCTTGGCCACGTCCAGCGAGCTGCCGCCACCGAGACCGATAATCAGTTCCACGTGAAACATCCTGGCCTGGGCCACGCCGGCCAGCACGATCGCTTCGGGCGGATCGGCTTGCACGTCGGAAAAGACACGCACGTCGATACCCGCCGTGCGCAAGCTATGCAGCGGAACATCGGCGAGTCCCGTGCGCAGAAAACCTGCATCGGTGACGAGCAGGGCGCGGCGCACCGTGGGGAACTGATGGGCAATGTGCGCGCCCAGCTGGGCGGAGGCGCCCGCTTCAATGATCAGATGCGGCACGGTGCGGAACTGGAAGGCGGGCATGCAGACTCCTGACAACAAGGACAGTAGCCAAGCTTACTCCGCTTTTTCACCCTGTGCATGTTTCACGTGGAACCATACCTGGGGGCTACTCCCAGTCCAGCGCGCCACGTTTCCATTCATACGCCAGGCCGATGGCCAGTACGCTCAAAAAACCCATCACAGCCCAGAAGCGGGGCAAGCCGAGTTCGTTCACGTTGGCCGCCCACGGCATCAGGAAGATGACCTCGATATCGAACAGGATGAAGAGGATGGCGACCAGGTAGAAGCGGATGTCGAACTTCATGCGCGCATCGCCGAACGCTTCGAAGCCGCATTCGTACGGCGACAGCTTGTGCGGATCGGGTTTGTGCGGAGCCAGCACGCGCCCCAGCAGCATGGGCACGATGCCGACCAGGATACCGATCAGAATGAACAGGAGGACGGGAAAATAGTTTTGGAGGAGCATGGGGATTCCTCTCAGTGGCTGGAAGACATCTTCATCAGCACGATGCCGCACACGATGAGGACGGCGGCGCACACGCGCATGGCATTCAGTTGTTCACCGAGGGCGATGATGCCGACGATAAAGGCGCCGACGGCACCGATGCCGGTCCAGATGGTGTAAGCCGTTCCCAAGGGGAGGGTGCGCATGGCAATCGACAGCAAGCCGAAGCTGGCGATCATCATGACCACGGTAATCACGGAGGGAGTGAGTCTGGTGAAACCCTCGGAGAGTTTCATCGAGTATGCCCACACGACTTCAAACATGCCGGCAATCAGTAAAAGTATCCAGGCCATGGCGGCTCCTTATACAGAGCGGGCCGTCCCGGTGTGTGCCCATGATGGGGGAGGCCGTCCTCCTGGATGATCGTCCCGTTGGCCACTGGCGTGACCACGGTGTTGCGGACGATGCGGCAATTGTAGCAAACATTGCCCGCCGCTGTAGCCCCATCGCCAGCCCATGAAGTGTTCCACGTGAAACAGAAATCGCCGGTTTCTTGCCACTGCTGAGTAAAAATTAAGCAAAAATTGGCCCGTGGAAGGTTGCGCTCGCAAAAAGACTCTATAATCGGAGCTCTCTTCTCGCATTTTTACTTGCACTGTTACCTATTTATCATGTTATTTCCTACAGAATTCGACGTCATCGTTGTCGGTGGTGGTCACGCCGGTACCGAGGCGGCCCTCGCTTCCGCCCGCATGGGGCAGAAGACGCTATTGCTCACGCATAATATTGAGACACTGGGCCAGATGTCGTGCAATCCCTCCATCGGTGGCATCGGCAAGGGCCACCTGGTCAAGGAGGTCGATGCCATGGGCGGCGCAATGGCGATCGCCACCGACGAATCCGGCATCCAGTTCCGCATCCTGAACTCGTCGAAAGGCCCGGCAGTCCGCGCCACGCGCGCCCAGGCCGACCGCATTCTCTATAAAGCCGCCATCCGTACGCGCCTGGAAAACCAGCCGAATCTGTGGCTGTTCCAGCAAGCGGTCGATGATCTGATCGTCGAAGGCGACAGAGTCGTTGGCGCCGTGACGCAGATCGGTTTGAAGTTTCTCGCGCGCGCCGTGGTCTTGACGGCTGGCACTTTCCTCGACGGCAAGATCCACGTGGGCTTGAATAACTACTCGGCCGGCCGCGCCGGCGACCCGCCTGCCATCTCCCTGTCCGCCCGTTTGAAGGAATTGAAGCTGCCGCAGGGCCGCTTGAAAACGGGCACGCCGCCGCGCATCGATGGCCGCACGATCGATTTTTCCGTGATGCAAGAACAGGCCGGTGATCTCGATCCCGTGCCCGTCTTCTCGGTGATGGGCAACACGGCCATGCATCCGCGCCAGGTGCCGTGCTGGGTCACGCACACGAATAGCCAGACGCACGACATCATCCGCGCCGGCCTTGATCGCAGCCCCATGTACACGGGCGTCATCGAGGGCGTGGGTCCCCGGTATTGCCCTTCCATCGAAGACAAGATCCACCGTTTCTCGGGCAAGGAATCGCACCAGATCTTCCTCGAGCCGGAAGGTTTGACGACGCATGAGTTCTATCCGAATGGCATCTCCACGAGCTTGCCGTTCGACGTACAGATCGCCCTGGTGCAATCGATGAAGGGCATGGAAAACGCGCACATCCTGCGCCCCGGCTATGCCATCGAATACGACTATTTCGACCCGCGCGGCTTGAAAGCCTCGCTGGAAACGAAGGCGGTGGCAGGCCTGTTCTTCGCCGGCCAGATCAACGGCACCACCGGCTACGAGGAAGCGGCAGCGCAAGGCATGCTGGCGGGCCTGAATGCGGCCTTGCTGACGCAGGACAAGGAAGCCTGGGTACCGGGCCGCTCCGAGGCGTATCTGGGCGTGCTGGTCGACGATCTGATCACCCAGGGCGTGCAGGAACCGTACCGCATGTTCACCAGCCGTGCCGAGTACCGCTTGAGCCTGCGCGAAGACAATGCCGACATGCGCCTGACGGAAATCGGCCGCACCCTCGGTTGCGTGGGCGACGCCCAATGGCAAGCCTTCGAGACCAAGCGCGAAGCGGTGGCGCTGGAACTGCAGCGCCTGCGTTCCACCTGGGTCAATCCGCGCATCCTGGCGGCAGCCGAATCGGAACGCATCGTCGGTCAGGCTATCGAGCGCGAGTACTCGCTGGCGGACCTGCTGTGCCGCCCGAACGTCGCCTACGACACGCTGATGAGCATGACGGGCATGGAAGGCCAGGCTCTGGCCGGCCCCGGCGTGCAGGATCCCGCCGTGCGCGAGCAGGTGGAAATCCAGCTCAAATATGCAGGTTACATCGAGCGCCAGAGCAAAGAAATCGAGCGCCACGAACACTATGAAAACCTGGCCTTGCCGGCCGGTTTCAATTACCTGGACATCGGCGCGCTATCGGTCGAAGTGCGGCAAAAACTCGACAAGCAGCGCCCGGAAACCCTGGGCCAGGCATCGCGCATTTCCGGCGTGACGCCGGCGGCGATTTCGCTGCTGTTGGTGCACTTGAAAAAGCGCGGCTTCGGTGCCGCGCAGACCACCACTTTAAAGGATGAGGTTGTTGAATGAAGCAGTTTGACCGGGCCGCACTGGCCCAGATTTTGAATGAAGGCATCGCCGCGCTGGGGTTGGACCTGAGCGCGGATCAGACGGAAAAACTGCTCGATTACCTGGCCTTGCTGGCCAAATGGAATAGCGTGTACAACCTGACGTCGGTGCGCGATCCCATGCAGATGCTGACCTTGCACGTGCTCGATTCGCTGGCGGCCGTGCCCGCGTTCGCGGACGCCAAAAACGTGCTCGACGTGGGCGCCGGCGGCGGCTTGCCGGGCATGGTGCTGGCCATCGCGCGGCCCGATGTGAAGGTGTCGATGATCGACACGGTGCATAAAAAGACGGCATTCTTGACGCAAGTGAAGGCGGAACTGGGCTTGAGCAACGTCACCGTCTACACCAAGCGGGTGGAACAGCTGGAAGTGCAGCAGAAATTCGACGTGATCACCTCGCGCGCTTTCGCCGACCTGTCCGACTTCGTCAACTGGTCGGGTCACGTGCTGGAAGAGGGCGGTCAGTTCATCGCCTTGAAAGGGATAGCGCCACCAGACGAGCGCGAGCGGCTTCCAGCGGAATGGCAAGTTACCGAGCTACGCGCAATCGCGGTGCCAGGGCTAAATGCAGAGCGTCATCTGGTCTTTATAACAAGAGTTTAAACGCCAGAAATTAAACGATATAAATCATATAAATGGTTTATACGGTATAAACAATATAAACCGTATAAACGATTTATATCGTATAAATGAAATAAACAGTATAAATCGTTTCGGCGCGATGCCGGGGCGCACGATGAAGTTTGCATCTCTTTACAACTAGAAGATACATGGCCAAAATTTTTTGTGTAGCAAATCAAAAGGGTGGTGTTGGTAAAACCACAACAAGCGTCAACCTCTCCGCCGGCCTGGCCAAGTTGAACCAGCGTGTGCTGTTGGTCGACCTCGACCCGCAGGGCAATGCGACCATGGGCGCCGGCATCAACAAGGCCGGCCTGAAGGCGTCTACCTATGAAGTCATGCTGGGCGAGTCCGATGTCAAGACGGCACGCCAGCGTTCGGAAGCGGGGCGATTCGATGTCTTGCCGTCGAACCGCGAACTGGCCGGTGCCGAAGTGGAGATGGTCGAACTGGACAACCGCGAACGCCGCCTGAAGGATGCGCTTGCCGAAGTCGACAGCGAATACGATTTCATCCTCGTCGATTGCCCGCCTGCATTGTCGATGCTGACCCTGAACGGCCTGTGCGCCGCGCATGGCGTGATCATCCCGATGCAGTGCGAGTACTACGCGCTGGAAGGCTTGTCCGACCTAGTCAACACCATCAAGAAGGTGCACGCCAACCTGAACCCGGATTTGAAGATCATCGGCTTGCTGCGCGTGATGTTCGATCCACGCATGACATTATCGCAACAAGTGTCGGCCCAACTGGAGCAGCACTTCGGCGACAAGGTCTTCAATACCATCATTCCGCGCAATGTGCGCCTGGCCGAAGCGCCATCGTACGGCTTGCCCGGCGTGACCTTCGACCCCAGCTCGAAAGGTGCCCAGGCGTACATCGCCTTCGGCGCCGAGATGGTCGAGCGCATCAAACATATGTAAACAAGCCCGGGGTCAGGCCCGCCGGGGGAATGTATCCCAATGGGATGCATTCCGATTCCTCCGGAACTGACCCCAGCACTTGCCGTTGGGTTAAAGGCAAATAGCAATATAGATAAGATTATTAGGACAGCATGGCTACGAAAAAATTAAAAGGACTGGGTCGCGGACTCGACGCCCTTCTGGGCGGCGGCGACGACTTCGCCAGCCCGGACACGCATCAACCGTCCAACTTGCCCGTGTCACAAATGCAAGCTGGCAAGTACCAGCCACGCACGCGCATGGACGAGGGGGCCCTGAACGAACTGGCCGCCTCGATCAAGGCGCAAGGACTGATGCAGCCCATCCTGGTGCGCCCGATCGGGCAAGATACCCTGAGCGGCTTGATCAAATATGAAATCATCGCCGGTGAACGCCGCTTCCGCGCCTCGCAGCTGGCTGGCCTGACGGAAGTGCCGGTGCTGGTGCGCGATGTGGATGACCTGGCCGCCGCGGCCATGGCGCTGATCGAAAACATCCAGCGCGAAGACCTGAACCCGCTGGAAGAGGCGCAGGGCATCCACCGCCTGATCGCCGACTTCAATTTTACGCATGAGCAAGCGGCCACTGCGCTGGGACGCTCGCGCAGTGCGGTGTCGAACCTGCTCCGCCTGATGAACCTGGCCAGCCCCGTGCAGACCATGTTGATGGCCGGCGATATCGACATGGGCCATGCGCGCGCCTTGCTGGCGGTCGATGCGGCCAGCCAGATCAACCTGGCCAACCAGGTGGTGGCCAAGCGCCTGTCGGTGCGCGAAACGGAAAAGCTGGTGACGCGCACCGCCGAAGAAGCGGCCAACCCCGTCGAACCGCGGCAAAAGGAAAAGTCCGGCGACATCGCGCGCCTGGAAGAAGAGTTGTCCGATGCGCTGGCCACGCCCGTGGTGTTCAAAATGGGCAACAAAGGCCGTGGCCAATTAGTGATCGATTTTGCCGATCTTGACGTGCTCGATGGTTTGTTGACCCGCTTGCGTGGTTAAATAGCAAGCTGCAAAGACATGGGGAGTGCGGTGTGGACAATCCGGACATGCTTTCCAGATGTACCACGTAATTCCTTGATAACACGGCTGGAAGCGGCCAGACAAGCGACTTTGCCATATAGTGGTGCAAATGGCGGCGAATAGTCGGTAAAGCGTCAGTTTCACGCAGCAATCGCCCTGCTGCGGTGCAGCAACGTTTGACTCTATAGATCAAAGCCAACTATAATCCCGTGTCTTTGCGTGTGTAGATTTTTCTGGGAACCTGGCAATTGAGTGATTCACAACAAAGTATTGCCAAGCCCGTCTACAAAGTAGTTGCCTTGCAGCTAGCAATCGTGATCAGTTTTGCCACGCTCACCGTGTTTTTCGGTGGCAGTGTCAGAGGCTGGTCCGCCGCATGCGGCGGTGCGATCGCCGTCGCCGGCAGCCTAGCGTATGCCTTGCTGGTGGTTCGCGGTAATAGCGACGCCAAAAAGGCTTTTCGCGCGCACTTGCGTGCGGAAATGGTGAAAATATTTATTACAGCGGTGCTGTTTATATTGGCACTGGTGTTGTTTCAGTCGGCCGCCTGGTTATGGCTGATATTGGGTTTCGCGGTGGCAACCTTAGCATACTGGTTTTCATTGCTCGCTGTTTAATCATTGGTTTTGGGGCCTGTTGTGCTCTGAAACGACAAATCTAAATTCATTATGACCACAGAACACGCTATTGAAGCGGGCCATGCTGCCCCGGCCAACGCCACAGAATACATCAGCCACCATTTGGCCCACTTGAAAAGCGCCGATGGCGCCTTCAACCTGGACACATTCTGGGTGTCTGCCATCCTGGGCTTTGTTTTCCTTGCCGTTTTCTACATGGCTTCGCGCCGCGCGACGGCCGGTGTTCCTGGCAAACTGCAAAACTTCGTTGAAATGATCATGGAAATGGTCAATGAGACTATTAATGGGGCCTTCCACGCAAAAAGCAAGATCATCGCGCCGCTGGCCATCACGATTTTCGTGTGGGTCTGGTTGTTGAACGCAATGGACTTCCTGCCGGTTGATCTGCTGCCGAAAGTGTTGAGCTGGTTTGGCGTGCACAAGCTGCGCGTGGTGCCTACCGCCGACGTGAACCATACTTTTGCTATGTCGTTCTCGGTCGTTCTGTGCATTATCGCGTTTTCCGTCAAGGCCAAGGGCCTGGGCGGCTGGATCAAGGAATTGTTTACCGCGCCTTTCCATGCAAGTGGCATCATCGGCACGATCTTGTTGGCACCAGTTAATTTCTTGCTGCAAATGGTTGAGTTGGTTGCAAAACTGATCTCCCTGTCGCTGCGACTGTTCGGCAATATGTATGCCGGCGAGCTGATTTTCATCTTGATCGCGTTGTTGCCTTGGTGGGCACAGTGGGCGTTGGGTGGTCCATGGGCAATTTTCCATATCTTGATTGTAACTTTGCAAGCTTTTGTGTTTATGGCGTTGACGGTTGTGTATCTGAGCCTTGCGGTTGAGAAACATTAATCAGCAACTTTATATTTTGTTTTTTTAGTATCTTTCGTTTTTAAATTTAGGAGAATTTTATGCAAGCTCTGATCGCACAAGTACAAAGCATGACCGTTCTGGCAGCAGCAATCATCATCGGCCTGGCCGCAATCGGCACCGCTCTGGGCTTCGCTATTCTGGGTGGCAAATTCCTGGAAGCTTCGGCACGTCAACCAGAACTGATGCCACAACTGCAAACCAAACTGTTCGTTATCGCTGGTCTGCTGGATGCTATCTCGATGATCGGCGTTGGTATCGCTCTGCTGTACACGTTCGCTAACCCGTTCCTGTCGGCTCTGACCGCTGTTGCTCAGTAATTCGCTCCAACCCTAGGAGAAACTTTTAGTTAGGAGCAAAGGTATGGACATCAATATGTCGCTCATCGGCCAGATGATCACCTTCGCGGTGTTGGTCTGGTTCTCGATGAAGTTCGTATTTCCAGCGCTGAACAATGCGCTGGATGAGCGTGCCAAACGAATCGCGGATGGATTGGCTGCGGCCGATCAAGGTCAAGCTTCGATGGCTGTCGCTGAAAAGCGTGCGCAAGAGGCATTGAACAGTGCACGTGAAGAAGCGTCGCAACGCGTTGCGGACGCTGAAAAGCGCGCGCAGCTGGTTGCTGAAGAGATCAAGCAAAATGCACAAGCTGAAGCTGCGCGTATCATTGCGCAAGCCCAGTCGGACGCCGAACAGCAACTGTCGAAAGCACGCGAACAATTGCGCGCTCAGGTGGCTGACCTGGCTGTCAAGGGTGCCGAGCAGATCTTGAAGCGTGAAGTCAACGCTACGGCTCACGCCGAAATGTTGCAGCGTCTTGCTGTCGAGCTGTAATCATGGCAGAACTCGCAACCGTCGCCCGTCCCTACGCGGAAGCTTTGTTCCGCGTAGCCCAAGCTGGTAAGGAGTCAAGCAACCTCGCGGCGTGGTCCGAACTGGTGTCCGAACTGGCACAGATCGGTAGCCACCCCGAGGTACAGGCGTACGCGCGCAATCCGAAAGTTTCGGAAAGCGACGTCGCCGCCACCATCCTGTCGTTGTTGAAATCGCCGCTCAATGAGGAAGTGAAAAACTTCGTCACGTTGTTGATCGAAAATGGCCGCATCAGCCTGCTGCCGGAAATCGGCGCGCAATTCCATACCTTGAAAAATGGTCTGGAAGGTGCGGCTGACGCCGAGATCACGAGCGCTTTCGATCTGAGCGAAGGCCAAACGGCCGAGCTGGTCGCAACGCTGGAAAAGAAATTCAGTCGTAAGCTCAACCCTGCCGTCACAGTGGATCCATCGCTGCTCGGCGGCGTGCGCGTGGTTGTTGGCGACCAAGTGCTCGATACCTCGGTGCGCGCCAAGCTGCAGCAACTGCACGCTGCATTGGTGTCGTAAGACACGCGCTTCGGCAGGCCAGCTAAGACAGACCCTTACCCCTCGCGCAAGCTGAGAGAAACACTTTTAGGAGTTAGTATGCAACTCAACCCATCTGAAATCAGCGAGTTGATCAAGAGCCGGATCCAAGGTCTTGACGGCGGCGCTGAAGTGCGTAATCAAGGCACGGTTATTTCCGTCGCCGACGGTATCTGCCGCATCCACGGTTTGTCGGACGTGATGCAAGGCGAGATGCTGGAATTCCCAGGCAACACGTTTGGCCTGGCAATGAATCTGGAACGCGACTCCGTCGGTTCCGTGATTCTGGGTGCCTACGAGCACATCTCCGAAGGCGACACGGTGAAATGCACCGGCCGCATTCTGGAAGTGCCAGTCGGTCCTGAACTGCTCGGCCGCGTTGTCAACGCGCTGGGTCAGCCAATCGACGGCAAAGGCGCCATCGAGACGAAACTGACGGCCGCGATTGAAAAAATCGCTCCGGGCGTGATCGCCCGTGAGTCCGTTTCGCAACCTATGCAAACCGGCCTGAAGTCGATCGATGCGATGGTTCCAGTTGGCCGCGGCCAGCGCGAACTGATCATCGGCGACCGTCAAACCGGCAAGTCGGCTGTGGCGATTGATGCGATCATCAATCAAAAAGGCCAGGGCATGAAATGTATCTACGTCGCGATTGGCCAAAAAGCCTCGTCGATCAAGAACATCGTGCGCTCGCTGGAACAGCACGGCGCGATGGAATACACCATCGTTGTCGCCGCTTCCGCTTCGGAATCGGCCGCCATGCAATACATCTCGCCGTACTCCGGTTGCGCCATGGGCGAATATTTCCGTGACCGCGGTGAAGATGCACTGATCGTCTACGATGATCTGTCCAAACAAGCTGTTGCATACCGTCAAATCTCGCTGCTGCTGCGCCGTCCACCAGGTCGCGAAGCGTACCCAGGCGACGTGTTCTACCTGCACAGCCGCCTGCTGGAACGCGCAGCACGCGTGAACGCCGACTACGTCGAGAAGTTCACCGACGGCGCCGTCAAAGGCAAGACCGGTTCCCTGACGGCACTGCCGATCATTGAAACGCAAGCTGGCGACGTGTCCGCATTCGTTCCAACCAACGTGATTTCGATTACCGACGGTCAGATCTTCCTGGAAACCTCGCTGTTCAACGCCGGTATCCGTCCTGCTATTAACGCCGGTATCTCCGTATCGCGCGTCGGTGGCGCCGCCCAGACCAAGGTCATCAAAAACCTGTCCGGCGGTATCCGTACCGACTTGGCGCAGTACCGTGAACTGGCTGCGTTTGCGCAGTTCGCTTCGGACCTGGATGAATCGACCCGCAAGCAGCTGGACCGTGGTGCCCGCGTAACGGAATTGCTCAAGCAAGCCCAGTACTCGCCACTGTCGATCTCGCTGATGGCCGTATCGCTGTTCTCGGTGAACAAAGGCTTCATGGACGACGTGCCAGTCAAGCAAGTGCTGTCGTTCGAAGCTGGTGTCCACGCTTACATGAAGACCAAGCAAGCTGCTCTGCTGGCCAAGATCGAAGAAACCAAGCAACTCGACAAAGACAGCGAAGCAACTCTGTCGGCGGCCATTGCTGATTTCAAGAAATCCGGCGCATATTAAGCGGCCAGGCGGCGCCCACCTCGAGTGAGGCGCCGCCCTACGCGCAGAAGGAGTAAGGACTCATGGCATCAAGCAAAGAGATACGAGGCAAGATCAAGAGCGTAGAGAATACGAAGAAGATCACCAAGGCGATGGAAATGGTCGCCGCGTCCAAAATGCGCAAGGCGCAAGACCGGATGCGGGCCGCTCGTCCCTACAGTGACAAGATTCGGAATATCGCCGCCAATCTGGCGAATGCCAATCCGGAATACACGCACCCGTTCCTGGCAGCTGCCCAGGGTACGCAAGCGAAGGCAGTTGGTTTCATCGTTGTCACGACCGACAAGGGTCTGTGCGGCGGCATGAACACCAACATCCTGCGCCAGGTGACGTCGAAGTCGCGCGAGCTGGAAGCAGCTGGCAACCGGATTGAAGCAGTTGCCATCGGTAACAAGGGTTTGGGTTTTTTGAATCGCATCGGCGTCAAGATCGTCGCTTCTGCCATTCAAACTGGTGATACGCCCCACCTGGACAAATTGATCGGACCTGTCAAGGTCATGCTCGAAGAGTTCCAGGCAGGCAAGCTCGACGCAGTGTACCTGTGCTACACCAAATTCATCAACACGATGAAGCAGGAACCAGTGGTCGAACAGTTGCTGCCCCTGACGGCTGACAAGATGGTCGCCGACAAGAGCGCACACTCGTGGGATTACATCTACGAGCCGGATGCGCAAAGCATCATCGACGAATTGCTGGAGCGCTATGTAGAAGCGCTGGTGTACCAGGCAGTCGCGGAGAATCTGGCGTCCGAGCAATCGGCACGGATGGTCGCGATGAAAGCTGCAAGCGACAACGCGGGTAGTGTGATCGGCGAATTGAAGCTGATCTACAACAAGACCCGCCAAGCTGCGATTACCAAAGAACTCTCCGAAATCGTCGCCGGTGCGGCTGCGGTTTAAACGAATTTAACTATATTGAAGGAACGAACATGGCTGATGGCAAAATCGTTCAGTGTATCGGCGCTGTGGTGGACGTTGAGTTTCCCCGCAACGCGATGCCTAAGGTATTTGATGCCTTGAAGATGGCAGGCTCGGAACTGACCCTGGAAGTACAACAGCAGTTGGGCGACGGCATTGTCCGTACCATTGCACTCGGTTCGTCCGATGGCTTGCGTCGCGGCATGATGATTCAAAATACCGGCAAACCTATCATGGTGCCAGTCGGTAAGGCAACCCTGGGTCGCATCATGGACGTGCTGGGTAACCCGATCGACGAATGCGGCCCAGTGTCGCACGAGCAAGTCGCGTCGATCCACCGCACCGCTCCTGCATACGACGAACTGTCGCCATCGCAAGAACTGCTGGAAACCGGCATCAAGGTGATCGACCTGGTTTGCCCGTTTGCAAAAGGCGGTAAAGTCGGTCTGTTCGGCGGCGCTGGCGTAGGCAAGACCGTCAACATGATGGAACTGATTAACAACATCGCCAAAGCGCACAGCGGCGTGTCCGTGTTCGCTGGTGTTGGTGAGCGTACGCGTGAAGGTAACGACTTCTACCACGAGATGGCTGACGCGAAAGTGGTCGATCTGGAAAATCCAGAGAACTCCAAAGTAGCGATGGTCTACGGTCAGATGAATGAACCGCCAGGTAACCGTCTGCGCGTTGCGCTGACCGGCCTGACGATCGCTGAATCGTTCCGTGATGAAGGCAAGGACGTTCTGTTCTTCGTCGACAACATCTACCGCTTTACGCTGGCCGGTACCGAAGTATCGGCACTGCTGGGCCGTATGCCGTCGGCTGTGGGTTACCAACCAACCCTGGCTGAAGAAATGGGCCGTCTGCAAGAGCGTATCACGTCGACCAAGACCGGTTCGATCACCTCGATCCAGGCCGTCTACGTTCCAGCCGATGATTACACCGATCCATCGCCTGCTACCACGTTTGCTCACTTGGATTCGACCGTTGCGCTGTCGCGTGACATCGCTTCCCTGGGTATCTACCCAGCCGTGGACCCACTCGATTCGACCTCGCGTCAGCTCGATCCGTTGATCGTTGGTCAAGAGCACTATGACACCGCGCGTGCCGTGCAAACGACCCTGCAACGCTACAAGGAATTGCGCGACATTATCGCGATTCTGGGTATGGACGAGCTGGCACCGGAAGACAAACTGCTGGTGGCCCGCGCACGTAAGATGCAGCGTTTCCTGTCGCAGCCTTTCCACGTCGCTGAAGTCTTTACCGGCGCGCCTGGTAAATACGTTTCGCTCAAAGACACGATCAAGGGCTTCAAAATGATCGCTTCGGGCGAACTCGATCACCTGCCGGAACAAGCGTTCTACATGGTCGGCACGATCGAAGAAGCAATCGAAAAAGCCAAGAAACTTAACTAAGTTAAGTCTGGGCCTAACCCCGCCCCTTACCAGGCGGGGTTCTTCAACCCGATAGGACACACATGGCACACACAATTCACGTTGACGTGGTTTCCGCTGAAGAACTGATTTTTTCAGGCGAAGCAGAATTCGTCGCGTTGCCGGGTGAACAGGGCGAGCTGGGTATCTACCCACGCCACACGCCTTTGATTACCCGCATCCGTCCGGGCGCGGTCCGCATCAAGGTAGTCGGCCAGGCTGAAGAAGAATTCGTCTTCGTTGCTGGCGGTCTGCTGGAAGTGCAACCGGACACCGTGACCGTCCTGGCCGATACCGCGATCCGCGGTCACGACCTGGATGAAGCGAAAGCGCTGGAAGCGAAGAAGTTGGCGGAAGAAAATATCCACAACAAGGATTCGGGCATCGACTACGCGCAAGCGCAAGCCGAGCTGGCCAGCGCGATTGCGCAGCTGGCAGCGATCCAGAAGCTGCGCAAGCATTAATTTGCTCGTACGCAGTAATACAAAAGGCAGCCTGCGGGCTGCCTTTTTTTATGCCTCGCCTCCCGCCTATTCGCAGGTGGGTTGCCAGTCGCCATCGCGCAACTGGACAGCCAAACTGGCATTGTCCTCATTGACCAACTTCAGCGTCGCCTGCTTGCCCGCCGCCGATTGGTCTTCGCCGGGTGGTGTTTTTACCGCATACTGAAACTGCAGCAGGCCACCACAGGCGGCAGCGCCATGAAAGCTCTTGCTGACGTTCGATTCATACACGGGGTTGGCCGCATCCGGTTCATATACTGACCGCATCAGCACATGGCCATTGTCGATCACGACGGAGGAAATGGGCTCCGGTTTGGTGGCTGCCAGCGACTTGACCAGGGCTGCAGAGAAGGAAAATGGATCGTTCTTGGAATTGCTTTCGTATAGCACGGTAATCAGGCTGCTCCATTTTTCCACCGCTTCGCCATTCGTCGTATATTCATACAAGGCCCGCTTGCTATTGCGATTTTGTGGCGCGGTAAACGCCAGCTTGTAGACCTTGCCAGCATAGTGAATCTCTTGCGGCACGATCAGCTTTTGCGCGAACAGTGCGCTGCTGGCGAACAGGCAAGCCGAAAACGTACTCAGAAGTAAAACGGTTTTTTTCTTGAACACAGTGCATCCTCATCCTATGGTTGGCGGGCCGCAGGCATTGCGTGCGGCGCATGTCTGCTGGTATTGCATTTAACTATACATTGCATATTTCTCAATTTCAACTTTGATACAGCCTGTAGTCGTCGATACCGGACGCCTGTTCACACAATCCCGTCCTTGCCGCGCTGCTTGAAGGCTTTGAGCCTTACCTTCCACTTGGCGCGCGCGGCAATGCGCTCGAGCGGCGTTTCTTCGCTACGGCGGGCGTCGCGCAGCAGCTTGTGATAATTGCGCAAGCGGTCCCCATCGACGGCGCCGCGTACGGCACAACCGGGTTCGCTGGCATGCTGGCAATCGCGGAATTGGCACGTGGACGCCAGTGCCGCAATGTCGTCAAACGTGGCCGCCAGGGTCTCCGCATCGGCGTCCGCGCGCCAGCTGCGCAAGCCCGGCGTGTCGATGATGCAGGCGCCGCCCGCGCACAGGTGTAGGGAACGCGCCGTCGTCGTATGCCGGCCGCGTCCATCGCCATGGCGCACGCCATTCGTCGCCTGCTCCACCGCGCACAGGGTGTTGGTCAGGCTGGACTTGCCGGCGCCCGATGAACCCAGCAGTACCAGGGTCTGGCCAGCGCCCAGCCAGGGTTCCAGGATGGCCACGTCATACGCATGGCGCGTATCGACGGCAAACAGCGGCACGTGCAGGGGCAGGCGCTGTTTCAGCTGCGCCAGCTTGCCGCCCACGTCGTCAGCCACGTCGGCCTTGCTCAGCACCACCACGGGGCTGACCTGGGCCGCCAGCACGATGGCCAGGTAGCGTTCCAGCCGGCGCGGGTTGAAGTCGCCATCCAGCCCCATCACCAGTAGGGCCGTATCGACATTGCTGGCGAGTACCTGGCGCCGGCCGTCATTGCCGCGCCGCGCGATCTGCGTGACTGGGGATAAGTGTGCCGTTATCCACAGCGCGCCGTGAAGATCGGGTTCGGCAGCGATCCAGTCGCCGACGGCAAGGATGCTGTCCTGCTCCAGCAAGGCGTGCAGCAGGCGCGGCAGGATCCGCGTCGGGTGTTCCAGGATGCCGTCGTGCACGAGGATGCTGTCGCGATGCACGGCGCTCACGCGCATCAGCTGCGCGGCGGGAGAAGATACGTCGAGTTGGGTGGCTGCGCCGGCGATGGCCTGCTGCAGCCCGATAAGGCGTAGTTGCGCAAAATCGAATGCGATCATGGTAGCGTGATTCCAAATTCTGTCGTCCGCGTGCGGACGTGAAGCCTGCGCGTGCAGGCACCGCCAGTCGGCATGACTGGCACGAAAGAAGGGGGACGTCGGCTACGCGATCACGCGTATGAAGAACAGCGGGCTAAGGGACTTAGCCGGGAAAGACAGTGATCAGGCAGCCGACAGCACGGCAGTATCCGAATGGCGCATGTTGTCTACTCCTGTTGTGTGGTGGAAAACGCCAGTGTGCCAGCGGCGCGCGCCGCCGTCAATGAACGGTGTGGCTCAGCTGCACATGCCGTAGGCACTGCGTTCAGGGAAATAGCGGTACGTAAACGTGCGCACCGGATAGCGCTTGCCGGCGACGAGCATGTCGGGCATCGATAAATCAAAGCGCTGCGGCAGCTGGCGCGGCAGTTGCAGGCGCAATCGCCACTGGGTTTCCTTGCTATTGCCGACGGCGGCAAACATGATGGGCAGCTTTTCGATGACGTCGACGATCTCGGCCTTCTGGTTCATGCCGCGCTGGTAGATGGTCAGCACTTTCGCCTCGGCGAACGGCTGCTTGTGCGGTTCTTCCAGCAGGAACGACAGGCGCGTAAAACTGGCTTGCGTACCGACTGGCAAGGTGAAGATCAGCGCCAGTTCCGTGCCGCCCTCCTTCAGGGTGACGGGTGGCGTGGCATACACGCTGATGCCGCGCGGCAGCGCGAAGCGCGAACCTTCCGTCCACGTCTTGCATTCGGGCGTGGTGGCCTGGTACAGGCTGGGTGCCGTGTAGTCATCGCAAGCGGTGACGAGCAGTAACAGTGGCAGCAGGGACAGGGCAGAACGGCGCATGGGATTCACGGTTGGGAGATGAGCCGACAGTGTAAGCGATCCCCACGCGATCCACCAGCGAGCTTAGCCCGGCGGGGCGCGGCGCACGGATTGCAGCTGGCAATGCGCCGCCTGCAGCGCATCCTTGATGATGTCGAGCGCCAGTTGCGGCCGCGCCGCGCCGCACATGAAGATATCCACGGCGGCAAAGCCGACTTCGGGCCAGGTGTGCAGCGAGATGTGCGACTCGGCCAGCAGCAGCACGCCCGTGACGCCCTGGCCCGGGCCAAAGCTGTGGAAATGGCCGTGCAGTACCTGCGCGCCGGCCGCGCTGGCCGCTGCGCGCAGCAGGCTTTCGAGCGCGGCGCAGTCGCGCAGGCGTTCCGGTACGATGCCCGACAGGTCGGCCAGCAGATGGGTGCCCAGGGGCAGATGCGGTGTGGACGCCATGCTTATTTGTGGCTGCCGCCACCGCCGCCGGAGCCGCCGCCATAACCGCCACCGTAGCTGCCGCCCCCGGTGCCCGTGCGCGAGCTCCAGCTGCTGCCGCCCGTGTTCGTATTGGTGTTGCGCATGCCGCTGCTGGTCAGCGTGAACATGCGTACCCAGTTGGTGGTCGTGACGGTGAAGGTCACCATCAGCGCGTAGATCACATATTTACTCATGGGGGTTCTTTGCATTATTGTCGAGGAAAACAGCCGGCAGGAACAGCGCCAGGCAGCCCAGCACGCTCCATAGCAGCGTGCTGGAAAACGAGACAAACATCGGGATCGCATTCAAGACCAGCACGATGGCGATAAAGATCCTGGCGGTCTGCTTGTGGCTGAGCTTGATGTTGCGGCCGGTGGCCACGCCATGGAAAGCGGCGCCGAACCAGGCGCTCATCTGGTCGAAGGCGACGGGCACGGAACGCGACCAGGTCATTTCCTCGGCGGTGATTTCCGCCGCCAGCTTGGTCTGGCCCTGTTCGAATTCATAGACATGCGTGTTGTCGCCGACTGCCACCTTCCAGTTGAAGGCGCCCGCCGCATACACGACCTGCGAGCCATAGTCGTACAGCTTGGTATAGACGGCACCATCGAGCGCGCATCGCTCCGCATCCAGGGACGGCCAGGTGGGCCAGTTCGGCAACACGTTGGAACGCGACCAGCCGTCGTCCGTCTCCACCAGCCAGAAAAAACCGGCGCGCGCGCTGAACAGCAGGTATTCGTTCCACTGACTACCCTCGTCGTCGGCGCGGCGCATCATGCCTATCACCGTGAAGTCGGCATTGTTGATCTTCGCGCTGGCGCCCAGTTCCAGTGTGATGTCGACGTTGTCGTGCACCTGCTTGCCGATGGCCAGCACCTGCGCTTCCTGGTCGCTGGCGTCGAGCTGCGCGTGGCAGGCGGGGCATACCAGCTGTGCTGCCGCGCCTGGGACATACTTGATGCCGCTGCCGCAGGAGGGGCAGTCGAGCGCTTCGAGCTTGCCACGGTACTTGCCGGCGCTCTTGGCAATGGCATCGTCGTCGCGCAGCAACTGGCACTGCAGGCTTTCCAACGTGACGGCGAAACCCAGATAGAGCACCGGTTGCGGGCCATCCGTGTAGTCCAGCGTGATGAAGCTGGAGTAGCTGCGCAAGTCCGCCACCTGGATGCGCCAGCCAGCGCCCACCTTGAATGGCAGTTCGCCCTGGCCGGCGATGCATTCGGCATTGCGGACCTCGGCCACAGTGTAAGGCACGCCGTCGATCTGGTATTGCCTGCCCGGCAGCAGCTCGGCAAAGGCAGGCAGGTTGGCCAGCATCTTTGGGTCAGCAATTTCGGCGGTCAGCGTATACAGCCCGGACGAGTCGCCCAGCCAGCCTGTGCTGGTGTCGTCGAACAGTACATACCACTCGTTCCACGTGCCGGCGCTGTAGCGCTGCTGGATGCGCCCGACGACGGTGAAGTGCAGGCCGTCATAGACGCCAGCCGTGCCGATCTGGATTGGTGAATAGTCTTCCAGGACGGCCGACATCTTGCCCACGTCCCTGACGGAATCGGCGTCCTTGAGGATGGTGCTTTGGCAGTACTCGCACACGGCGAGCACGGAAGCGTGCGAGCGGAAGCGGACTTCCGCGCCGCAGCTGGGACAGGAAACAGTTTGCATGCAGTCGCGCTTAGCCGATCAGTTTTTTCAGCAGTTCAGCCTTGGCGCCGTCGTAGTCGACCGGCGAAATGAGGCCCTTGTCGAGCAGACCCTTGAGCTTTTCCAGGCGTGCCTCGATCGGTTCCTCGCTTGGCGCCGGTGGCGCCACCGGAGCCGGTGCCTGCTGCTGTAGCGCACCGCCCATGCTTTGCGCCATCACCTGGCCAATCGACAGCCCGGCGCCCAGGCCCGCGCCGATGCCAGCCATGCCGCCTTCGTTCTGCGCCGCCAGCGGGATCGCGTTGGCCACCTGGAATTTGGTGTAGCCGCTCATCTTGTCGGCACCCAGGCCGCCCTTCATGCCAGCGGAGATGCGCTCGTCGAGCGCCGCCTGCAATTCCTCGGGCAGGCTGATGCTGGCCACGTTGAATTCATCGAGGCCCACGCCATAGCGGGAAAACGCCTGCGCCAGGCCATCCTTGACTTCCTGCGCCATCAGCGCCTGGTTGGCTGCCATGTCCAGGAAGGGCACGTTGGCGCCGCCCAGCGAGCTGGCCATGCTGGACATCAAAATGCCGCGCAATTGATCTTCCACCTCGTCGCGCGTATAGACCTCGCGCGTGCCGCTGATCTCGGTGAAGAAGGTGCGGGCGTCGGCGATGCGGTACGAATACATGCCGAAGGCGCGCACGCGGATCATGTCGAAATCCTTGTCGCGGATGGTGATCGGCTGCGGCGTGCCCCATTTGCGGCCCGTCTGCACGCGGGTGCTGAAGTAATACACATCCGACTTGAAGGGCGAGTCGAACAGCTTGTCCCAGTTTTTCAGGTTGGTCAGCAACGGTAATGTTTGCGTCGTCAGCTTGTGCGTACCGGGACCGAAGACGTCGGCGATCTTGCCTTCGTTGACGAAGACGGCGACCTGCGATTCGCGCACATTCAGGATGGCGCCATTCTGGATCTCGAAATCCTGCATGGGAAAGCGCCAGGCCAGCACGCCTTCCGTCTCTTCGTTCCACTGCAGTACGTCGATAAACTGCTTCTTGATAAAGCTGCCGAGGCTCATGATGGATATCCTTGAATAAGATAAAACGGTGTCAGGAAATGCAGGCGGCGTTGATGGCGCCGATCGACAGGGAAATGGCGCCCAGCAAGCCGCCGAAGGCGCTGTTGTTCGATTCGATCTGGTCCTTCGACATGCGCAGCAGGCGCGTGGTCACCACATAGGCGAGCAATTGCACCACCATGGCGCCGAAGGCCCAGGCGAAGAATTGCTGGTAGTCGGCCGTGTGCATCAGGGACGAGGCGATGGTAGCGGAAAAGCCCAGTATCGCGCCGCCCAGCGACAGCGCCGCCGCCTGGTTGCCCTGGCGAATCAGCAGCACTTCGTTATACGGCGTGACGCGCGTGTAGATGATAAAAAATACAATCAATAGCCCGGCGGCCAGTAAAAGATGGATCAGATAGTTTAGGATGGCGGGCACAGCTTTCCTCGCAATGAGTATTTGATAACGTCAACGCATATTAGAACAAAAAAAGTCCAATGAACAAAAAAATTCTGATCTTGTCCGTCTTCGTGGTCGCCTCCTGCGGCCTCGCGTATGAGCTGATCGCCGGCGCCATGTCCAGCTACCTGCTCGGCGACTCCATCCTGCAGTTTTCCACCATCATTGGCTGTTACCTGTTCGCCATGGGTGTAGGTGCTCACTTTTCAAAGTATGTGCGGGACGACGATGTGCTCTCGCGCTTCGTCGACATCGAGCTGGCCGTGGGCCTGATCGGCGGCTTGTCGGCCGCCATCCTGTTCATGACGTTTTCGTGGATGGCGGCGCCATTTCGCACCTTATTGTATGTGATGGTATTCCTGATCGGCGCACTGGTCGGCATGGAAGTGCCGCTGGTGATGCGCGCCCTCAATTCGCGCCAGACGGAATTTAGTGAACTTGTCAGCCGCGTACTGACCTTCGATTACCTGGGCGCGCTGGCAGTTTCCCTGTTGTTCCCGCTGGTGCTGTCGCCGTACCTGGGACTGGTGCGTACGGGCTTTTTGTTCGGCATGCTCAATGTGGGCGTGGGCCTGTGGACGATTTACGTGTTCCGCGCCGAGCTGAAGAACCTCACGGGGCGCTTCCTGCGCGCCTGCGTCGTGATGCTGCTGCTGATCGTCGGCTTTGCCATGTCGGACCGCATGGTGGCCTGGGGCGAACATGGCCTGTTCGGTGACCAGATCGTGTATTCCACCACCACGCCCTACCAGCGCCTGGTGATCACGCGCTGGAAGGACGATACGCGGCTGTACATCAATGGCAACCTGCAGTTTTCCTCGCGCGACGAGTACCGCTACCACGAAGCGCTGGTGCACCCCGTGCTGGAAGCCTTGCCATGGGCGCGCCGCGTGCTGGTGCTGGGCGGCGGCGATGGCCTGGCGCTGCGCGAAATCTTGCGCTATCCGAATATCGAACACGTCACCGTGGTCGACCTCGACCCCGCCATGACGGCCGCGTTTACCACGCGCCCGGAACTGGCAAAGCTGAATAACAATTCGTTCTCGGACAAGCGCGTCACCGTCGTTAATGCCGATGCCGCCGTCTGGCTGCGCAATAACGGCGACATGTTCGACGCGGCCATCGTCGACTTTCCCGATCCTTCCAGCTTCGCGCTTGGAAAACTGTATTCCGTGCCTTTCTACGACCTGGTAAAAAAACACCTGGCGGCCAAGGGCTTGATGGTGGTGCAATCGACGTCGCCGTTCTTTGCCCCGCACGCCTACTGGACCATCAATTCGACCCTGCGCGAAGTGGGCATGCGCACCTGGCCCTACCACGCTTACGTGCCCTCGTTCGGCGAATGGGGTTTTATTCTGGCCTCGCCCCAGCTCGACTACACACCGCCGACGACATACCGCCTGCCCATGCGCTACCTGAATGCGGACACCACGCGCGAGATGTTCATTTTCCCGCCCGACATGCAGCCGTTGCCGATGGCGCCGAATCGCCTCAACACCCAGTCGCTCGTGCATGAATTCGAGCAGGACTGGAACCGGGTGATCCGCTGATGCAGCGCCGCTCCTTCATGCTGTGGGCTGCCGGCGGCACTGCAGCGGCGACGGCCGGCATCGGCAGCATCGCCGCGTATCTGCGCTGGCAGGAAATCACGCCGAAGGTGTTGTATCCGGGCCGCAGCGAAGGACACTATCTTCGCGATCGCAAGGCATTGCCAGCACCTTCCCGAACGCTGACGACCGATGTTGCCATCCTTGGCTCCGGCATCGCCGGCCTGACGGCTGCCTGGCGCTTGAACAAGCTTGGGCACCGGGATTTCCTGATGGTCGACGGCCCCCAGCCCTACGGCAACGCGGCCGGCGGCCATTTCGGCGACCTGGCCTATCCGACCGGTGGCCATTACCTGCCGCTGCCTTCGCCCGAATCGACCCATGTGCGCGAGATCCTGTTCGACCTGGGGATCATTCAACGTGACCCGATGGCGGAAAAGCCGACTTACGACGAGCGCTATATTCTGCACGCGCCCGAGGAGCGCCTGCTGTTCAACGGCCATTGGCAGGACGGCTTCATTCCCACCGAAGGCGTGCCGCCTGCGGAACTGGCGCAGCACCAGCGCTTCTTCGCGCAGGTGGCGCAGCTGCGCCAGGCGCGCGGCAACGATGGCAAGCGCGTGTTTGTCTTTCCCACCGTGGAGTCGTCGCAAGACCCGGCCTGGCAGGCGCTCGACGCCATCACCTTGAAGCAGTGGATGGAGCGTGAAGGCTATACCTCGCCCACCCTGCACTGGTATTTGAATTACTGCTGCCGCGACGACTATGGCACGCGCTACGACCAGGTGTCGGCCTGGGCCGGCCTGCATTACTATTGCAGCCGCTGGGGGCAGGCGGCGAATGCGGGCAACGGCGCCTGGCTGACCTGGCCCGGTGGCATGCAACCGGTGGCCACGGCCATGGAGCGGGCCTCGGGCGTCAAACGTCATGCGGGCACGGTGGTTTCCGTGCAGACGACGGACCAGGGCGTGGAAGCGCTGTGCCTGGAACTGGTCGATGGCCAGCCACGCACCTACCTGGTCAAGGCGCGCAAGGCCATCTGCGCCATGCCCTTGTATGTGGCGGCGCGCGTGGTGCCGGACATTGCCAGCTACGGCTTTGACGCGAAGCTGCACACGCCCGCGTATGCGCCGTGGATGGTGGCGAATTTTTTACTGAAACGCTTTCCCGACGAACTGCCGCATGCACCCCTGTGCTGGGACAACGTGGTGTACCAGGAACCGGGCCTCGGTTATGTCGTCTCGACCCATCAGGATATCCGCGTGCGCCCGCCCGAGAAAACCGTCTTCAGCGCTTACGTGGCCTTGTCCGACCGCACGCCGCAGCAAGCGCGCAAATGGTTAGATGTGGCCACGCCCGAGCAATTGCTGGCGCTGGCCAGCGTCGACCTGAAAACGGCGTATGGACGCGATTTTGCCAGCTGCGTCGAGCGCGTCGACATCACCGTGCGCGGCCACGCCATGGCCGCACCCTTGCCGGGATTCCGCAGCAATGCGGGGCTGAAGGCCTTGCGTGAACATGACGGTGCGATCCTGTTCGCGCATGCCGATCTGTCGGGATTTTCCGTGTTCGAAGAGGCCGCGTGGTGGGGGGACCGCGCTGCGCGATTAGCCGCAGCATAAAAAAGGCCGACGCGAACGCCGGCCAGAGCCCCCTAAGGCTCGAACCGGTCTACTTGTTCTTGTTGATCACGTCGAAGAACACGGCCGCCAGCAGCACCAGGCCCTTGATCACCTGCTGGTAATCGATGCCGATGCCCATGATGGACATGCCGTTGTTCATCACGCCCATGATGAAGGCGCCGATGACGGCCCCCATCACCTTGCCCACGCCACCCGAGGCCGAGGCGCCGCCAATGAAGCAGGCGGCGATCACGTCCAGCTCGAAACCCGTGCCGGCCTTCGGCGTGGCCGTGTTCAGGCGCGCCGCGAAGATCAGGCCCGCCAGCGCGGCCAGCATGCCCATGTTGACGAAGGTGTAGAAGCTGACCCGTTCCGTCTTGATGCCGGACAGGCGCGCCGCCTTTTCGTTGCCGCCGACGGCATATACGCGGCGGCCCAGCACGGTGCGGTTGGTAATGAAGGTGTAGGCGACGATGAGCAGGGACATCACGGCCAGCACGTTGGGGAAACCGCGGTACGACGCCAGCAGGTAGCTGAAATACACCATCACGGCGGCGAAGATCGCGTTTTTCAGCAGGAAGAAGGCGCGCGGCTCGTTTTCCATGCCATGCCTGAGTTGCTTGGCGCGGCTGCGCAGCGAGGTGATGATCAGCGCCGCGGCGGCGATCACGCCCAGCAGCAGCGACAAGCCGCGTAGATTCTCTCCGCCGAACGGGTCGGGCAGGAAGCCCGAGCTGAGCATCTGGAAGCCTTCCGGGAAGGGGCCGACCGACTGACCAGCCAGCAGCGCCAGGGTCAGGCCCTTGAATACCAGCATGCCGGCCAGGGTGACGATGAAGGACGGGATTTTAAAGAAGGCGACAAAATACCCTTGCGCGCCGCCGATCACGGCGCCTGCCAGCAGGCAGAGGATGCTGGCGGCGACAAAATTCATGTGGTAGTTGACGATCAGGACGGCCGCCAGCGCACCGACGAAGCCGACCACCGAGCCAACGGACAAATCGATATGGCCGGCCACGATGACCATCAGCATGCCTAGCGCCATGATGACGATGTAGCTGTTTTGCAGCACCAGGTTGGTCAGGTTCAGCGGCTGCATCAGGGTGCCGTCGGTCATGTACTGGAAAAAGCCCATGATGACGATCAGGGAGAGCAGCATGCCGTAGTCGCGCATATTGTTTTTCAAGAAGCCGGCATAGCTCTTGGCGGCCGGCGCAGTGCCGGTGGTGGCGCCTGCCGCCGCTCCCGCTGTCAGTTTATTGTTCATTGTTTTCTCCGTGTGTAACGATTGCGCGCATGATTCGCTCCTGCGATGCTTCTGCTGCGCTCAGTTCTGCCGCAAAGCTGCCTTCGTTCATGACATAGATCCGGTCGCACATGCCCAGCAATTCCGGCATTTCCGAGGAAATCATGATGATGCATTTGCCTTCGGCGGCCAGCTCGCTGATGATGCTGTAGATCTCGTATTTGGCGCCCACGTCGATGCCGCGGCTCGGTTCATCGAGGATCAGGATGTCGGGGCGCGAAAAAAGCCACTTCGCCAGCACCACTTTCTGCTGGTTGCCGCCGGACAGGTTGACCACCTTTTGCAGGATGCTCGAGCAGCGGATTTTGAGCTTGCGGCGGAACTCGTCGGCCACGCCGAACTCGCGCGCCTCGTCGATGACCGTGCGGGTCGATACCGCGTCCAGGTTGGCCAGGCTGGTGTTTTTCTTGATGTCCTCTTCCAGGATCAGGCCCAGGCCCTTGCGGTCTTCGGTGACATATGCCAGGCCATGGGCGATCGCCTTGCCGATGGTGCTGACGTCGATTTCCTGGCCATTCTTGAGCACCGTACCGCTGATGCGCTGGCCGTAGGCGCGCCCGAAAATGCTCATTGCCAGTTCCGTGCGCCCGGAACCCATCAAGCCGGCGATGCCGATGATTTCGCCCTTTTTTGCATGCATGCTGATGCCCTTGATGACGGGGCGGTCGGCATGCTCGGGATGGAAGACGCGCCAGTCGCGCACTTCGAAAATGGTCTCGCCGATGGTGGGCGTGCGCGGCGGATAGCGGTCGGCCATCTCGCGCCCGACCATTTTTTCGATGATGCGGTCTTCGCTGACGGGTTCGACGCGGCAGTCGAAACTGTCGACCGTATTCCCGTCGCGCAGCACCGTGATGGCATCGGCGACCCGTGAAATTTCATTGAGCTTGTGCGAAATCAGGATCGATGCGATGCCCTGGCGTTTCAGCTCCAGCAGCAAATCGAGCAGGGCCGCGCTGTCACTTTCGTTCAGGCTGGCAGTCGGTTCGTCGAGGATCAGGAGCTTGACGTCCTTGCACAACGCCTTGGCGATTTCGATCAGCTGCTGCTTGCCCACGCCCAGATTGGTGATCAGGGTGTCCGGGGACTCTTTCAGGCCGACCTTGTGCAACAGTTCGCGTGTCTTCGTTTGCGCGTATTCCCAGTCGATGACGCCCATGCGGGCCGGTTCGTTGCCGAGAAAGATATTCTCGGCGATCGACAGCAGCGGTACCAGCGCCAGTTCCTGGTGGATGATGATGATACCGATTTCTTCGCTGTCCTTGATGCCGCGGAAATGCCGCGTCTGGCCCAGGTAATCGATGTCGCCCGTATAGCTGCCATGGCCGTAGACGCCGCTCAGCACTTTCATCAGGGTCGATTTGCCGGCGCCGTTTTCGCCGACGATGGCGTGGATCTCGCCGCTGCGTACCCGCAGATTGACATTGTCGAGCGCAACGACGCCCGGGAATGTTTTGCGTATCCCGCGCATTTCCAGGATAGTGTTCGTCATATTACCTCTCTGGCACGGCCGCGCGCTTTTCGGCATCGGTCGTGCGGCAGTCTTGTTCTGGATATTGCATGAAGCGAAAGGCCCGGTAGCGCCGGGCCTTCAGTACCGTCGATGCTTATTGCACTTGCGCTTCCGTGTAGTAGCCGCTGCCGGTGACGAGCACCTGCTTCCAGTTCGCCTTGTCGACGGTGACGGGTTTGAGCAGGTACGATGGAACCACCTTGACGCCGTTGTTATAGGTCTTGGTATCGTTGACGGTCGGCGTCTTGCCGCCCATCATCGCATCGACCATATTCGCCGTCACCTTGGCCAGTTCGCGCGTGTCCTTGAACACGGTCGACGCCTGTTCGCCGCGGATGATCGATTTCACCGACGGGATTTCCGCATCCTGGCCCGTCACGACGGGGAACGGCTGTTTCGGCGTGCCGTAGCCGACACCCTTGAGCGAGGACAGGATGCCGATGCTCAAGCCGTCGTACGGCGACAGCACCGCATCGACACGCGCATTGCCATAGTAGGCGCTGAGCAGGTTGTCCATGCGCGCCTGCGCCACGGCGCCATCCCAGCGCAAGGTGGCGACCTTTTCCATGCCCATCTGCTTCGAGCGCACCACCAGCTTGCCGCTGTCGATGTACGGTTTCAGGACCGACAGCGCGCCGTTGTAGAAGAAGTGCGCGTTGTTGTCGTCAGCCGAACCGCCGAACAGTTCGATATTGAACGGCCCCTTGCCTTCCTTGAGTTTCAGCGCCGATTCGATATAGCCCGCTTGCAGTACGCCGACCTGGAAGTTGTCGAAGGTGGCGTAGTAATCGATATTTTTCGTGCCGCGGATCAGACGGTCATACGAGATGACCTTGATGCCCTTGTCGGCCGCCTTTTGCAGCACGTTTGACAAGGTGGTGCCATCGATGGCGGCGATCACCAGCACCTTGGCGCCCTTGGTGATCATGTTTTCCACCTGCGCCAGCTGGTTCGGGATATCGTCGTCGGCAAACTGCAAGTCCGTCTTGTAGCCGCGCTCCTTGAATACCTTGACCATGTTGTCGCCGTCGGCGATCCAGCGCATGGATGACTTGGTCGGCATCGAAATGCCGATCGCGCCCTTGTCGGCGGCGCTTGCCACGGGCATTACTGCCATGCCGGAGATGGCCAGTGCCAGGCTCGCGGTCAGCATTTTCATTGTTGTTTTCATTTCAGATCTCCACCGTCTTCGATAGTTGAATGTGCCAGGGCCGTCGTCCCAGTGGGGCGGGCTCCGTGCGGATGGCCGATTGCAGGCCACGGCTGATACTAGTTTGTCCATCCATCCCTCACCAATCACTTTTTTCGCATTGGCGATATCCAAAATGATATCGATGAGCTAATTGATGCAATGCGCCATACGCCCCGTCCTTCCCGCTGGCAGGACGGAAACGGGGGCCGGGCGTCGGCTATTTTTGGTGCGCCGCAATACCAATAATCATCATTCAATTTGGTGATTTTCGTCATTGCGGCGACACAGGTCGGCGCGCAGAATCGATCCGGACTTGAAGACCAGCCATCCCGTCACGCTCTTTTGAAAGCCGCCATGCTGCCGATTTCTCCCGCTTCCCTGTTGCCGACCCCGCTTCCGGCCGGGTCTTGCGCTTTTCCAGTAGCCAGGAACGCTGCCATCTGTCTTCCGATGCGCGCTGTTTTTCCCTGCTGGCGCAGGGCGTCCAATTGCAGCCGGGACAGGTGAAGCAGTTCAAGCTCGCCTACCGATTGGGCGTGCAGGATATTGACGCGTTTGACATATCAGAACCGGTATCAATGATGTCAAATAAGTGATTGGTCAGATATGCGGGGCAGTTCTACCATGGGGTGGTTTTTCGCTCATTTATTTTTGCCTTTAACGACGCTGCGAACCTGCCCATGAACATACTCACCATCGATGCCGGCACCACCAATACGCGTACCTTGCTGTGGCGCGCAGGCGTTGTCGTCGCCCAGGCGCAGCTGGAAACGGGCGTGCGCAATACCGCCATCGATGGCCATAACGGCGCGCTGAAACAGGCGCTGCGCGACACCATCGCCAGCGTGCTGGCCAGCGCGGGGATCGCGTCGTCCGAGGTGGATCTGGCGCTGGCCTCGGGCATGATCACCTCGCCCATGGGGGTGCAGGAAGTACCGCATTTGCCGGCGCCCGCCGGCCTGGCCCAGCTGGCGCAAGGCATGCAGGCGGTGGACTTGCCCGACGTGCTGGCGCAGCCCCTGTGGCTGATCCCTGGCGTGCGCAACCAGCATGGCGCCGTCGGCCTGCATAACGTCGAAGCGATGGACATGATGCGCGGTGAAGAGACGGAAGTCGTCGCGCTGCTCGAGCGCCTGCAATTGCGTGGCGCGGCGACCTTGATCATGCCCGGTTCGCACACCAAACTGATCAGCGTGGACGAGCAGCGCCGCATCCTCGGCTGCAGCACCACCATCGCGGGCGAGCTGCTGCAGGCGATCACCCAGCACACCCTGATCAAGCAATCGGTCGATGGCGGTTTTGCGCAGACCCTGGTGCCGAAAATGCTGCTGGCCGGTGCGGCCGCAGCGCAAAAGACAGGGCTGGCGCGCGCCTGCTTCAGCGTGCGCACCCTGGGCCAGTTCAGCGCCGTCGAATGCAATGAGCGGGCCAATTTCCTGATGGGCGCCGTCCTCAGCGGCGACTTGCTGGCGCTGCGCAACAGCACCGCCATCCAGATGCGGCCCGATACGCCGCTCGTCATTACCGGCAAGCCCATGCTGCGCCAGGCGCTCGGGCTGCTGATCGAAGAACACGGTTTTTTTTATGGCAAGCGCATCATTGTCGACGACCAGCACCAAGCAAACCTGGCCGGTCACGGTGCGCTGCTGATCGCCGCCGCGCGCGGCTTGATTTCCCGGCAGGAGACGGTATGAGTGACAACAAGAACAAGCGTCCCTTGCGTTCGCAAGCGTGGTTTGGCGGCGACGACAAGGACAGTTTCATCCACCGCAGCTGGATGAAGAACCAGGGTTATCCCGGCGACGCCTTCGATGGCCGGCCCGTCATCGGCATCTGCAATACCTGGTCCGAGCTGACGCCTTGCAATGGCCATTTCCGCGACCTGGCCGAGATGGTCAAGCGCGGCGTGCTCGAAGCGGGCGGTTTCCCCGTCGAATTTCCCGTGATGTCGCTGGGCGAGACGAATCTGCGTCCGACGGCCATGCTGTTCCGTAACCTGGCCAGCATGGATGTCGAGGAATCGATCCGCGCCAACCCGATCGATGGCGTGGTGCTGCTGACGGGCTGCGACAAGACCACCCCGGCGCTGCTGATGGGCGCGGCCAGCGTGGACTTGCCCACCATCGTGCTGTCGGGCGGCCCCATGCTGAACGGGAACTATCGCGGCAAACCGATCGGTTCGGGCACGGATGTGTGGAAGTTTTCCGAAGACGTACGGGCCGGGCGCATGACGTCCGCCGAATTCAAGCAGGCCGAATCGTGCATGTCGCGCTCCGCCGGCCACTGCATGACCATGGGCACGGCCTCCACCATGGCCAGCATGGTCGAGGCGCTGGGCGTGACCCTGCCCGGCAACGCGGCCATTCCCGCCGTCGATGCGCGCCGCAAGCTGCAGGCGCAGCTGACGGGCCGGCGCATCGTCGACATGGTGCACGAAGACCTGAAACTGTCGCAAATCCTCACGCGCGAGGCGTTTGAAAACGCCATCATGGTCAACGGTGCCATCGGCGGTTCGACGAATGCCGTGATCCACCTGCTGGCCATTGCAGGGCGCATCGGCGTGGACATGCGCCTGGGCGACTGGGACCGCCTGGGCCGCGACATTCCTTGTTTGCTGAATCTGATGCCGTCGGGCCAGTACCTGATGGAAGATTTTTACTATGCGGGCGGACTGCCCGTGATCATCCGCGACCTGCTGGGAAAATTGCATGGCGAGGCGCTGACTGTCACGGGCGCCAGCATGGCCGTCAACGTGGCCGAAGCGGAAAATTTCAATCCCGAGGTGATCACGCCGCTGGCGCAGCCATTCAAGGACGAGGGCGGCATCGCCGTCCTGCATGGCAACCTGGCCCCGCGCGGCGCCGTCATCAAGCCGTCCGCCGCCTCGCCGGAACTGATGCAGCACCGTGGCCGCGCCGTCGTCTTCAACAGCATCGAGCATTATAAAAAGCGCGTCGACGATCCCGCGCTCGATATCGACGCCAGCTGCGTGATGGTGCTGCAAAATTGCGGCCCGCAGGGCTATCCGGGCATGGCCGAAGTGGGCAATATGGGACTGCCGAAAAGACTGCTGGAGCAGGGCGTGCGCGACATGGTGCGCATCTCGGATGCGCGCATGAGCGGCACGGCTTATGGCACGGTGGTGCTGCACGTGGCGCCCGAAGCGGCTGTCGGCGGGCCGCTGGCACTGGTGCGCGATGGCGACATGATTGAACTCGACGTGGCGGGCCGGCGTTTGCACCTGGACGTCGACGAGGCCGAGCTGGCGCGCCGGCGCGAAGAGTGGCGCGCACCCCAGCCGGCCATGAAGGGCGGCTATCAGTCCATGTACATCAAGCACGTGACGCAGGCCGACGAAGGCGCGGACCTGGATTTTCTCGTCGGCTGCCGCGGCTCGGCGGTTCCGCGCGAATCACACTGAAAAACAAGGAAAAATGATGGGGACACGGGCCCAATTACTGGTCGATGCGCAGAATTTCCTGGGCGAGGGCGTGCGCTGGTGCGAACGCAGCGGCCGCGTTTTCTGGACGAATATCGAAGGCTGCCAGCTGCATGCGCTGGAGCTGGGCACGGGGGAGCGCCAGAACTGGGCCATGCCCGAGCGCCTGGCGTGCTTTGCGCTGACGCACAGCGACGACGTGCTGCTGCTGGGGCTGGCCTCCGGACTGGCCTGGTTTGACGCGCGCAGCGGGGCCGTGACGCGCCTGCACACGGTGGAGGCGGACTTGCCCATGACGCGCCTGAACGATGGCCGCTGCGACCGTCAGGGACGCTTTGTCTTCGGCACGCTCGATGAGCGCCCATGCCGCGATGCGATCGCCAGTTTTTATCGCCTCAACCTGGACCTGAGCCTGGAGCGTCTGCCGCTGCCGCCGATCGCCATCTCGAACAGCATCTGCTTCAGCATCGATGGCACGGCCATGTACTTCTGCGATTCGATGAAAAAGGCGATCTACTGCTGGGATGATTACCTGGGGGGCGACGCCAGCCGGGTGCGCGTGTTTGCCGTGCTCGATCCGGGGCCGGGCGCCGCCGACGGCGCCACCATCGATGCGCACGACCACCTGTGGAGCGCGCAGTGGGGTGCGGGCACGGTTTTGCGCTTCGCGCCGGACGGCAGCGTCGAGCGCGCGATCACCTTGCCCGTCTCGCAGCCCAGTTGCGTGAGCCTGGGTGGGCCGCACTACGACGAATTGTTCGTCACCACCGCTCAGGAGAGTTTGACGCCGGCGCAGCTGGCGAGCGAACCGCTGGCCGGGGGATTGTTTCATGCGCGCCAGCCTGGCTTGCGCGGCTTGCCGGAAGCGCGCTTTGGCGCCCTGCCGTCCTGACAGGAGAGAGCATATGCAAAAACACACGGTTTTCGAGGGCATTATCGAACGGGGCATGGTCGGCATCGTGCGCGCCCCTTCGGCGCAGGCTGCCGTGCAGATCGCCGAGGCGTGCATCGCTGGCGGCATCACGGCGCTTGAAGTGGCGTTCACCACGCCCGATACCCTGGGCGTGCTGCGCACCCTGCGCGAACGCCATAGCGACGAAGTTTTGCTGGGCGCGGGTACGGTGCTCGATACGGAGACGGCGCGCGCCGCCATCCTGGCCGGCGCCCAGTTCATCATCTCGCCCGGCGTGAACGTGGACACCATCGCGCTGTGCCAGCGCTACCAGGTGCTGGCCATGCCGGGCGCGATGACGCCGACGGAAATCGTCATGGCCCTGCAGGCGGGCGCCGACATCGTCAAGGTCTTCCCCGCTGAGATGTTCGGCCCCGCCTACATCAAGGCCCTGCGCGCTCCCTTGCCGCAGGCGCCGTTGATGCCGACGGGCGGCGTCACGGTGGAGAACCTGCATGCATGGTTCGCCAGCGGTGCCGTGGCCGTCGGCATCGGCAGCAGCCTGAGTGGACCGGGAGCCACGGGCGACTATGCGGCCGTGACGGCGCGTGCGCAAGCTTTCGTGGCGAAGATGGCGGCCGTGCGGACTTCTAAGTCTTCTGGCTAGCTCCCGGCGGGACGGGAATCTGCTACGCTAGGCGGGCAATGTCGCACGCCTCATAGACCCGAATATGCCCAACATCGCCCGCATCCTGCAAGACAGCCGCATCATCGCCATCGTCGGCATGTCCGACAAGCCCGAACGCGCCAGCCACGAAGTGGCCGACTATCTGCTGCAGCATGGCTATCGCGTGCTGCCCGTGAATCCGGCCCTCGCCGGGCGCGACGTGCTGGGACAGCGCGCTTACGCCACCCTGACGCAGGCTGCGGCTTTTGTCGCGCCGGCGCGCATCGATATCGTCGACTGCTTCCGCAAGTCCGAGGATATCTTGCCCATCGCCGAGGAAGCCATCGCCGTCAAGGCCGGCTGCCTGTGGCTGCAGCTCGATATCGTCAACGAGGCGGCGGCGCAGCTGGCGCGGGCGGCTGGACTGGAGGTGGTGATGGACCACTGCACGAAAATTGAGCACCGCAAGCTGGCGGTGGCGGCATGAAGGCGCGCACGCAATTCCGCGCCGGCCACGGCTTTGAGCTGAACGAGGAATTCGCCGGCAAGCGCCTGCTGGGCGCCGCCACCAAGGCGGCGAACAAGAAGCTGACGGCGGCCCAGTGCAAGGCCCTGGACCGCGAGGAAACCGTGGCGCTGACGGCGCAGATCGCCGAGTGCCAGAGCATGCTGTATGCGCAGCACAAGAAAAAGGTGCTGCTGGTCCTGCAGGGCATGGACACCTCGGGCAAGGATGGTACCGTCAAGGCCATCTTCAGCAATATCAACCCGATGGGCATCCGCGCCGTGGCGTTCAAGGGCCCTACCGATATCGAACTGGCGCACGATTACCTGTGGCGCGTGCACCAGCACGTGCCCGTGAAGGGCGAGATCGCCATCTTCAACCGCAGCCATTACGAAGACGTGCTGATCACGCGTGTGCAGGACATGATCGACAAGGCCGAATGCCAGCGCCGTTACGCGCAGATCCGCGATTTCGAGCGCATGCTGAGCGAAACGGGCACCGTCATCCTGAAAGTCTTCCTGCATATCTCGAAGGATGAGCAACGCGGACGGCTGCAGGAGCGGCTCGACGATCCCGACCGCCAGTGGAAGTTTGATCCCAACGATATCGCCCAGCGCAAGAAGTGGGATGGCTACCAGCGCGCCTATGAAGCGGCGATCCGCGAGACCGATGCCGATCACGCGCCGTGGTACGTGGTGCCGTCCAATTCCAAGACCCAGCGCAACCTGGCGGTCGCTTCCCTGCTGCTGGAAACCCTGCAGGGCATGAAGCTGGAATACCCGGCACCGGACCCGAAACTGTCGTCTTTCAAGGTCGAGTAGAGCTTGGGGCAGTTCAGCGCTGCGCCTGCGGAATCGGCCGCGCTGTGGCATAGTATCCCTCGTCGATAATTCAAACCAGACCGGAGATCCATATGCTGCAGTTGAAAGATCCTACCTTGTTGCGTTACCAGGCTTACGTGAACGGAGCCTGGGCTGATGCCGATGGTGGCCAGACGATTAATGTGAGCAATCCTGCCACCGGCGAGCATATCGGCACGGTGCCCCTGATGGGCGCAGCCGAGACGCGCCGCGCCATCGAGGCGGCCAATGCAGCCTGGCCTGCCTGGCGCAAGAAGACGGCCAAGGAACGCGCGGCCGTGCTGCGCCGCTGGCATGACCTGATCCTGGAAAACGCCGACGACCTGGCGCTGATCATGACCACCGAGCAGGGCAAGCCCTTGCCGGAAGCGAAGGGTGAAGTGCAGTTCGGCGCATCGTTCATCGAGTGGTTTGCCGAAGAAGGCAAGCGCATCGCGGGTGATACCCTGCAATCGCCATGGCCGGACCGCCGCCTGGTCATCACCAAGGAGCCGATCGGCGTGTGCGCCGCCATCACGCCGTGGAATTTTCCCGCCGCCATGATCACCCGCAAAGTCGGTCCGGCCCTGGCCGCCGGCTGCCCGATGGTCTTGAAACCGGCCGAAGCAACGCCGTTTTCCGCGCTGGCGCTGGCTGTGCTGGCCGAGCGCGCGGGCGTGCCTGCGGGCGTGTTCAGCATCGTCACTGGCGCGCCGAAAGACATCGGCGGCGAAATGACGTCGAACCCCATCGTGCGCAAGCTGACGTTTACGGGTTCGACTCAGGTGGGCCGTTTGCTGGCCGAGCAATGCGCGCCAACGATCAAGAAGCTCTCGCTGGAACTGGGCGGCAACGCGCCGTTCATCGTCTTTGACGACGCCGACCTGGACGCGGCAGTGGAAGGCGCCATCGCCTCGAAATACCGCAACGCAGGCCAGACTTGCGTCTGCGCCAATCGCCTGTACGTGCAGGACAGCGTGTATGACGCGTTTGCCGACAAGCTGGTGGCCGCCGTGGCCAAGCTGAAGGTTGGCAATGGCATCGAGGCGGGCGTGACGCAAGGCCCGCTGATCGATGGCAAGGCCGTCGCCAAGGTGGAGGAGCACGTGGCCGATGCATTGGCCAAGGGCGGCCGGCTGCTGGCCGGCGGCAAGCGCCATGCGCTGGGCAATGGCTTCTTCGAGCCGACCATCATCGCCGATGTGACGAACGACATGCGCGTGGCCACGGAAGAAACTTTCGGCCCGCTGGCGCCGCTGTTCCGTTTCAAGACGGACGATGAAGTCATCGCCCTGGCCAACAACACGGAATTCGGCCTGGCCGCCTACTTCTATTCGCGCGACATCGGCCGCATCTGGCGCGTGGCCGAAGGTCTGGAAACGGGTATGGTTGGCGTCAACACGGGCCTGATCTCGAACGAGATCGCGCCCTTCGGCGGCGTCAAGCAATCGGGCCTGGGCCGTGAAGGGTCGACCTACGGTATCGAGGACTACCTCGTCATCAAATACATCTGCATGGGCGGCATCTAGGATGCTTGATTAAATCTACTGCGCGGCGCGCTTTCCGGCCTGCGATGCTCGCTGCCTCGGCGGCCCCGTACCAAGTACAGCTGCGCTTCTTAGCCAGATGGGGGCGCCGAGCCTCGTTGCCGCTCGCTACGATTTTCTCAAGCATCCGTGACGTCTGTTATCGACGGCTGTTGCGAGCCGATCCTAACCTGTTCAGCATGGCCTTGACCGCCTCCATCTGCGTGCCGCTCTTGCGGTAAAAATCCGGGTCGATCGGATTGATGCTGGTGTAGCCCCAGAAATCCCAGCAGCCTTTCGGGTTGTACGGGTAGACGGGGCTCGGTTCGGCTTGCGGATACAGCACGATGATCTTGTTGGCATCCGCCACCTGGTTGTAGCCGGTGCTGGTGTAGAAGCGGTTGCCGATGGCTTGCGTCGTTTGCAGGCAGCCGTGGAAGACCACATGCACGCGGCAGCGCTCGCTGTCGCAGGCATTCGGGATGTAGGCGTAGCCCGTATTGTTCATGCTGGAGTACGCGCTCTGGATGAAGCTGCGCTGGTTGAAGGCGATCAGCTTGCCCGTCAGGGTGCTCGACGAGGGCTGCAGGTCCGGGTACAGGTGCTGCAGGATGTCGCGCGCCTGCACGAAGTCGCAGTCATTGATGAACGGCGAGTCCGTCACGGCGCAGGGCTTGTCCTGATTGTTGTCTGTGATGATGGCATGGCCCGCGCCGACCGTATCGACGAAGCGGATCTGCGCCGCCGGCGTACCCGCCAGTTGATAGAATTTTTCCACTTGCTCCACTACCGGCCGCGTCACGGTCTGGTCTTTCGTTCCGCTGAAAAGATAGATGCGCTGGCGTTTCAGGTTGGCCGTGTCGTCGATGAGACGGGCGCGCGCAAAATCGTTCGCCGCGCGCAGCAATTCGCTGGCCACGGGCGGCGCCACTTGCGCGCTGCCGGGATTCATGCAGGTGGTCAGGGCATTCGTCAAATAGGGAATGTAGGGGAAGCGGCCCGGCTGGCCTGAGCAGAAATATGGGCCGCCCGCGATGATGCCGGCGCCGGCCACCGTGGCTGAATAGGCGACGGCAAATTGCGCCGCCATGAAGCCGCCCGAGGACAGGCCCGATACGGTGGTCTGGCTCAGGTCCGCCTGGTAGGCAGGCAGGGCGGGGGCGTCTTTGCTCGCGGCGGGCTTGATGGCTTTGACGGCTTTGGCGGCGTGCGCGCCCTCTGGCGCCAGGATCAGCAGGCTGGCGGCCAGCAGGGCGGTGGGTAATGCGGTCAGGCGCGGGAAGGGCATGGCTACTCCACAGGGCAAGGGCAGGAAGGCCGAGCATAGGGAAAAAAACTGTGTGTTGGGCAAGTACTGCACGGTCATTGATGCCGGTCAAGCAATCGCCGTTGTTGTGGCCCTCATACGCGTGCGTGGCGTTTGGCATAGAATGGTTTCTTTCCTTTTCAACCATGGTGCCCTTCATGTCCAAGACCCTTGCCCAGCTGTTTGCGCTGACCACCCTTGCCGCCGGCGCCAGCCTGGCCATGCCGGCCCATGCCGCAGAAACCACTACAGCCGCCGCGCCAGCCGCCTGTCCCGCCATCCTCAAACAGACCTTCAACCGCTTGCAGGATGAAGCGCCGCAAAATCTGTGCCAGTACGCGGGCAAGGTCGTGCTGGTGGTGAATACGGCCAGTTATTGCGGTTTTACCAATCAATACGAAGGGCTGGAAGCGCTGTACGCCAAGTACGGCAGCAAGGGCCTGGTGGTGCTGGGCTTCCCGTCGAACGATTTCGGCAAGCAGGAGCCAGGCAATAGCAAGGAAATCGCCGATTTTTGCTACAACACCTATGGCGTGAAGTTCCCCATGTTTTCGAAGTCCGTCGTTTCCGGTCCCACGCCGAATCCGCTCTACGTGGACCTGATCAAGCAGACGGGCAAGACGCCGGCCTGGAATTTCCACAAGTATCTGATCGACCGCCACGGTAAAGTGGTGGAAAGCTTCCCCAGCAAGGTGACGCCGGACGACAAAAAACTCGTTGGCGCGGTGGAAAAAGCGCTGGCGATGTAAGTTGCCGATACACAAGCAGGCTTGAATGCCTGCTTTTTTTAAGGCTCTGTCCCCGATAAGTAGGGGAATTCCGAGAATTTTCCTGGGGCCCTGCTGTCTGACGGTACATAGCAGACAAACGGGAGTCTTCCATGCAGTCAGCCCAGTGGAAAACCTTCATCGCCCAGTTCACCGCACTGAGCCAGCGTCAACGCCTGGCGAGCATCGCCCTGCTGCGCGGAGCAGCGCCGCAGGACGCTGCCGTGGCACTCGTCGAAAGCGTGGCCCGGCAGCGCTTGCACTGTCCTGCCTGCAACAGCAGCCATGCTCACCGGCATGGCCACGCGCACGAACTGCAGCGCTATCGCTGCGTGGCCTGCGGACGCACCTTCAATGCGCTCACCGGCACGCCGCTGGCGCACTTGCGCCACAAGACCTTATGGCTCAACTATGCCGACTGCTTGCTGGC